>JAIDUZ010000001.1 GCA_029059935.1 Alistipes sp.
TCGCCAGTATTTTTCCCGAAACGACATCGCCGCCACCGCCCGCAAGGAACGTGCCGACCCGCCCGCCCCGGAGCGTCCGCTGCCCCCGCGGAGAAGTTTTCGCCTCAGGCCAAAGGGCGCTACCGTACGATTGCCGATAAATTGTTGATAATTCGCACATATTCCCATACGTCTTACAAATAATTGTTCTATCTTTGCAGCATGAAAGTTTCGGGTATTTTCCTTCGCCGTTCGGACCGCCGCAAACTCCGATCCTTCATCGGAGGCGAGGCGTTGTACAACCGACGGCAGAATTATCGGGGGGGGGTATCCGCTGACGAACCGAATAACCGCAGGAGGGCGATTCCGTAACAGGAGTCGTCCTTCTGCGGCTTTATACAGGAGGGCAACACTGCAAATCCGCCCCGCCATTTCCGCTTGACAAACTCAATTCACATCATTCATCAAATTCTAAAGCGTATGAAGAAACTTTTGCTTTCCATGTTGGCTCTCTTCGCCGCCACGGCCGTCTCGGCCCAGGTGACGACTTCGAGCATCAGCGGTAACGTGACCGACGCCAGCGGCGCCCCGTTGGTCGGCACCACCGTCATCGCGACCCACACTCCGTCGGGCACCGTCTATGCCACGGCTACCGACATCAAAGGCAAGTACAACCTGGCCGGCATGCGTATCGGCGGCCCCTACACCATCGAGTTCAGCTACCTCGGCTACAATAGCGAAAAAGTCGAAGGGGTACATCTGACGATCGGCGAGGATGCCATATTCAACGCTCGTCTTCACGAAGACAGTACTTCGATCGGCGAGGTCGTTGTAACCGGCACCGCCAACCCCGTGTTCAACTCCAACCGCACGGGTGCTCAGGAAATCATCACGCGAGCCATGATGGACAAACTGCCCACCACAAGCCGCGCATTGAGCGACTACACCAAACTGACCCCGATGTCGAGCGGACAGAACTTTGCCGGCACTTCGTATCGTTTTAACAACGTGACGGTCGACGGAGCTTCGTTCAACAACTCGTTCGGTCTGAGCTCGAAATTGGGCGCCAGCGGCGTCGAGCCCATTTCGCTGGAGTCACTGGACCAGGTACAGGTAATGATCGCCCCCTACGACGTCCGTAACGGCGGTTTCACCGGCGGCGGCATCAACTCCGTCACCAAGGCCGGTACCAACGAGTGGGAGGCTTCGCTCTATTTCTATAAGAAGAGCCCCTCGATGCGCGGCTACCGCGTGAAGGACTATACGGCCGACATCTCCGAATTCAAGAACAATCAGTACGGCGTCAGCCTCGGCGGTCCGATCATCAAGAACAAGTTGTTCTTCTTCGTCAACGGCGAGCTCGACCGTCAGGAGAATCCCATCAACTTCACAACCAAGAATTCGGTACCCACCGCGGCTGAGATGGACGATCTGAAATCGTTCCTGAACAAAGAGCTCAACTACAATCCCGGCTCCTACGACCTCACCAAGCGCGAGACTTACGGCGACCGCATCACCGCACGTATCGACTGGAACATCAACACGAAGAACACCCTGTCGGTAAAGTACTACTACCTGAAATCGTACAACACCAACTCGCCCTCGACTTCGGGCACTCCGGCCAACGGTCGCGGCCCCAATGCTTACGCCATCCCCTTCTCGTCGAGTTTCTACCGCACGAACAACAATTTCCATATTGTGATGGCCGACCTCAATACGATCATCAACTCCAAGATGTCCAATACATTGAAAGTCGGCTACTCGCGTCTTCGCGACTTCCGCGACATGGACGGCGGTTACTTCCCGCAGGTCGACATCCTGAAAGACGGCAACAGTTTCACCGTCTTCGGTACCGAAGCCAACTCTTACAATAATCAACTCGATACCGACATCTATCAGATTCAGGACAACTTCACCATCAACGCAGGCAAGCACCAAATCACCATCGGTACGCAGTCCGACTACCGTAGCTTCCTCAACGGTTTCGCACAGAACTACCCCGGCGCCTGGGTCTTCTCGTCGATCGACGACTTCAAATTCAACGTACTGGCATCGAAGCAGTACCTCGCTCAGCACGGCAACATGAGCGGATTCGACATCACCCAGTTCAACCCCGCAGATTTCGGCTTCGGCAGCAACGTAACCGGCATAACCAACTCCGCAGGCACGGGTTACTCCTATTACTCGCAGAAGTATCCCATGGGCGACTCGTTCCCCTTCGCCAAAGTGAACGTCGTCCAGCTGGGCTTCTACGCACAGGACAAGTGGACGCCCAACCAGAAGTTCAACCTCACCTACGGTCTGCGCATCGACCTGCCCATCTTCGTTACCGATCTGCCCTCGAACGACGCTCTCGCAGAGGTTTCGTTCCGCGACGGCATCAAGGCCGACGTATCCAAGTATCCCGGGACGCACCCGCAGTTCTCGCCCCGCATCGGCTTCAACTGGAAACCGCTCGACGACGGTTCGCTTCAGGTGCGCGGCGGTACGGGCCTCTTCTCGGGTACGCCTCCCTACGTATGGCTGAGCAATCAGGCCGGTAACAACGGTGTGCTTTTCGGCGACCTCCAGTATAAAGGCGAGTCGCTCAAAAACCTCGGCTTTACGGGCAATCTGAGCGAATACTACCCGGCCGATAAAGGCGCAAGCCGCGCTGACATCGCCATCACAGACCCCGACTTCAAATATCCGATGCTGTGGAAAAGCAACATCGCCGTCGATTACAAATGGCGCGGATGGATTCTGACCTGGGAGACTCTCTACTCGAAAGATGTCAACGCCATCTACCACGACAACATCAACCTCGAAATGGCTGATATGATGGTCAACGACGGCGCACCCGAAAGCATGCGTACCCGCACGGCTTTCACCGGCAAAAACATCGACAATACCCAGGCTTTCAACGTAGTCATGTTGCGCAACACCAGCAAGGGCTATTCGATCTATTCGACGATCCAGTTGCAGAAGCAGTTCACGCAGGGTATCTTCCGCGGTCTCTATCTGAACGGTTCGTATACGTTCGGCACGGCACGCAGTGTGACCGACGGTACGTCCTCGGTGGCAACTTCAGCATGGAAATACACCCAGAAAGTGGCTGTCAACAGCGAGGAACTGGGTTATTCGGCCGGCGCATTCGATGGTCGTCTGCTTCTCTCGGCTTCTTATACGGCCAACTGGGGCAAACACGGTGCAACGAGCTTCGGTCTGATTTATCAGCGCTACCGTCCCTATCGCTTCTCCTATTGCTACAACGGCGATGCCAACGGCGACGGTCAGACCTCCAACGACCTGATCTATATTCCGCGCGACTTCAGCGAAGCCAAGGGGCATCTCGTAAAGGGTTCGTTCGACAGCGTCGAGGATGCTTGGAGAGCCATGGATGCCTTCATCTCGCAGGACAGCTATCTGTCGAAGCACCGCGGCGAATACACGAAGCGCAACGGCGGCGTGGCTCCGTATACCAACCAGCTCGACCTGAGTGTTTCGCACGACATCATCCTGCCGCAGAAAAACGGCCGCAAGCACACGCTCCGTTTCAGTTTCAACGTCGACAACTTCCTGAACCTGCTGAACCGCAACTGGGGCGTAAGCTATTCGCAGCTTCTCGGTACGAACGGCAACCAGTATCAGTTCTTGAAGGTGGCGCAGAAACCCAACGCATCGAACAACTACACGCTGCAGTACGAGATGACCAAACAAGCCAAAGATTACCTGGGTCAGAACACCGATCTCACGAAGACTTTCAAGCCCAACATCTCTTCGTATTGGACTATGCAGTTCGGTATCAAATATATGTTCAACTAATCCTCCGGGATTCGCTAAAAAAGAGACCTGCCCTCACCGGGCAGGTCTTTTTCGTTCCGAAACCAGAAGGCTCACCTTTCACTTTTCACTTTTCACCTTTCAGAAGCAGTTCCCGCAGTTCCCGGCAGGTCGTTTCCGGATGATGCGCATCAAACAGCTTGCCCTTTATGCCAAGCCGTTCGGCCGCCGCTATGTTGGCCGGACGGTCATCGACGAAGAGCGTCTCCCGCGGGTCCAGTCCGTAGCGGTCCAGCAGGATTTCATAAATCCGCCGTTCCGGTTTGACCGTGTGTTCCTCGCACGATACCACTTCGCCGTCGAACAGCCCATAAACCGGAAAGCGGCGGAGAAATTCGATGAATTCGCACGACATGTTCGACAGTACATAAAGTCCGTAGCCCGCCGCCTTGAGGTCGCGAACCAGTTTCTCGGTCGGTTCCACCGGTTCCTGCATCTCTATCGAGCGGCGCAGGAATTCTTCGCACTTCGCGCGCGAACAGCCATGCATCTCACACAGCGTACCGGTCACTTCTTCCAGCGTCGAGGCTCCCCGGTCGTATTCTTCCCAGAAGTGCGGCATCGGGTCTCGGCGTACAAAGGCAAAAAAGTCGATGAATTCCTGCGTGCATTTCTTCACATTGCGCGCAAACAGCACGCCGCCCAAATCGAATACAATGTTTTTCATGCAACGAAGATACGAAATTTATCCGACAACCCGACCGCCGCTCCTGGTACGGGATTTGCGACGGGGCCCCGAAAACACATGCTTCCATGAATCACGGTATCAGCGTTCTCTTCCGCGCCATTCCGCTCGCAATGGCCGCCTTCTGCTTCGCCTACGGGGCCTATGTCTACACGGCCGGCGACGATCCGTCACGTCTGACGGCCGGTCCGGTCGTCTTCTTCCTCGGTTCGATATGCATGGCGCTCTATTGCACCGCCGCCACCATCATCCGCCAGATCATCGGCACCTACACCGAAGCGGCCCGCTACATCTTCCCCGCCATCGGTTATTCGTTCGCCTTGGCCACCATCATCTGCGGCGTCTTCATCCTCACGTCGCAGACGTCCGGTTCGCTCGTCACCGGCCACGTCGTCTGCGGTCTCGGACTCATCACCGTCTGCGTCTCCACGGCCGCCACTTCTTCGTCGCGCTTCAGCCTCATTCCTCGCAATTCGGCCGACGCTTCATTCTCCATCAATCCCCAGGGATTCACCGTCGGACAGTCCGCCACCCTCATCGGCATCGTCTGCGCCACGGCGCTCGCCGCCTGGGTCTGGTGCATCCTGCTCTTCGTCCGGGGCACGCTCCCGGCCCACACCGTCGCCGGCAGCGTCATGTTCGGCATCGCCTGCGTCTGCACATCGCTCATCGCCTTGGTGGCCAGCATCGCCCGCCAGATCCGCGGCAGTTATTCCATGCGCGAGAAGTCGCGTTGGATGGGTCTGGTCATCACCATGGGGGCCTTGGCTTTCATCCTCGGCATCGTCTTGCTCATCGTCTTCCGCGGCCAGCCTTTCAACTTCGTCGGCTTCGTGTTGTTCGGCTTGGCTTTGATATGTTGGAGCATCTCAAGCAAGGTAATCCTCTTGGCCAAAATATGGCATACCGAGTTCCCGTTGGCCAACCGCATCCCCATCATCCCCGTCATCACGGCGCTTCTCTGCCTCTTCCTGGCCGTCTTCCTCTTCGAGGCTTCCGACTTCGCCCACAAATACTACGTCCCCGCACGCGTGTTGTCCGGCTTCGGCGCCATCTGCTTCACGCTCTACTCCATCGTCTCCATCCTCGAAAGCGGCGCCAGCAAAAAGTAACGGTCCCCTCCGCTCTCAGAACAAGACCGGCCGGAGCTCCCACTCCGGCCGGTCTTCCGTCATTCGGACCGTTCGAACGCGTCGTGCCATTCTTCGCCGGTGCGTATCGACTCGAATACGTCGGGCATCTCCAGCCCCGCTTTCGCATACAGAGGCCGGTATTTCGCCACTATCCGTCCATAATCGCCCGACCTTGTAAGATAGACCCGGCGCATCTCCGCATGAACCGCGTCGAACAGCATGCTTTCGACCTGAGGATTCTTCTTGTGTATCTCTTTCAGCAGGTCATTCCCCGGCGCCGGTGCCAGCAGATGCCGCTCTATTTTCCGCACATCGTTCGTCATCCGCCAAACCTTGAAAAACAGAATAATCGGCAGAATGCTGATTACCAGCATCACCGCACTGAAAAATCCGCCTATGGCCGCAATCGTTCCCATCATGGCATATTGTTTTTTGAAATTGTCGCATCGTTGATTGTCATCGGGAATCCGCATCCCGCTGCAAGAGCGGGAATTCCAGCTGTCCCCGATAAAAACAGGAGCGGACAAGTTACAAACAGACTTGCACTTCTCCGCTCCCGTTCATCCGCCCGCAGGCGTTTTCATCGCTCGCCGCCGTCAGCTGCCGAAGTTGTCGTACAGAATATTTTCGGGCGGTACGCCAAGGCTGTCGAGCATCTTCACCACCGAAGCGATCATCATCGGAGGTCCGCACATCAGATAGATGCAGCCTTCGGGTTCTTCGTGGTTCTTCAGGTAGTTTTCATAGAGTACGTTGTGCACGAATCCGGCCGTATATTTCACGCCCGCAGCATCCGCTTCGGGGTCGGGACGGTCGAGCGCCAGGTTCATCTTGAAGTTGGGGAAATCCTTCTCTATCTGATGGAATTCGTCAAGATAGGGCGCCTCCTTCAATGCGCGGGCTCCGTACCAGAACGACACGGGGCGCTTCGTCTTCTCGGTCTTGAACAGGTGCATGATGTGGCTGCGCATCGGCGCCATGCCGGCACCGCCGCCGATGAAGATCAGTTCCTGCGTGTCGGGCAGGTTGTCCGGCAGGAAGAATTCGCCGTAAGGGCCCGAAACGGTCACCTTGTCGCCCGGTTTGCGCGAGAAGATGTACGACGAGCAGATGCCCGGGTTCACCTTCATGAACGAGCCCGTGGCCCGGTCGAACGGCGGCGTCGCAATGCGGATATTCAGCATGATGATGTTGCCCTCGGCCGGATGGTTGGCCATCGAGTAGGCACGGAACGTCGGTTCGGGGTTGGTCGTCACCAGGTCCCACATCTTCATCTTGTCCCAGTCTTCGCGGAAGCGTTCGTCCACTTCCATGTCCGAGAACTTGATGGCGTCGTACTTCGGGATGTCTATCTGTATGTAGCCGCCGCTGCGGAACTTCAGGTTCTCGCCTTCGGGCAGCTTCACCACGAATTCCTTGAGGAACGTCGAAATGTTGCGGTTCGACACCACCGTGCACTCCCATTTCTTCACGCCCAGCACAGCTTCGGGAACCTTGATTTTCAGGTTCTCCTTCACCTTCACCTGGCAGCCCAGGCGCCAGTGGTCCTTGGCCATCTTGCGCGGGATGAAGCCCGTTTCGGTCGGCAGGATGTCGCCGCCGCCCTCCAGCACCTGGCACTTGCACATGCCGCACGAGCCGCCGCCGCCGCAGGCCGACGGCAGGAA
>JAIDUZ010000010.1 GCA_029059935.1 Alistipes sp.
TAGTATCTCGCCTGTTTCCTCCCGCCTTCCGCCTCCCGCCTTCAGCCTCCCGCCTGCATCCTCCTGCCCGTTTCCTCCCGCCTGCTTCTTCCCGCCCGTTCGCAGTTTCCGCATTCACACAGACCACCGCCGCTCCCCCTCGCTTTTCACCTTTCCCTTTTCACCTTTCACCTTATTTTCGTATCTTCGCCGTCATGAAGATTCAGAAGAAACAGACCATCGGCGAAAACCTGCTCTACGTCATGGTGTGGTCGGCCATCATCCTGGTGCCGGTCCTCAACTCGCAGATGATGGCCGAGCTGCACATCGACCTCAGAAACGTGCTCTTCGCCTGGCGGCAGATAGCGCCCTACTTCCTCATTTTCATCATCCACAACTGCGTGCTCGCCCCGCGCTACATGCTGCGGCACAAATACTGGAAATACCTGGCCAGCAACATCCTGCTCATCCTGGCGGTCTTCACGCCGGCCTATCTCTTCACCGAGCTGCCCCTGCCGACGGGCTCCGACGAGGCGTTGCACCAGGCTTCGTTCGCCCACCTCGAAATGTATTGGAGCGTGGTCCTCGCGCTCTTCATGACGGGCGCCAACTCGGGCATCAAGCTCATGTACCAGTCGATCCGCGACGAGCAGCAGATGGAGGCGCTCAAGCAGCAGAACCTCCAGGCCGAAATGGATTATCTGAAGTATCAGATCAACCCCCATTTCTTCATGAACACGCTCAACAACATCCACGCGCTCATCGACATCGACCCCGAGAACGCCAAGAGCGCCATCATCGAGCTCTCCAAGATGATGCGCTACGTGCTCTACGATTCGGGGCGCGAGCGCATCTCGCTCGAACACGACATGCAGTTCCTGATGAACTACATCGAGCTCATGCGCATCCGCTACACCGACGCCGTCGACATCCGCGTCGACTATCCGCGCGAATGTTCGTCGCAGGTCTCCATTCCGCCGCTGCTGCTCATCGTCTTCGTCGAAAACGCCTTCAAGCACGGCGTGAGCTACAACCGGCGTTCGTTCATCCACCTCATGGTCCGCTACATCGACGGCAAGGTGCTGAGCACCATCGTCAACAGCCGCCATGCGCCGCACGGCTCCGGCCGCAAGAAAGGCATCGGGCTGGAGAACGTCCACAAGCGGCTCGAACTCATCTACGGCCCCCGGGGCTACACGCTCGACATCCGCGAGGAGCCCGACACCTATACCGTCCAACTCGAAATCCCCGCCCTCCATGCTTAGATGCATCGCCATCGACGACGAGCCGCTGGCCCTGCGCCAGCTGGCGGCCTACGCGGCCAAAATCCCCTACCTGCAACTCGCCGCCACCTGCAACAACGCCCTCGAAGCGCAGCAGCTGCTGGCCGCGCAGCCCGTCGACCTGATCTTCGTCGACATCAACATGCCCGACCTCAACGGCGTCGATTTCGTGCGCACGCTCACCGAGCGGCCCATGGTGATCTTCACCACGGCCTACTCCGAATATGCCATCGAGGGATTCCGGCTCGACGCCGTCGATTATCTGCTGAAACCTTTCTCGTTCTCCGATTTCAGCCGTTCGGCCGCCAAGGCCAATTCGCTCTACGAGCTGCGGCGCAACCAGCGCGAAGCGGCCCCCGAGCCCACGCCCGAGGCGGAGCCCAAGGACAAGGAGTATATCTCCGTCAAGGCCGATTACAAGGTCTCGCTCGTCCGCATCGCCGACATCGTCTTCCTCGAAAGCGAGGGCGAGTACGTGCGCATGCACCTCTGCGACGGTTCGACCATCACCACGCTGTTCCGTCTCAAGAACATGGAGACGGCGCTCCCTTCGGAGTTCTTCATGCGCGTGCACCGGTCCTATATCGTCAACCTGCGGTGCATCAAGTCCTACGTCAAGGGGCGCATCTTCCTCAGCGACACGGAGTACGTACCCATCGGCGAGAACTACAAGGAGGCTTTCCAGCGCTACATAGATACCAATTTCAAGAATCTCTGACCCCTTTCAGGAATTTCCGCCCCGGGCATCCGCCGCCCCGGGCCGCCGGCCGTCAGAGACCGGCTTCCGCCAGATTCGGGAATCCCGAGCGCGGTTCGTAGTGCCCGTCGCCATATTCCCAGCAGTAGTGGCGCAGGCCGTTGGTCAGCACGATCCACCGCGCCCCCAGCACCGAGTTGTAGCGCACGGCCTGCGCCAGGGTCCGTTCGCCCACCGGCACGCCGGGGGCCTTGCACTCGGCCAGCAGCAGCGGCTCGGCCCGGTCGCCCACCACCACCACGTCGGCACGCTGGGGCTGCCCGTTGAGCGCCACGGCATATTCCTGCACGATGCGTCCGGCCTGCACGCCGCACGAAGCCACCAGATAGGCTATCAGATGCTGGCGCACCCACTCTTCGGGCGTCAGCACCAGATAGGTGCCCCGCAGGGCGTCCCATATCTCCACCGTCTCGCCGCGGCGGCGCGCCCGCAGGCGCACCGGCGGGAAGTTGAGACGCGGAAGCGCCGGTATTTCGGAGGTCGGAGAGTCCATGGACGGTCGGTTTTTTGCATGTGCAAGATAGCGATTATTTGACGAATAGCGAGCACCCGGCCGCAAATTATTCGTTCGCAGGGCCGTTGCAGCCCCCGACCCGCACTTTTCACCTCCAACCTTTCGCTTTTCACCAAATATATAGTATCTTCGTCCCAGAAACCGCCCGGTCCGCCGGGCCAGCGATGACAAGCATGCGCACTCTCATCCCGACACTCACGTTCCTGTTGCTCGCCGGCGCCCTCCGCGCCCAGCAATACACCCCTTCCTGCGGGCGCGAACTGCCCCGCGGCCGCATGACGGTCTCTTCGGTTCCGTTCAACGCCGACGACCCCGAGCTGCCCAACCGCTACGTCGGCCGCATCGACGAATGGACGCAGGACGACAACCGCTTCACGGCCCGCTTCACCGTGCCGTTCGCGTGGGTCAACCGCCAGGTCTTCCTCCACGTGGGCCACGCTTCGGCCGACTACGAGGTGCGGGTCAACGGACGCCGCGTCGCCTACGCCAACAACGGCTCTTCGCCCGTCGACTTCAACCTCACCAAGGCCGTGCAGGAGGGTGCCAACACCCTCGAAATCATCCTCTCCGAGCCGTCAGCCACCGCCGCAATGGAAAGTTGGCGCGAAGCGGCGGCCCCTTCGTTCGGCGACGTGTGGCTCGTCAGCCAGCCCACCATGTACATCCGCGACGTGCTCGTCAAAAGCTGGCAGCCCAACGCCGGCGACGACTTCCTGATGGCCGAGGTGGGCATCGTCGTGAAGACCGCATCGCTCAATCCGCGCACATCGCGCGTCCATTACGAGCTCCTCGCTCCCGACGGACGCTCCATGCTCAAGGGCCACGACGACATGACCCTCGACATGCGGCGCGAGGACACCCTGCGCTTCCTCGCCCGCATCCCCGACACGCTGCAATGGAGCGCCGCACGCCCCTTGCGCTGGACCCTGCGGCTCACCACGCAGCACGAGGGGCGCTACGACGAATATCTGGAGTTCCGGCCCGGGTTCCGCACCGTCGGGACGGCCGACGGGCGCATGCTGCTCAACGGCAAGCCCGTCATGCTGCGCGGCCACGAGGTCGGCCCCGGCATCTCGGCCGAGGAGATCGCCGGCCTGCGCTCCCAGGGTTACAACATGCTGCATCTGCTGCCCGGCCCGGTGCCCGAAGCCTTCTACGACATGTGCGATTCGCTGGGCGTCTACGTCATCGCCACGGCTCCCGTCGACACGCACAAGAGCGGTTCGTCGCGCCGCCGCGGAGGCAACCTCTCCAACGATCCGTCGTGGCAGGGCGCTTTCTTCGAGCGCGCCGACGACAGCTACCACACGGCCAAGCGCCATCCGTCGGTCATCGCCTTCTCGCTGGGCCGCCGCTCGGAGAACGGCATCAACCTCTACGAAACCTATCTGAGGATGAAACGGTTGGACGAATCGCGCCCCTTCGTCTACCCCGATGCCGCAGGCGAATGGAACAGCGACCGGGTGCTGTGGCGGTAGGGGCATCCGGAAAAAAGCGACGATTTTTTTGCGATTTTTTTTGGAGTTCCGAAAATTGTCCCTATCTTTGCACTCGCAATCACCAAGATTGATGCCTCTCTAGCTCAGTTGGTAGAGCACGACACTCTTAATGTTGGGGTCCAGGGTTCGAGCCCCTGGGGGGGTACAAGGCGAGAATCGAAAGGTTCTCGCCTTTTTTCGTCGAGAAGATGACACGACCGCTGCAACATATCGCGTTCGCCGCGCTGCTCCTGCTCGGACTCACGGCCGGCAGCTGCATGAAGTGGGACTACGGCGACACGGAGGAGTTCGAAGCCTCGGGTGCGGGGCTCTTCATCGTCAACGAGGGCAATTTCCAGTACGGCAACGCCTCGCTCTCCTACTACGACCCCGAAACGCGGAGGGTCGAGAACGAGGTTTTCCGCCGCGCCAACGGCTTCAAGTTGGGCGATACGGCCCAGTCGATGACCGTCCGCAACGGCGCGGGCTGGGTCGTGGTCAACAACTCGCACGTCATCTTCGCCATCGACCCCGGCACGTTCCGCGAAATCGGCCGCATCACGGGCTTCACTTCGCCGCGCTGCATCCATTTCCTGAGCGACGAAAAAGCCTACGTCACCCAGTTGTGGGACAACCGCATCTTCATCGTCGACCCCAAGCGCTACAAAATCACGGGCTACATCGAGTGCCCCGGCATGACCATGGAGAGCGGTTCTACGGAGCAGATGGTGCAGCGGGGCCGCTACCTCTTCGTCAACTGCTGGTCCTACCAGAACCGCATCCTGAAAATCGACACCGAGACCGACACGGTGGTCGGCGAGCTCACGGTGGGCATCCAGCCCACGTCGCTGGCGATGGATTGCAACGGCAAACTGTGGACCGTCACCGACGGCGGCTACGAGGATTCGCCCTACGGCTGCGAGGCGCCCTCGCTCTACCGCATCGACCCCGAGACCTTCACCGTCGAGAAGCAGTTCCGGTTCAATCTCGGCGACGCACCCTCGGAGGTGCAGCTCAACGGCACGGGCGACACGCTCTACTGGATCAACGACGACATCTGGCAGATGGACGTCGGGGCCGAGCGCGTGCCGGTGCGGCCGTTCCTCGAATTCCGCGGCACCAAATACTACGGTCTGACGGTCGATCCCGTGCGGGGCGACGTCTATGTGGCCGACGCCATCGACTGCCAGCAGCCGGGCATCGTCTACCGCTATTCCGCCGCCGGCGAACTGCTCGACCAGTTCTATACGGGCGTCATCCCCGGTGCCTTCTGTTGGAAATAACGCTCCCGGCCATGAAACGATGCTTCGTCGTCCTCCTCTCCGTTCTGCTGGCTCCGGCATCGGCCGCGGCCCAGGAGCGAACGCCGGTTCCGCCGGCCGGCGACTGGACGCAGCGCGTACACCCCATCCCCGAGGTGACCGTCGTGGGCCGGCGTCCCATCAAAGAGATCGGCGTGCAGCAGACCCGCTTCGACTCGGTGGCGCTCAAGGAGAACATCGCCCTCTCGATGGCCGACGTGCTGACTTTCAATTCGTCCGTCTTCGTCAAAAGCTACGGCCGCGCCACCCTCTCCACCGTGGCGTTCCGCGGCACGTCGCCTTCGCACACGCAGGTCACGTGGAACGGCATGCGCATCAACTCGCCCATGCTCGGCATGACCGACTTCTCGATGATTCCCGCCTATTTCATCGACGACGCCTCGCTGCTGCACGGCACTTCGTCCGTAGGCGAGACGGGCGGCGGACTGGGCGGCGCCGTGAAGCTCTCGACCCGCCCCGCCGAGGCCAAGGGTTTCGGCCTGCAATACATCCAGGGCATCGGGTCGTTCCGCACGTTCGACGAGTTCCTGCGCCTCACCTACGGCAGCGACCGCTGGCAGTTCTCCACCCGCGCGGTCTATTCCTCGTCGCCCAACGACTACAAGTACCGCAACCGCGACAAAAAGGAGAACATCTACGACGACGACCGCAACATCGTCGGCCAGTACTACCCCACCGAGCGTAACCGCAGCGGCGCCTACCGCGACCTGCACATCCTGCAAGAGGTCTACTGCAACACCGGACGCGGCGACCGCTTCGGACTCCATGCGTGGTACATCCGTTCCGACCGCGAGCTGCCGGTGCTCACCACCGACTACGCCGGCGACCTCCCGTTCGAGAACCGCCAGCGCGAAGAGACCTTCCGCAGCGTCCTCTCGTGGGACCACCTGCGCAGCAGCTGGAAAGTCGCCGCCAAAGCGGGTTACATCCACACGTGGACCGCCTACGACTACAAGCGCGACGTGGGCAACGGCACCATGGCGTCGATGACCCGTTCGCGCAGCAGGATAAATACGTTCTACGGGCAGGCCGAGGGCGAATACTACATCGGCCGGCGCTGGCTCTTCACCGCTTCGTTCGCGGCGCACCAGCACCTCGTGGAGAGCGCCGACAAGAACATCATCCGGCAGGACGGCAACCGGGCCGTCGTCGGCTACGACAAGGGACGCATCGAGCTCTCGGGCAGCCTCTCGGCCAAGTGGCGGCCCGTCGAGCGCTTCGGCATGTCGGTCGTGCTGCGCGAGGAGATGTACGGCACCGACCCGACACCCCTCATCCCGGCGCTCTTCCTCGACGGCGTGCTCTCCGAGCGCGGCAACCTCACGGCCAGGGCTTCCGTCTCGCGCAACTTCCGCTTCCCGACCCTCAACGACCTCTACTTCCTGCCGGGCGGCAACCCCGACCTGCGCAAGGAGAACGGCTGGACCTACGATGCCGGGCTCTCGTTCGCTGCGGGCAAGGCCGGGAGCTGGTCGCTGAGCGGCTCGGCCGCATGGTTCGACTCCCATGTCGACGACTGGATCATCTGGCTGCCCACGACCAAGGGTTTCTTCTCGCCCCGCAACCTCAAAAAGGTGCATGCCTGCGGCGTCGAGTTGCAGGCCGGCCTGAACGCCGCCCTCTCCCGGGCATGGCAGCTCGCCCTCGACGGCACTTATTCGTGGACTTCCTCCATCAACGAGGGCGCCCCCATGACCCCGGCCGACCGGTCCGTCGGCAAGCAGCTGCCCTACGTGCCGAAGCATTCGGCGTCCGCCACAGGGCGGCTTTCGTGGCGTACATGGTCGCTGCTCTACAAGTGGTGTTGGTACAGCCGGCGCTACACCATGTCGAGCAACGACCAGACCCTCACGGGCCACCTGCCGCCCTACTTCATGAACAACCTCTCGCTCGAAAAGAGCGTTTCGCTCCCGTGGGCCGACCTCTCGTTCAAAGGGGCCGTCAACAACCTCTTCGACGAGGAGTACCTCTCCGTCCTCGCGCGCCCCATGCCCGGCATCAACTTCGAAATCTTCATCGGCATCACCCCCAAATGGGGCCGGCGGAAATAAGGCGCCCGGCACACTCCGCCCCGACACAACGACGGCCGGCCCTCGCGAGGGCCGGCCGCAGCATTTCCCGGACGGGGGCGGCTCACCGCATTTTAAGCTTACGGTCGGCGGGCGCGGCGTCGCGG
>JAIDUZ010000011.1 GCA_029059935.1 Alistipes sp.
CTTGGGAGGGGCTTCGGTCGGAGTGCCGAAGGATTCGAATCCTCGAACCGTCGGTACATCAATGTATATAAACGTCTATAATATTACAAATCGCGGATACTTCGTTGACCTGCAGGGATGGGAACGGAGTGCGGGCCGGGCAACGAAGAAAAGACAGATATGGTGAGGGCGAGCAAAGGTTGAGCGGACGAAGGCGGGATGAAGAGGAGGGGAGAGTTCGGTGACGGGAGATAGCGGAGAGAGTGTGGATGGAGATATGGAGGTGGCAAGATAGAGGAAAGAGATATGGATGAGGGAATGGATTTATACGATGGTGTGAGGACATGAAAAAGAGGCGCCGGAAAACTCCGGCGCCTCTTTGGCTGTAGGTTTGTTGTCGGTCGGAAGGCACTTCGTTCGGGAAACGGACTCCGGATTCCATCCGGAAAAACCTCTCCCTCGGGCCGCTCCTCCTCTCCGGGATTCGACCCGGAAAGACTGCCGAAACGATTCTGTTAGAAATATTTGCCGCGCAAATCCTCGATTTCGGCCAACTCCTGGATGGCGGGGAAGACCAGTTGCGAGACACGGCTCTCGACCATGGCCCGGGCACGGACCTGCTCGGCCTCGGCGGTCTGCGCATCGCTATGCTGGATGTCGTCGACCTGGAAGACGTAGAGCCCGCTGAAACCCTTGACGGGAGCCGATACGGTGCCGGTCTCGGTTGCAGCGCCGATGGCGCCGATGAGACGGGGCTCCAGGCCGATGCCGTCGATGTAGAACGAATCGGAAGTCACGCCGCTGAAGTCGGCGACCTCGCTGCCGAGGCTTGCGGCCTGCTCGTCCAAGGACGCGCCCTTGAGGTCGGCGGCAATCATTTCGAACTTCTTGTCGCGCAATAACTGCGAACGAATCTGCGACGCGACCTTCTCCACCGAAGTGAACTTGTCGTCGTCGACCTCGGTCAGGACGGCCACGACGTAGTCCTTGCCGACCTTGAAAATCTCGGACATGTCGCCCTCGTCGGCCCCGTAGACCCAACGGGCCACGTCGCGCGAATCCTCCAGACCGCGGACCGTCCGCTCGCCCTGCGCCAGCGTAGCGACGCGCGGCGTGAGGGCGGCTGCCGAAGCGGCATCGTTGAACTTGTCGGCCGAGCCCTTGGCGTTGACGGTGAACGACAGAGCCTGGTTGTGGATGTCGCGGACCGTGGCGGCCGAAGCCTCGACGGGATAGGTGATGGATGCGATCTGGACGTGCTTCACGGGACGACCGGCGCGGTAGACCTGCAACAACTGCACGGCATCGCCCATCGAGACCTTGACGACGTCGCCCTGCTTGGCCCCGGCCAATGCAGCCGCGAACTCGCCGCCCAACGAAGAGAAGGGCACCACGCCGACCTCGCCGCCGTTGGCGGCCGTCTGCTCGGCGACGGAATAACGCATGGCCAGCTCGGCGAAGTTACCTCCGCCGCGGATGACCCGCAAGAGGCTGTCGGCCAATGCCTCCTCGGTATAAGGCAGGACGATGTGGCGGATGCCCAGCGAATCGGGCGCCACTCGGGTGTCGAGCGCGCGGGCCATGGTCCACTCGTTGTTGCGCAGCACGGGACCGTAGGTGCGGCCAGCGAACAAGGCGTCGGCCTCGGCGTCGGTCAACTGGGCGGCCGACACGTAGTTCTCGGCGACGCGGCCGTTGCGGTTGGCGCGTGCGAAAGCCTTGGGATTCTCGGCGGCAGCGAACTCGGCGCCCACCTCGCTCACGCTCTGCTCCAGAGCGAGCAGGTCGTCGTCCGTAGGCTCGACCTCGAAGAGGACGTAGGAGAAAGTGCGCGTGGGAAGCTTCCTGAAGCTGTTCTTATGCGTTTTGTAATAAGCCTTGATGTCGCTGTCGGAGACCTTGACCAGCGAATCGGGAATCTCGGAATAACGCTTGCCGGTCCACTTGCCTGCGAACGTATTGTTGGCGGCCGTCAGACCCTGCGCGACTTCGAGCGAATTGACATAGGCGCCGCTGCGGACGAGGGCCGCATACTTCTCGCTGGCGCGCTCCAGCCGGGCCTGCTCGTTGAGCTGCTTCCACGAAGCCATGGCCTGCGGATTGCGCTCGGCCTCGGAGAGGAACTGGCTAACATAGGCGATGTTATAGACTCCGGTACGGGGGTCGGCGAAAGCCTGGTAGAAGGTGTTGGAAGGCTGCCGTCCGGAGAGCATGGCCTGGCGCTCCTGCTCGGAGATGCGGATGCCGGCCTTCTCGAAACCGGGAACGAGCACGTGCTCGGCGAAGAGCACCTGCCAGACGGTGCCGGCCAAAGCGGCGGCCTGCTGCTCGTCGCTCTCCTGGGCTCCGCTCTGGGCCTTGACCTGCTCGTAGAGGTCGTAGTACTCCGAATAGTTGATCTTCTCGCCGTCGATGACGCCCACCTTCGGGTCGTTGCCCGAGAAGCCCATTTCGGCCTTCAACGAGAGGATGAACGCCAGGAGGGCCAGTGCGATGATGATCGAAAGCACGACGCCGAACCTGGTGCGTAAAGTGTTCAAACTTGCCATATTCCTAAATAATTATCGTAGTTGCTCAAAAAACATCCAAAGATAATGAATTATTCCGAAAAGCCCTCGCGCTACGCCAATTTTTTCACGCGCGCCAACTCGATGCGCGAACGTGTGGTGCGGAGCATGCGGAGCTGGAGGTCGCCGATGACGATGGTCTCGCCGGCCGTGGGGATGCCCTCGTAGTGGAAGATGATGAAGCCGGCGAGGGTGTCGTAACCCTTGTTCTCCTCGATGCCGAAACCGTATTTCTCGTTGAGATACTTCACTTCGTGGCGGCACGAGAGGACGTACTCGCCGGGACCGACCTGCTTCTCGGTGAGGTCGGGCACGTCGTGCTCGTCCTCGATCTCGCCGAAAATCTGCTCCAGGACGTCTTCGAGCGAGATGATGCCGGCCGTGCCCCCGAACTCGTCGATGACGACGGCGATGTTGGAGCGGTGCTTGATGAAATTCTGCAGGACGGACTGCAAAGGCATGGTCTCGGGCACGAAATTGACCGCCATGGTGACCTCGGCCAAAGTTGCGGGACGCGTGAAGAGGCTTTTGGAATTGACGTAGCCGACGATGTTGTCGATGTTGCCGCGCCACAGGAAGATGCGCGAATATTTGGTGTCGGCGAAACGTCCGGTCAGCTCTTCGACCGTGGTGTCGTCGGCATCGACCGCCTCGATGTCGACGCGCGGGACCATGCAGTCGCGCACGCGCAAGTCGGCGAAGTCGAGGGCGTTCTGGAAGAGTTTCAGCTCGTGGTCGGGATCGGGCCCCTGCTCGGCGCTGTTGGAATCGAGCAATGCGGCCAGATCGTCGCGGCTGAAGGTGGGGTGGACGTCCTGCTGCACGACGCTGCGGCCCAACAGACGCAGGATGCCGTGCGAGACGAGCGTGGTGAGCCGGGCGACGGGGAAGAGCAGGAGGTAGAAGAAATAGATGACCGGAGCGAAGGCCCGGTAATAGAAATTGGGGTTGTTGCGGAAGACCGACTTGGGCAGAAACTCGGCGACGAAGATGATGATGAGCGTGGAAACACCCGTCTCGACAGCCACGGAACCCTCGCGGGCGACGCTTTCCCACCCCAAGGCGAAGAAGACCGAACGCAGGAAGACCGACATGTAGAGCGAATAGATGACCAGCGCGATGTTGTTGCCCACGAGAATCGTCGTGATGTACTGGCCCGGATGGCGGGCGAATATCTCGGCGATGCGGTCGAACATGCGGCTCTGCTTGCGGTCGATCTCCAACTTGAGCCGGTTCTTGCTGGTAAAGGCGATCTCCATGCCCGAGAAGAAGGCCGAGAGCAGCAACATCGCAAGTATCAAAAGGATGGAAGTGAACATGATGACACGGTTCGGATTGGGGGGCTCAACGGGACTCCAGCTTGCCGGAGTCGCCGATGGATTCTGCGCGCTGCAAGGTTTTTTCCTGCACAGTCCCGATGTCGGGGGCGGCGGGGTGCAGCCGGTCCGGCCGG
>JAIDUZ010000012.1 GCA_029059935.1 Alistipes sp.
TCCTGCTCGAAGAGCCGTTCGAGGAACTGGTTGGCCGTACGCGAGAGGATGATGCGCGGCTGGTTGTTGTTCATCTCGACGGACTTGACGATGGCCTTGATGGTGTCGCCCTTGCGGTAGAAGTCGTTGGGAATCTGCTCGCTCTTGGGGAGGATGAGCTCGTTCTCGTCGTCGTCGAGAATCAGGACCTCCTTTTTCCACACCTGGTAGACCTCGCCCGTGATGATTTCGCCGACCTTGTCGGAATACTTCTCGTAGAGGTTGGCTTTTTCGAGGTCGAGGATGCGCGACGCGAGGTTCTGGCGCAGCGACAGCACGGCGCGGCGTCCGAACGACGAGAGCTTGATTTCATCGGCATATTCGTCGCCGACCTCGTAGGTGGGGTCGATGGCCTTGACCTCCGACACGGCGATTTCCGCATTGGGGTTCTCCACGGCACCGTCCTCCACCACCGTGCGGTTGCGCCAGATTTCGAGGTCGCCCTTCTCGGGGTTGATGATGACGTCGAAGTTCTCGTCGGTCTCGTACTGTTTTTGGAGGGCGTGGCGGAAGACGTCTTCCAACACGCCGATCATCGTCGGCTTGTCGATGTTCTTCAGTTCCTTGAACTCCGCGAAATTGCTGATAAGATTCAGATTGTCCATGGGGTTATTTTTTTGTTTTCTTAAATTGCGATTGTTTCGAGGAGAAGTGAAAAGTTAAAGGTGAAATGTGAAAGAATGTTTTTTGGTATGAGTCGAACTGGTCATGCCGAATGCACAATGCCAAGGTTCGCAGGTTTGAATTTTCAGCGTAAAACTTTTTACTTTTAACCTTTTACCTCTCACTTTTCACCTTACTTGAAGTCGAGGAACTCGCGGGTCGACTTGATTTCGGCGAAGGGGTAGGTGCGTGTGACGCGCACGGTCTGCTTGCGCTTTTTGCCCTCGACGCTCTGCTTCTCCTCGTAGGAGAGGGTGATGCCCTCCTCGTCGGCGGCGTCGAGCAGCGCCGTGATTTTCACGCCGCTGAGCAACAACACCTCCACGGGGCGCCCCACCAGCTTGCGGTACTGGCGCAGGCATCGGAGCTCCGAACCGATGCCGGCCGAAGCCACCGTGAGCGAGAAATCCTCGGTGTCGCGGTCGAACTCGGCCTCGACGGCGCGGCTCAGGGCCACGCAGGCGTCGATGGAGACCGACGTGTCGCTGTCGATCAACAGCTCGATTTCGTTGCCGGGCGAGCAGGTGCAGCCCACCACGAACATGTCGGTGCCTTGCAGCTTCGCCTCGGCGGCGGCGATGATTTTCTGGGTGTCTATCATTCCGAAATAGCGTTGTCGGGGTCGTGTACAACTATGAAATAAGGGGACTCGTGCGTCCCCTTACCTCGTGCGTCATGCCTTACGGCACTGCAAATATAAGTAAAAAAAATGATATGCCAATATTCGGGCGGATTTTTTTACTCTTCGCTGCGGCCCGAAGCGTAGGGCTTGATGATGCCGCGCTTCGACGAACGGATGAAGGCCAGCAGCTCGTCGCGCTCGGGGCTCTGCGGCACCCTGCGCTCGACCTCGTCGCATCCGTTGAGGTAGTTCAGACCGCTCTGGAACAGGATGCGGCAGGCGTCGTGTATCTCGGCGATGCGCTCGGGCGTGAAGCCGCGGCGCGAAAGTCCGATTTTGTTGATGCCGGCGAAACGCAGCGTGTCGTTGCGGATGATGACGAAGGGCGGCAGGTCCTGGCCCAGGAGCGCCCCGCCCTGGATCATGGAGTGGGCGCCGATGCGGGTCCACTGGTGGATGGCGGCGTGGCCGCCGATGACGACCCAGTCGCCGACGTGGACCTCGCCGGCCAGCGAGACGCGGTTGGCGATGACGCAGTGGCTGCCGACGACGCAGTCGTGGCCCACATGGACGTAGGCCATCAGGAGGTTGCCGTCGCCGACGACGGTGGTGCCGGTGGACTTGGTGCCGCGGCTGATGGTGACGTACTCGCGGATGTCGTTGTCATCGCCTATCTGGCAGGTGGTGACCTCGCCTGCGAATTTGAGGTCCTGGGGCAGGCACGAGACGGAAGCTGCGGTGTGGATTTTGCAGTTGCGGCCGATGCGGGCCCCGTCGTGGATGACGGCGCCGGAGCCGATCCAGCACCCGTCGCCGATGACGACGTCGCCGGCGATGCAGGCGAAAGGCTCTACCGTGACGTTGGCCCCCAGCTTGGCGTCGGGGTGGATGTATGCGAGCGGACTGATCATCTTACTGGCGGTTTTTGACGACCTGGGCCATGAGCACCGCCTCGCAGGCGAGCGTCTCGCCGACGAAAGCCTTGGCCTCGACCAGCGCCACGCCGCGGCGGATGGGTTCCAGGAGGTGGATTTCGAACTGGAGCGTGTCGCCCGGCACGACCTTGCGCTTGAACTTCACGCCGTCGATCTTCATGAAGTAGGTGGAGTAGTTCTCGGGGTCGGGCACGGTGTTGAGCACCATGATGCCGCTGCACTGGGCCATGGCCTCGACGATCAGCACGCCCGGCATGACGGGCTCCTCGGGGAAGTGGCCGACGAAGAAAGGCTCGTTCATCGTCACGTTCTTGATGCCGGCGACCGACGTGGCGTCGCAGTGGAAGATGCGGTCGACGAGCAGGAACGGCGGCCGGTGGGGCAGCATCCTGCGGATGGCGTTGATGTCGTAGAGCGCCGGCTTGCGGCAGTCGTAGGTGTAGCGGGGTTTCTCGCCGGCCTTGCGGATGGAGCGCTTGAGCTGCTTCATGAACTCGGTGTTGGCGAAGTGGCCCGGGCGGGTGGCCCACACGCGGCCCTTGATGCGCACGCCCAGCAATGCGAAGTCGCCCAGCAGGTCGAGGAGCTTGTGGCGTGCGAGCTCGTTGTTGCAACGCAGCTCCAGGTTGTTGAGATAACCGGGCTTGATGTCGATGTCGGACTTGTTGAAGAGCTTTTTGAGGTTCTTCTGCTCCTCCTCGGCCACGGGGTTCTCGACGACGACGATGGCGTTGTCGAGGTCGCCGCCCTTGATGAGGTTCATCTTGATGAGCGGCTCCAGCTCGTGCAGGAAGACGAACGTACGGCACGGAGCGATCTTCGAGGCGTAGTCGTCGCCCGGATCGAAGGTGGCATACTGGTTGCCGATGACCTTGGAGTTGTAGTCAACGTGCAGCGACACGGAGAACTCGTCGTCGGGGTAGAGGATGATGGCCACGCCCTTTTCGGGGATGGTGTAGACCATCTTCTCGGTGACGTGGTAATATTTGCGCTCGGCCTCCTGCTCGACGGTGCCCGTGCTGAGGATGGCCTCGGCGTACTGGCGGGCCGAACCGTCCATGATGGGCGTCTCGGGGGCGTCGATGTCGATGGTGGCGTTGTCGACGCCGAGCGTCCAGAGCGCCGAGACGATGTGCTCGATGGTGCTGACGCGGTGGCCGCCGGCCTCGACGGTCGTGCCGCGCGAAGTGTCCGTAACGTAGTCGCAGAGAGCGGGGATTATGGGTTGTCCTTCGAGGTCGACGCGGCGGAAAACGATACCCGAGTCGACGTCGGCCGGATGGACGGTCATGGTCACGTTGACGCCCGTATGCAGACCCTTGCCCGAGAAGGAGACGGGGCCTTTGAGCGTTTGCTGTTTGGTTGACATAAACGTTGGGTTTCTGATTATTTTGTGCCCAAAGGTATAAAAAATCGCTAAAAAAAACTATTTTTGTCGCGATTATGTACGTGCGGCCGCGAAATCCGAGTGTGCGGCGGAGTGCGGACGGACCGCTTGTGTGGTGGGAAGTCGGGCCTTCGGCCGCCGGATGCGCGCTGCGGCGGGCTTCGGAGGAAGAGACCGGGGATGCGGCGGACGACGGTATGTCCGGCGGCGGAAGCGCCGCGGGCCCGGTGTCCGGGCCCGGTGATGACGCACGCGAACTTCAACCCGGGGAATCCGGGGCTTTTCCGTCCGGAACGACGCGGTTCGGCCCGCCGTCGGCCGAAGCGGGAAGAGCCGCACGACAACGAACCGAATTCGACAGACGACCATGACGGACCGACTTTCCGACCCTATGCCCGAAACGCCGCGCCCGGCCCGGCGTCCGCGCCTCAGGCTGCCGTTCGACCAACGGCGCGAGGATGCGGGCTCGTGGGCCTACGACCACCGCATGGGCCTGTGCATCACGCTGGTGGCCTATCTGGTGCTGATGATTGTCTTCGTGTCGTCGAAGATAGTGGTGGGCCATCGGGCTCCGGCGCAAGGCATGTACATCGACTTGCAGACGCTGGCCGAACTGGAAAAGGAACGCGACCGGCTGGAAGAAGAAGTCAAGCGCAAGCAACAGCAGGACCCCATCGACTGGAAGAGCATCCGCAACGCCGCGTCGAACGAAAATGCGCTCAACGAAGAACTGAAGGACGACCGCGGAACCAACACCTCGGAACTCAACGAAGCGGCCAGCGAGGCGGCCGACCGCATGCGCGCCAACCGCGAAGCCTACGAACAGGGGCTGGCCGAGGAGGCTGCCATCCGCGGACGGGCCGGCACGGAAGATGGCTCCGAACGCCAGGACCGCAAGGTCAAGGGGCGCGTGACGGTGTCGTTTTCGCTGGTGAATCCGGTGCGGACGTCGCGCAACTTGGTGGTGCCGGCCTACCGGTGCGAGGGGGGCGGCGACGTGGAAGTGGAGATTGTGGTCAACCGCTCGGGAGAGGTCGTGTCGGCCCATGTGGTGTCGGGCGGCGACGCCTGCATGCGCGAAGAGGCGCTCGGGGCGGCCCGAGCCTCGCTGTTCAACATCGACACTTCGGCCCCGGCCCGGCAGCGCGGCACGATTACCTATATATTCATTCCGCAGTAGGGGAGAACCGGATGCGCGATTCGAAACGGATGGCCATTTTGAAGCGCGGATGAATTTCGGGCCGGCGTTCCTTACCGGGCCGGCCGAATCCGTCGTCCGGGCATCGCGGCTGCAAGGCCCCTGCAAGGGCTGCGGAGGTCGGAACCGGAGGCGGGCATGGAACCGTCGGCCGCATGGCCGCACTGCGATTTCAGCCGGGGCGATAGTGGATTTTGAACTCTTAATTGTGAATTGTTGCAGATGATCGACTTTACAAGCGAACATATCGTGCTGGTGGGAGCGCTGCTGCTCTTCGTGTCCGTAATCGCCGGCAAAGCCGCCTACCGGTTCGGCACGCCGGCCCTGCTGCTGTTCCTTGGGGTGGGCATGCTCTTCGGGCTGGACTTCATCTCGTTCCGCTCGGTCGACATGACCCAGTTCCTGGGCATGGTGGCGCTCTGCATCATTCTGTTCACGGGCGGTATGGACACCAAGTTCTCGCAGATACGCCCCGTGATAGGGCCCGGCGTGGTGCTGGCCACGGCGGGGGTCGTCATCACGGCGCTGATTCTCGGCACGTTCGTGTGGCTGGTCGCCCCGCTCGTGGGCGTGGAGATACCCTTTGCCGCGGCGCTGCTGCTGGCGGCGACCATGTCGTCCACCGACTCCGCGTCGGTCTTCTCCATCCTGCGCAGCAAGAAACGCGGCCTGCGCGAGAACCTGCGGCCGCTGCTGGAGCTGGAGAGCGGCTCGAATGACCCCATGGCCTACATGCTCACGGTACTGCTCGTGGGGATGCTCTCGCGCGCATCGGGCGACACGGGTGTGGGGATGAGCATCGTATTCTTCATCGTGCAGATGGTCGTCGGCGCCCTGTCGGGGTATCTTATCGGCCACCTGGCCGTGTGGACCATCAACCGCATCAACCTGGCCAACAAATCGCTCTATTCGGTGCTGCTGCTGGCCTTCATCTTCTTTGCCTTCGCTTTCACCGACCTGGTCCGCGGCAACGGCTATCTGGCCGTCTACCTTGCGGGTCTGGTCGTCGGCAACCATCAGCTGACGCAGAAACAACCCATGACCGTCTTCTTCGACGGATTCACCTGGCTGATGCAGATCGTCATGTTCCTGACGCTGGGACTCTTCGTCAACAGCGACGAACTGTTCCAGCCCGAAGTGCTGGCGCTCGGTCTGCTGGTCGGGGGATTCATGATTCTGGTAGCCCGCCCCGTCTCGGTCTTCGCGTGCCTGGCGCCTTTCCGCAACTTCTCGCTCAAGGCGCGGCTCTATGTCTCGTGGGTCGGACTGCGCGGCGCCGTGCCCATTCTTTTCGCACTCTATCCCATGGTGGCCCGCATCGGGCATGCCGACCTGCTTTTCAACGTGGTTTTCCTCTCCACCATCATCTCGCTCGTGGTGCAGGGCACCACCGTGAGCTCCATGGCCAATCTGCTGGGGCTCTCCTACGAAGAACGCGAATCGACGTTCAGCGTCAACATGCAGGAGGAGGTCAAGTCGGTCTTCACGGAGGTGGAGGTCAACGAAAGCATGCTCGGCCGCGGACAGACGCTTCGCGAAATCACGCTGCCCGAAAACACGCTGGTGATGCTGGTGTGCCGCGACGGCGACTATTTTGTGCCGCAGGGCAAAACCGAACTGCTCGTGGGCGACAAACTGTTGGTCATTTCCGACCGCGGCGAAGAACTGGCTGCATCCTACAAACATCTGGGCGTCAGCGACGTGAAACGGCTGTAGCGCTTTTCGCCGGATTTGCGGCAGCCGCTTGAGGTTCATCGGAGGGTGCCGAATCCCGCGGGAGCATAACGCAGGCGGCGGCCGGAATTCCGGCCGCCGCCTTTTCGCAGGAAAGGGAGTTGCGAGGCGATGAGCACCCGACGCGAGAATCGCCGTCCCGTTCCGTCATTTGCTTTCGTGGTACTCCTGTTCCACGTTGACCTGCCAGATGTTGCTTTTGTCCGTACGGCCGGTCAGTATATTGTCCACGGCGGCCATGGCCGTGAGCATCGAGTGGTCGATGTTGTTGTAGCGGTGCATGCCGTTGCGGCCGACCAGAAAGAGATTGTCGATGCGATCGGTCCAGCGGCGTATCTCCTCCATGCGGCCGTACGTGCCGAAGTAGGCCGGGTATGCCTTGGGCACGCGCACTACGATGGCGTCCGATACGTCGGCCCGGTCGATCATGCCGATGTGCTCCATTTCGCGGGCCGCCATGGCGATGAAATCCTCGTCGGCCATGGTCCAGTATTCGTCGCCCTCGTCGACGAAATATTCCACTCCGATCCACACTGTGCCGTCGTCCCGCACCATGTAGGGGCTCCAGTTGTTGAACACCTGCACGCGCCCGGCTTTCACGTCGCGCTCCTGGATGTAAATCCACGTGTCGGGAGGATAGCATTTGCCCTCCGGCCCCGTGATCTTCATGCGCTTGAGCAGCAGTCCCACCGTCATGAAATCCCGATAGATCAGTCCGTCGGCCACTTCCCGCACCTCGGGCGGCACGGGGCCGTCCATGGCCGCGATCAGCTCGCGCACGGGCATCGAGGAGATGAGCCAGTCGCACTCTATGCGCCGCTCGCAACCCAGCTTGTCGACGACGGTCACTCCCGTGACATGGCCGTTTTCCGTGTGTATGGCCGTGACCCGGTTGCCGGAGAGGATCTCTCCGCCGGCTTCGGCGATGCGCCGGGCCGCCACCTCCCAGATGTGGCCCGACCCGAACTTGGGGTAGAGGAAGCGGTCGATCAGCGAGGTCTCGACCTTTTTGGGGTCGGTGCGGCGGCCGATCCGACGGGCTATGTGCGCCAATGCCGCACCTATGGAGAGGCCCTTGACGCGCTGGCTGCCCCATTCGGGGCTGATAGCCCGGCATTCGACGCCCCATAGTTTCTGCGTGTAGTCGCGGAAAAAGGTCTCGTAGAGTTCGCGTCCGAAACGGTTGATGTAGAAGTCTTCCAGCGAACGCTCCTTGCGTATGGGGAAGAGGCGGATGCGGATGTAGCTCAGGCCGATCCGGATCAGCCGCCGCATTCCCAGATTGCGTACGGTCTGCCAGGAGAGCGAGATCGGGTAGTCGAAGAACCGGCGCAGGAAATAGATTCGCGACAGCCGGTTGCGCCGCAGCATCACGTCGTCGTTGCCGTCTTGCGCCGCTTCGTCCGCCACGGGCATCAGCTCCTCCCACCACTTCGTCACGGTGTCCGACTTGGAGAAGTAGCGGTGTCCGCCGAGATCCATATTGTTGCCTTTGTAGCGCACCGTGCGGGAGATGCCGCCCACGGCGTCGTCCTGTTCCACGACCACGACTTCCGTGTCGCTGCGGCGGCCCAGCTCCAGGGCCGCGGTCAGTCCGGCGGGTCCTGCGCCGACGATGACGACGCGCTTCTTACTTTTTTTCATAGAATAACAGGTATTTGCGTGCGGTGAAGTTCCAGAAGAAGACGACCGCGGTAGAGATGATTTTGGAAACGAGGTAATACAATCCTGCCCAATCGGTGGCCGCCCATACGATCGCTTCGTTCAGCCCCAGGCCGGCGAGACCGATCGCCGCGAACGAGACGAATTCGGCTATGCGGCTGTGCAGCGTCCGGTTGCGAAAGACCCATCGCACGCTCAGCGCATAGTTCACCGTCAGTCCCGCCACGAACGAACATGCCGCCGAAAGCAGGTAGTGCACACCCCATTCGGTCAGGAGCCACAACAACCCGAAATCGACCGAGAAAGCCGCTCCGCCGACGAAAAAATAGCGGAACAGCTGGATGCGCCCGTCGTCGGCCGGCTCTGTGAACAGTTTGCGGATCATTCCGATCTGAGTTTGAGTTCGGCGGCCGTGCGATCGAAACGCAGCAGGAACGTCTGCGGATTGCCGAAGGCCGCGGCGACGCCGAACAGTTCCGGGTGTTTCTGTATTGCGGGGTAGAGGTAATGCCATGTAGCGGCATAGCCTAACTGGTCGAGCAGCACGTAGTCGACCCGGGAATCGACGAGTCCGCGGATGAGCTGTTCGTCGTCAGCGGTGTATCGGAAGTTGCAGACGTGACATCCGGCATAGACGTAGAATACGGAGGGCTTGCGGCTGCATACGACCGTCTCCGGCGGCAGCTGTTTCCGTACCGCCCGTGCTGCATCGATGAACCCTGAGAACTGGGGCGGAAGCGGTTGGCGGGATTCGGCGGCCACCTCCCGGATGCGCCCGCCGGCCAGCAGCACAGCGGGAATCAGCAGCCACAGCGGACTGAATGTGCGTCGGAGTTGGAACCTCCGGCGCAGAACGGTGTCTGTCAGCGCGTAGATGCCGATCGTGAGGCCGATCTCCAACAGCGGCACCAGCGTGGTGATGTATCGGTTGCCGCTCGGCGCACTCCACAGACAGATGATGCCCACGACGGCGGCCGAGTAGGCCGTGAAGAACCAGAAATAACGTTTGATGCGCCAGAATCCGAAGAGTATGACGGCGATCAGCGCCGCTCCGGCCACCCACTCCCCGAAGGTGGCAGCGGCTTCGTAGTCGACGTCGAGATAGGGCGTAACGGTATTCGGAATGGCTTTGGTCACGAGCATTCGCAGCGTGTCGACGCCCCGTTCGATCAGCCCGCCGAACGACACCCGGCCGGCGTCGGGCTGCCAGATGTTGACGGCCAGCAACTGGTCGAGATAACGGCTCGGCCCCAGTCCGACCAGGTGGTTGCGGAGCGTCCAGGGCAACGTTGTGACGGCGAATCCGGCCGCGAATGCCAGAGCCTGGCGCCATTTGCGGACGCACAGCATCCACACGACGATGCCTGCCGGGAGCGTGATGCCCTGCGTGCGGATCATGTAGCCGTAACCGGCCGCCAGTACGAGCAGGTAGAACCACGGTCTTTTCCACCATTTCGGCGACGTGTCGGTGTCGAACCGGTAGAGCAGCCAGACGGCGAGGGCCGAAAAGAGCAGGTAGGCCGTTTCGCTCATCATGATAGTGGCGAACTGCAACACCCGGTAGTTGAGCAGGGCCACGAGCACCGCCGTCAGCGCCAGCGGCTGCGGCACGACCCTCCGCAGAAAGAGGAACAGCAGCATTGCGGCCCCGAACAGCATGAAGCCGTTCAGGATTTTCTGCGCCACGATGCTGGGCGTGAGGGCGCGCAGCGGAGCCATCAGCAACGGGTAGCCCGGAGGAAATGCGCTCGTGGGAGGGTGTCCCGGCGTTCCCAGTTCGGTGTATCCTTCGCCTTGGGCCAGCGACGTGGCATAGATGTAATATTGGCTGGTGTCGCCGTTCATGTCGAGTGTCGGCTTGAACGTATAGGCGAATACCGCCGTGCAGACGGCGGCGATTGCGGCGATATACAGCCAGGTGCGGGAGAATTTTTCAGGATTGTTCACTGCTTGTTCGATATGTTTGTCGGGACTTGGTGTGCGATGCGGTCCTTGCGATCGTCGGGTGCCGGTTTTTCAGCGGCCGGCGCGGCGGTGCGACGGCGGTCGGGTCTTCCATGTCGGACGGTATGCCGGCAGCCGCTTCCGACGGTGCGGAACGGCTTGTCGGCGCCGTGGGGCGAGTATGGGAGCGGGACGTCCGTTTGTCATCGCAGATGATTTATAATTTACAAATATACTTATATAAAATTCAATACAGGCAATATTGCACTGAAAAACGCGTCGAATTTGAATATCACCTCATGCGAAGTGCGGAGCACTTGCGGGGCAGCCTATGAAATCGAATGTATTTTCGTCCTGCGACTCGTAATTTTTGAGAAAATGGCAGGGAAAAGATTGTGGCGCGTGGAGCGATGCTTTTGACGGCGCAAGGAGGGGGAAGTCGGCCGGGGGGGGAGGCGACAAAAAAACGGCAGAACCGATGTTCTGCCGTCGCAATTTTCGAACTGTGGAGAATACGAGATTCGAACTCGTGACCTCTTGCATGCCTGTCTCTTATAAACATCAGACGCTCCCGCCGATAAG
>JAIDUZ010000013.1 GCA_029059935.1 Alistipes sp.
TGGGTTCTTCAAATATACCCATTTTCGGGCAACCTTGCTCCCCCCCCCCCGTTTTTTTTGTTCTTTTGCTCCGAAAGCCGGGTGTCGCAGCCCTGGAAGCGACAGAAAAACAGCCGTAGATGCTGGACGCAGCGCACGGTGCGGCCCGTGGTCCGATTGCCGTTATCCAACGGGTTGACCAGCGTGGCGTCGAGGCGCAGGAACGCTCCGTTGCAATTGGCCGTAGCGTAAGTCGACGTGGACCAGTAGCGGCCCGTCGTGCCGACTTCACCCAAGGCTCCCGTCGTGTTGTTGCGGTAGCCCGAAGCAGGGCTTGAAGCAATCGCTGGAATGAATGACGCAGAGAGGGAATAAACAATTCAGAATGCACAATTCAAAATGCAAAATTCACAACTTCGCGATTAAGAATCGTGCGGGCCGCCCCGTTAAGAACGGGGTTTTATAATTTTTGCCCGTAGCAGGTAGAGACCCAAGAATAATTAAGGTCTTCGACCTTGCGCCCGGGGCCGGCTCGCATCGGAGATGCGACCCCCGCAGCCGGCCCGGGCGAACGACTCGACAGAAAAGGAATTATCGATTAATTATGAATTAATCCCCCTTACGGGGTCTTGACTCTGGCTGCGCCTTGGATGGGCGGCGCCTCGGTCATGTCCGAACAAGTTCGGCATAACTTTCGGCTTGCACCATCATCGCTTCCGCTCGGCAAAGCCTGCAAGCAGCCTCTGCCCTCGCTTAATCGCGAAGTTGTGCATTTTGAATTTTGCATTGATAAACCGGCTCTGCGGCAGACTGGGATGAACAACTGGCGGGGCGGCCGGCCGGAAATCCGGTTGGGAAGCCGATCCGCCAGCGGATTGCTGAATCTACCAAACCTCTCTGACGCAAACCATGGTCTGCATCACTCCGGGTCGGAAGCTGTTTTTGTCGGAATGAAAGCCGCCGCCGAGGAATCCCTCCGGCCGGCGATACGAATGTGTCTGCGGAGTCAGGCTTCCTGCGAATCCGCCGGGGAGACTTCTTGCGATGCGGTCAGTTCCTCCGCGAGTTTCGCGGCTTCGCGGCAGGAGACGTAGAGCCGGTCTTCGTAGACCGTGACTATCTCCACGAAGTTGCGCCACTCGGTAGCGTAGAGTTTCACGCGCGTGAAGCTCCGCAGGTCGTAGTAGTGTCCGTAGTAGCCGAAGAATCCGCAGGCGCCGAACAGCGGCACGATCCACTTCATCTCCCGGGGTTCGACGCTTCGCGCAGAGACGATTTTGCTGCGGTCTATCTCGGTGATGTCCAGCAGGCAGCGCACCTGGAGCGTCTGGTCGGTGACGACTATCTTGCGCGGAACGGAAAGGGCCATCAGCGCGATGAGCGCCATGATGAACGAGGTGAACCAGGCCGAAAGATAACCCCCTTCGTAGAGGCGGTAGAGTCCGCCGCCCAGCAGGCCGAATACGGCCACGTAGACCAAGGTCCAGTAGATCGTGCGCCGATCGAAACGGTATTTGTAAACGCTTTGCATGGTGTCGGTTCTTAATGGTTTGTCGATCAGTGGATAAGCGGCTGCAAGCCCGTCGGCCTGCATTCTGCGTTATCGCCGCATCGCCCGGACGCCGCATCGGCGCGGGTTGTCATTCTCGGGGCAGTTCGTTGTAGGCATTCTCTTCGCGCAGGGCCAGCAGGGCTTCGGCTACGGCGAAATCTTCGGGCGTTGTGATTTTGATGTTGTGTCGTTCGCCTTCGCAGAGCCGGATTCGGTGTCCGGCCGCCTCGACGACCGACGCGTCGTCGGTAAACTCGGGGCGGAATTCGGTCCGGTAGGCTTCGCGCAGTAGGTCGGCGCGGAAAAACTGCGGGGTCTGCACGATGCGCAGGCGGCTGCGGTCGACGATGTGCGATGCGTCGCTGCCGTTCTCTGTTTCGCGGTAGGAGTCGGTGGCTTCGACAACCGGAACAGCACTTCCGGCTTCGGCGGCGAGGGCCGCCGTGCGGCGAATCAGCTTGACGGACCCCAGCGGGCGGACAGCGTCCTGCACGGCTATGAGCGCAACATCATCCGGGAGTGCGGCCAAGCCGTTGCACACCGAGTGGAACCTCTCGGTGCCGCCTTCCGCAATCAGGTGGGGCGCAACGTCGAAGCGGGCGCAGAGATTGTGCCAGAAGCCGGTGTGTGCGGCCGGCAACACCACGACGATGACCGCTCCGGGCAGCGCCCGGGCGAAGTTGCCGATGGTGCGGGCGAGTACCGGGACACCGCCGAGCAAGGCGAACTGCTTGGGGATGCGTCCGCCGCAGCGTTTGCCGGCACCCCCGGCCACGATGATGACCCCGGAGCGTTCCACGACGTTATTTCTTGGCCGGTTTCGCTGGCGTGGCAGGCGCTGCCTTGACCGAGTCGGCGGGCGGCGTCAGAAGCGCCGGAATCGAATCGAGCTGCGTGATGCGCTCCTCGTCGGCGATGGGGCCGTTGAGTTCGGCGATGATTCGGTCGCGGACATATTCGAAGCCTTCCCGGTTCTTCTTGCTGATGGGTTCGGCGGGTTGCTGCGGAATCTTCAGCGGGTCGATGGGCGTGCCGTTGCGCCAGATGCGGTAGTCGAGGTGGGGGCCCGTCGAGGCGCCGGTCGAACCGACGTAGCCGATCAGCTGGCCCTGCGATACGCGCTTGCCCTGGGCGATGCCCTTGGCGTAGCCGCTCAGGTGGAGATAGCCGGTCACAAGGTTGCCTGCGTGTTTGATTTTCAGTGTGTTGCCACCGCCGCCGGCCCAGCCTTTGAACGTCACCACGCCGTCGGCCACGGCGTGTACGGGCGTGCCTTTGGGCGCAGCATAATCCACGCCCGTGTGGGGGCGGTAGACTTTGTAGATGGGGTGCTTGCGGGCGTAGGAGAACTTCGAGCTGATGCGCGTATATTTGAGCGGCGCCTTGAGCAGTTGTTTGCGGAGGCTCGAACCGTCGGCTTCCCAGTATTGGATTTTGCCGCCCTGGCGGTAGGGGATGGCGTAGTATTCCTTGCCGCCCTGCGTGAACTTGGCGCCCCAGACCCGGCCGATGCCGGCCGATATGGTGTCGTCGATGAAGAGTTCGTCGTAGATGACCGTGAAGCTGTCGCCCTTCTGTATGCCGAAGAAGTCGACGGTCCACTGGTAGATGTTCTCCATCTCGGAGGCGAGCGAGTAGGGCAGGTTCTGTTCCATGATCGAGCCCCACAGCGAAGAGTGGATGACGGCGCTGCGCTGGGTGCGGCGGACGGTCATGGGCTTGGTGTCCTTGCGCACCGAAACGGAGTCGTTGTCGTGGAATCCGAAGACCACGAATCCCGTGCGGTCCGTTTCGTAGACCAGGTAGTCGAGGTGGGGGCTGTAGAGCGAATCTTCATGGATGAAGACCGTGTACTTGTGGCCCGGCCGGATGTTGCGCAGCGGGAAAATCTCTTTCGAGGCGCGGTCCAGACGGTCGATCTGGCGGACCGTGACGCCGTAGCCGTTGAGAATCTTGCTCATGGTCTCGCCCTTGCCCACTTCGCCGGTTTCGAGGCGGTAGTTTTCGGCATCGATGCCGTAGACGATGTTGCGTCGGGTCTCCGCGTCCTTGTCGGGGGTGCGGTTGCAGGCGCCTGCCGTCAGCGCGAGCAGTGCGAGCAGATATGTTCGGAGCGTTTTCATACGTATGGACAAAGATAGTGCAAGCCGAGCGCAATACCAAATTTATTTGGTATTGCCGAGGCGCCGCCTATCTAAACCGAGGATTTATGCTCGGTAAAGTGCAAGCCGGGCGCACCATCGTTTCTGTATTGCCGAGGCGCCGCCTATCTAAACCGAGGATTTATGCTCGGTAAAGTGCAAGCCGGGCGCACCATCGTTTCTGTATTGCCGAGGCGCCGCCTATCTGAACCGAGGATTTATCCTCGGTAAAGTGCAAGCCGGGCGCACCATCGTTTCTGTATTGCCGAGGCGCCGCCTATCTGAACCGAGGATTTATGCTCGGTAAAGTGCAAGCTGGGCGTACCATCGTTTTTGTATTGCCAAGGCGCCGCCTATCCAAGCGCTTGCGCAAAGTAGTGCAAGCCGGGCGGACTTTCATTTCGGGGGATGCGGCGGCGCCTGCCCGAATCCTCCGCTTATCAAAATCTTTCGTTGTCCGGCTGGGGGCGGTCGCGCAAAGCGCGAGCCGGACAACGAGGGAATCCGGAATGTACCTTTCTGTGAGCAAGCGTGGAATCGGGATTGTTCGCAGGGGCGGGTTGGGGTGCCGACATGTCAGGTTACGGCCGGGTGGCGGCCGGAGCGGCGAGGCTTGTTCATTCCGGGGGTCCGAGCTTTCCGAGAGACAAACTTGGGCGCCGAATTTGGCGGTGCGTGCTTCCCGGGCATCGTTTTTGTGCGTGCATGCCGAAACATTCCGGATGAACAAATTCAAGCCCCACCTGGCCCTCTTGGCATGCAACTGCATCTGGGCCATGGATTTCCCGTTTTACAATCTGTTGCTGAGCCATTATATCCGGCCGTTGGCCCTGGCCGAGGCGTCGTTGATTGCCACGGCGCTCATTTCGCTGGTGCCGCTCTTGTGGGAGCGCACCGAGCGGGTCGAGCGATCCGACATCCGCAAGTTCTTCGGCGCCGCCTTGTTGATGGGCGTCTTCCGCAAGGTGTTTCTCATGTACGGACTCTCGAAAACGTCGCCCATCGACGGTTCGATTATCGACACGATCGTGCCGCTTCTTGTTCTGGCGCTCTCGGTCCTGCTCGGGTTGGACCGCTTCACCAAGCTGAAGGTCGCAGGGTTGTTGCTCGGCATGGGCGGTGCCGTGGCCGTGGTGGCGACAGGGCATTCGTCGGCCCACGCCCATTCGCAGCTGTGGGGCAATGTGCTGATTTTCCTCTGCGCCTGCGTCTCGTCGGTTTATATGGTCTGTTTCAAGAGCTTGGTGGCCAAGTATCGCGTTACTACCGTCATGCGGTGGCTCTATTGCCTCGCAGCGGTCATCCTGCTGCCGTTCGGCGCCGGGGAGTTGGTGCATACGGATTTCGGGGAGATGCTGCGGCACGCCCTGGTTCCGACGCTGTGCGTCTTTCTGTTGCAGACCTATCTGCCCAATATTTTGTTCAACTATTCGTTGGGTTTCGTCTCTTCGACCGTGTCGAGCATCTATACCTACCTCCAGCCCGTGGTCGCCATCGCGGCTTCCGTGGCGTTGCGTCTCGACAAGCTCCATTTCGATACGGTCATCTTCGCTCTGTTGATTTTCCTGGGCGTCGGGATGGTGCTGCGGTCCTATGCCGTGCGGCAGAATCACCCCGGAGAGCCGGCTGTCAAGCCGCATTAGAGCGGTGCGTCATACAAAAAAAAGCATCCCCTTTCGAAAGGGGACGCTTTTTTCATTGCGGACTCCGGTCCGCCCTCGGCCGTTGGGTGCCTATTCGGCAGCCGTTACCGAGAACTTGATCGCAGCCTTCACCTCTTTGTGCAGACGGGCCGTAGCTTCGTAGTCGCCGACGGTCTTGATGGTCTCCACGCTGATGACTTTGCGGTCCAGTTCGATGCCTTTGGCAGCGAGCGCCTCGGCCAGGTCGGCAGCCGTAACGGTACCGAAGAGCTTGCCTTCCTCGGCCTTGACGGCCAGCGACAGGGCAAGACCCTCGATGGTGCGGGCCAGTGCCTGGGCGTCGGCCAGAATCTTGGCATCCTTGTGGGCGCGCTGGCGCAGGTTCTCGGCCAGCACCTTCTTGGCCGAAGCCGTGGCGGCCTTGGCCATGCCCTGGGGGATCAGGTAGTTGTTCGCGTAACCGGGCTTCACGTTGACGATGTCGTTGGCGTAGCCGAGGTTCTCCATATCCTTGATCAGAATCACTTCCATAGTCTCGTCCTCCTTTAATTATTTCATACAATCGGTTACGAACGGCAGAATGGCGAGGTGGCGGGCACGCTTCACGGCCTGGGCCACTTTCTTCTGGAACTTCTGCGAGGTGCCGGTCAGGCGGCGGGGCAGAATCTTGCCCTGTTCGTTGAGGAACTTCTTGAGGAACTCGCCGTCCTTGTAGTCGACATACTTGATGCCCAGCTTCTTGAAACGGCAGTATTTCTTCTTCTTGACGTCTACCGTCACGGGATTGAGGTAACGGATTTCGGACTGTGCTTTGTTTTCCTGTGCCATGGTTTTACTCCTGCTTGTTAGAAAGTTTCGCACGACGCTTCTCCGAGTACTCCACGGCGAACTTGTCCTGCTTGAAAGTGAGGAAACGGATCACGCGCTCGTCGCGGCGATACTGCGTTTCGAGGGTGTTGATCAGCGAGCCTTCGCCCGTGAACTCCACGAGGAAGTAGAAACCGGTGGTCTTCTTCTGGATAGGGTAGGCGAGCTTGCGGAGGCCCCACGACTCCCTGTTCACGATCTGACCGCCGTTTTCGGTGATGACACCCTGGAATTTGTCAGCGACCTCCTGTACCTGCTGGTCGGAGAGAACCGGCGTGACAATGAAAACGGTTTCGTAGTTGTTCATGATACGTTGAATTAAATGATTGTTCCCTTTTCGGGACGGCAAAGATAGGAATAATAAATTAAAAATGAAAGAATCGGGATTTATTCTTAAGATTGTTTTGATTGAAATAATCTTTGTTGGCAAATTGTCTATCTAAACTAATTCCGTTATCTTTGCTACGTATCCTAAACTTGAATGTTTTTTACTAATTTTATTAGTTAGTATGCGTTATAATTATAATATCACCGTAGGAGAACAACTTACGCAAGGTAAATTCGATTATCCGATTTCGGATGATTGGCACTATATTTTGATTGGAGATACAACTGTTGCCCAGTTGAAAGCTGCCGGTATCATTCCTCGGAGGCAATATGAGGGTTTAATGAAAAATAAGCCGGATGGATTACTTGTCCGAGGAAAGAACGATGTGAAAGTTCTCGTAGAATATAAACAGCCGGGGATGTTTTCTAATTCAGAAGGAGCAAAGAACATTATTACAAGCTGGTATTATAGTCTTGCAAAGGAATTAAATTGTCGTGTTATATGTGCTACTGATGGGGATAAATCCTTTTGGTTTTCGGCCATTAGTAAGACGGAAATTCGGCGTTCAGATGACGAATTATACGATTTTGTGCTTGATATATCGAAGATATCCGAAATAGAAAAAGGATATAGTGAAGAATTAGCTTTGGCTTTGGATGAACTGGAAACCGTTGATGATTTTGGAAAAATGCGTGAAAAATTTATTCATAATCCTCAGAATCTGGCAAAGAAAGTATGGCAGAAAATCTGGATTACAACGGGGAAGGAACCCGAGCCGTGTCTATATAATGTGGTAGAGATTTTTGTATTCAAGTATTTGTCTGATCTTTCAGTGCTTAATGAAGATTATTCTTTTGGTAAGATATACGAAAAGACAAAGATAGATGCTGAGGATGCTCTAAGATATTATGCGGATAATGTTCGTAGTCGAATTAAGGGCTTATTTCCGGCGGGTGAAGATGGAACCACAATCATAAATGGAACTATTTTCGTTAACGAAAACGGAAAAGCGAATATTTCGCAAGCCGGATTGTTTAAAGAAGTCCTAAAAGAGTTTTACGAATATGGTGAAGAATACGGTACTTTTGTACATATCGATAAAAATTTTAAGACGAGATTATATGAGAATTTTCTGAGAAAGACGGCCGGTATTTCTTCTATGGGGCAATATTTTACTCCGAGAAATGTAGTACGGGCTATCGTGTCTATGGCTAAAGCGCATCCGGTAACAGAAAATTCTGCTATTTGTGATCCTTTTTGCGGCGTAGGTGGCTTCCTGCTGGAATTTCTGAATGAAAATCCACAGATAAAGCGCCAATTTGAACCGCAAAACGGAAATATTCGTCCGTCAATTCGGATGAGGGGATATGATAAAGGTACCGATGAAAAGGATGATCAGCGTACAATTATTCTCGCAAAAGCGAATATGCTTATTTACTTGTCGGATATTATTTCAAAATATATTCGTTATACGAAAGAATTCTCGGAAAAAGTATTCAATCAAGTATTCCGGTTAATAAAATCAAATGTAGGAACTTTTGGTATTGAAGATGAGCAGGATACATATGATTTGATTTTGACGAATCCGCCATATGTTACAAGCGGAGTTTCTATTATTAAAAATGAACTAAAGGATAGAGGGGTTAAAAATAAAATATATAAGGTTCCATGTACCGGATTGGAGGGGTTGTCGCTGGAATGGATAATTTATTCATTAAAACCGGGAGGAACAGCTTTCGTTATTGTTCCGGACGGATTGATGAAACGGAGCGGTGATGAGCCTTTGCGAAAATATGTGTTGGAGAAATGTATTTTGAATGCTGTAATATCATTGCCGACGCGAACTTTTTTCGCAACTCCGCAAGATACTTATATTTTGTCTATCACCAAGAAAGAACCGCAAATTCATTATGGGAATGATTATAATGTATTTACTTATTTGGTTTCTGAAATCGGAGAGACGCGGGATTCTCATCGTATTCAGATAAAACAGGATGATTTGAAAGAAGCAGCCAAATTTTATCGTCAGTTTTTGGTAGGCAAAGAAGATTTTAGTTCGACTGATTATAGATGTAAAATTAAAAAAATATCGGAGTTTAAGCAGAATAAATGGACCATTATAAATGACTGGTCGGATGAAGAAAAGAAAGCATTGAATATCAATGTTGAGGAATATTCGATTTCTGAAGAGGGATTTATTGATATATTGTCGGATCTTCAGCAAACTATTTCTTCAACTTTGGTGGATGTGAAGAAGATTGAAATAGATGATATTCGTTATAAACGGGTTGCGTTGGCTGATATCGGCGTTTTTTTTCGGGGACGTTCCGGATATGATAAAAGATATTGCGAGGACCATAAAGGAGAATATCCTGTTTTCTCAGCAGATACGAAAGGAGACCGTTGTATTGGTTATATAGATACTTGGGACTATGAAGAAGAGTGTATTACAATAACGACGAATGGACATTATGCCGGTACTCCGAATTATGTTCCTTTGAAGCGGTTCAGTTTAAATAGTGATTGTGGCGTATTCTTGTTGAAAGAAGAGTATAGGAATGAGATCAGTTATCAATATTTGGAATATGCTCTTCGGAATAAACGGGCAGAAAATGGATATAATTGGCAAAACAAGCCTAACGCATCGGAGATTCTTCAGCTTGATATTCAAATACCTATAACGGTAAAAGGCCGATTTGATATAGATGCTCAACGGCGTATCATTAAAAAATACAAATACTATCAAAAGATAAAGGCCCGTATAGAAAGGGAGGCGAAAAGTCTGTATACGACGAATGTGAATTTGTCGAACGAGGAAAGAGAATAAGGGACTACTCCCCCCCCCAAAAAAAAGATAGAGGCATGTTTTTATGCCTCTGTCTTTTTTAATTTACTCTCTTACACTTTCGGGAAAGCCCTGTGCCTTGAGCCGGATGTCCGAACCGTCGGGGGTGACAAGGAAGCAGCCCGTGGATTCGGGCGTGATGTGTCCGATGACGTCCACCAACCCCAGACGCATGGTCTGCTCCTGCATCGACAGCGGCACGGTGAAGAGCAGTTCGTAGTCTTCGCCGCCGTTGAGCGCCGCCACGACCGGGTCGGCGTGCATCTCTTCGGCCAGGGCCGTCGTCTGCTTGGCGATGGGGATGCGGTCCAGATAGATGCGGGCGCCGCATTTCGAGGCGCGGCACAGTTGCATCAGGTCGCTGGCCAGCCCGTCCGAGAGGTCGATCATCGCTGTGGGAACGATTTTTTCGTCGGCCAGCGCCGCAAGGATGTCGGTGCGGGGACGGGGTTTGAGGTATTTTTCGAGGAGATATTCGTAGCCGGCGAACTGCGGTTCGGGGTCGGCGATGTCGGCCAGCACCCGCTTTTCGCGTTCGAGCAGCCGGAGCCCCATGTAGGCGGCGCCGAGGTTGCCGGTGATGCAGAGCAGGTCGTTCTGCCCGGCACCGGTGCGGTAGACCAGCCGTTCTTCGGCGGCATGGCCGAGCGCCGTGACGGAGATGACCAGCCCCGTCATCGAAGCGCGCGTGTCGCCGCCCACGAGGTCGATGCCGTGTTCGTTGCAGGCGAAAGCGATGCCTTCGTAGAGGTCCTGGAGCGCTTCGACGGGGATTTTGGACGATACGCCCAGCGACACCAGCAGTTGCGACGGCCGGGCGTTCATGGCCAGAATGTCGCTCACGGCGGCCGTCACGACCTTGTATCCCAGGTGCTTGAGCGGAAAGTAGGTGAGGTCGAAATCCACGCCTTCGAAGAAAGCGTCGGTCGACACGACGGTCCGTTCCCCGGCTGGCGGGGCCAGCACCGCCGCGTCGTCGCCCGTGCCCCGGACGGTGGAGGCGTTGCGGGGGGCGAAGCCGGCCGTCAGTTTGTCGATAAGTCCGAACTCGCCCAATTCGGCTATCTCGGTGCGCTTTTTCTGCTGTGCCATTCCTTAAAATTTTTACAAAACTAACGAATCTTTCCATTTTGTCCAAAAAAAGTTGTAGTTTTGCCGGGTCTAATAATCAGCGATTCGTTATGATGAACATCGTATTGTTCGGCGCTCCGGGATGCGGAAAAGGCACGCAGGCCCAGCGTCTGAAAACGCACTACGGCATCGACCACGTCTCGACGGGCGAAGTCATCCGCGAACATATCCGCCGCGGCACGGAGCTGGGCCGCAGCATGGAGTCGTATATCGCCCAGGGCAAGCTGGCGCCCGACGAAATCGTCATCGGCATGATCGAGGACTACGTTGCCACGCACACCGATGCCAAAGGGTGCATCTTCGACGGCTTCCCCCGTACCACGGTGCAGGCCGAGGCGTTCGACAGGATTCTGGCCAAGCACGGGCTGAAGGTCGACGTGATGGTCGACATCCACGTGCCCGAGGAGGAGCTGGTGCGGCGCATTCTGCTGCGCGGCAAGGATTCGGGCCGGGCCGACGATGCGTCGGAGGAGGTGATCCGCGGCCGTCTGGCCGTCTACCACCAGCAGACGGCCGTCGTGTCGGACTTCTACGCCGCCCAGGGCAAATATGCTTCGGTCAACGGCACCGGTACGATGGACGAGGTCTTCGAGCGCGTCGCCACCGTTATCGACGGGCTCGGAAAATAGGTCCGGCCGGCCGGATGAATGAAGACCGGGCGGGCCTCAGAAAAGCAGAAGGCGGGAAATCCTCCAAGAGGATTTCCCGCCTTTTTTCATCATTGCAGAGCTGCGGCCGATGTCGGTTGTGCGGGTTGCCGCTTTTCACCTTTCACCTTTCACCTTGTTTAGTATCCATTCGAGGTGTCCGCGTTCGGTCGCTTCGGAGGTCCAGTGTTCGTTGATGGGGGTAATCAGCGCTTCTTTCGGGCACGTCAGTACGTTGTACACCGCATAGCTTGTGGTCGCCGGGCAGGTGTCGTCGTTGTAGCCCCAGGTCATGCGGACCGGTACGCGTATCATGCGTGCGAAGTTCACCACATCGTAGTAGGCCATCGTGCGCAGTTTCTCGGGCGTGTCCATCCCCGGCATGCGCGAGAAGTGGGGATAACCGTCGGCTTCGCCCTGCCGGAAGCGCGCCATGTCGCTCAGCGCCGGATGGTTGGCTGCGCAGGCCGTCACACGCGGGTCCAGTCCTGCCGTTACCAGCGCCAGCGCACCGCCTTGGCTGCCGCCCTGCGCTATCATGTTCCGGCCGTCCCATTCGGGCAGCGAGGCAAGCAGGTCCACCGCACGCACGCAGGCCAGATAGACGCGTTTCATGTAGTAGTTGTCGCGGTCGTCGAGCCCGTTGGTCAGATAGCCGTTTTCGCGGCCGTTGAATGCGGCGCTGATTTCGCGGAAGCGTTCTTCGGGCAGCTCGGGATGCAGACCGTGTATCTCGAATTCGAAGCGGATGCAGCCCTGCTCGGCGTAGTACTTGTGGCGCAGGGGTTCCTTGATGGTCTTGATGCCGGCGCCCGGAGGGCAGAGCACTGCCGGACAGCTTCCGGGCCGGGCCTCTTTCGGCACGAACAGATAGCCGTAGACGGCCTGGCCGCGTTTGTTGATTGTCAGTTTGACCAGGTAGCAGTCGATTTTGTCGGTGCAGTATTTTTCCGCCCGTTCCTTGGTGTAGTGCAGCGGGCAGGCGGCGAGTTCCGCCTTGCTGCGTTCCCAGAAGTCGGCGAAGTCGGACGGCAGTTGGGTGTAGGGTTCGATTTTCTCGGGCGAGAATCCCACTTTCACATGGTGCTTGTGCGTCTTGCCGTCGATGACGGCCGTCAGCCGGCAGTCGCGGAAGCCCGGGCGTTTCATGCTGCCGAGCGGAATCGTCGCCCGGCCGTTTTTCAACACCACGCTGCCCGACGTCTCGGCCGGCATCAGTTCGTCGCCGATTTCATAGTGTACGGTGGTTCCGTCCTGCGGAATGCCGTAGCGGTAGAGTTGGATTTCGACGACGGCTTTCTGCCCCGTGCGGTAGAGCCAGTCGGCATGGTCGGGTTGTGCGACCCACAGCACGTCGCTGCGGTAGGGGTAGTTTTCGGCCGGGAGTCCCAGCGGCAGCCACAAGGCCGCAATCAGAAGCGCAAGGTATTTTTTCATACAAGCAGGGTTGTTGGATTGCGTCGGTAAAGATAGCAAAAAAAGAACCCCCGTCCATGCATATGCACGTCAAAGAAAAAAACAGCTTCGGCAGATGCTGGACGCAGCGCACGGGAAAAGCGATCGAACGGTACCACCCGTTCAGCGGGTTCACGTTGCCCGCGTTGAAGTTCAGATAGCCCGCACGATGGTCGCCGGACAGGAGAGGTGACGAAGCCCAACTGTCGCCCTCGATGCCGACGTTCGTCAGGACTCCCGTCGTCCAGTGGCGGTAGCCCGCAGCAGGACGAACGGAGCAATCGCTGGAATGGGTGCCGCAGAGAGGGAACAAGACAATGCACAATTCAGAATTAATAAATCCTTTTCGAGGGTTTGATTCATGATTTGTCATTCTGAGCAGAGCGAAGAATCTAATCTTATAGAATCGACTGAACAGATGTTTCACTTCGTTCAACATGACGCTTGTTGTGAGGTTGCAAGAACTTGTTTCCTGCGTTCTCGCCCGGGCCGGCTGCGGGGGTCGCATCTCCGATGCGAGCCGGCCCCGGGCGCAAGGTTGAAGACCTTGATTATTCTTGGACCTCTACCTGCGGCGGCAAGCAAACGTTACAAATCCCCGTTCTTGACGGAGCAAGCCTGGGCGCAAGGTTTGCAACCTTAGCATCTACTCTTTTGTTTCAAAGGGCCGGGCGCAGCCTGCGGGGCACGCTTGCGGGCCTCCGCGCCGGGAGGCTGCGGCCCGCACGATTCTTCGAATCGCCCTTACAGAAATAGGATTAATTATGAATTAATCCCCCCTTACGGGGCCTTGACTTCGCTTCCGCTCGGCAAAGCCTGCAAGCAGCCTCTGCACTCGCTTAATCGCGAAGTTGTGCATTCTGAATTGTGAATTGATAATCCGGCTCTGCGGCAAACTGGGATGAAAAGCTGACGGGACGGCCGGCCGGAAACCCGGTCGGGAACGCCGCCCCGCCAGCGGATTGCTGAATCTGCCTGGCCGCGCTGGTGCGAGCTGTGGCCCGCACCACTCCGGGCCGGAAGCTGTTTTTTTCAAGATGAAGGCGGCGCCGGCGCCGTCGCAAAAGCCAGCGCCAAACACCCCCCCCACAAAGCAAAAAGCCACTCCGTGAAGAGTGGCTTTTCTGTCGTTGCGACCCCCGCTTTACAGGGCATTCACATGCAGTTGCAGAGCGCTCTTGAGGTTGGCGGCCTTGTTCTTGTGCATGATGTTGTGCTTGGCCAACTTGTCGAGCATCGAGGTTACTTTCGGAAGCAGAACCTCGGCGGCGCTCTTCTCGGTCGTCGTGCGCAGGGCCTTTACGGCGTTGCGCGCCGTCTTGTGGAACAGACGGTTGTGCGCACGCTTGGTCGCGGTCTGACGAATCCGTTTTTTCGATGACTTATGGTTTGCCATGATTCGTTGTTGTTTTATTTTTGCTTTTTCGTGTGTCGTTCCGTGCAGCCTTGGCTGCCGGGTGGATAGGCTTCGCGCCCGCTCCGTGTGTTTCCCACCCGTAGGCAGCCGTACGATTTTCCGTCAGCAATCCGGGCCGCATTTCCTCGCCTGCCCCCCCCCGTTTTCTCGCCTCGTTTGTTTCCGCCCTCGGCTTCTCTCGGTCTCTCGCTTCCGGTGCCTCGTTCGGCCCCTTCGTGTAGCCCATAGCAGAATCGAACTGCTCTTTCAAGAATGAAAATCTTGCGTCCTAACCGATAGACGAATGGGCCTTACCGCTATCGTTCGCCCTTGGCGGGCGGTACTTTAGCGGTGCAAAGGTAACCAAAAAAGTGACTCTTGCAAAAAATATGTCGAAAAAAGTTGCTTTTTTTAGCGGCCGACCGGCCGCAGACCCGCCGATGCGGTCGGATTATCTCATTCCCGAGCCTTCGAAAAGCCGGTCGAGAAGTTGTTCGGAGGTCACTTCGGATGCCGGCAGTCGAAGCAGATGCGGCGGGTCGATCAGCAGTACCGCGTCGCTGTGCGCCAGGGCTATCTCCAGGTCGTGCGTCGAGAACAGCACGCATTTGCCTTCGTCGCGGGCCAGCCGCCCCAGCAGCGATACCATGGCGTGACGGTTCGGCAGGTCGAGAAAGGCGGTCGGTTCGTCCAGCAGAATCACCGGCGTGTCCTGGGCCAGCGCCCGGGCAATCATGGCCCGTTGGTATTCGCCGTCGGAGAGCGTGTCCAGCGTCTTGCGGATGTGACCCGCCAGCCCTACGGTCTCCAGCGCCCGGCGGACGCATTCGCGGTCGGTTTCGCGCAGCCGGCCTATCCAGTCGGTGTAGGGCGCGCGGCCCAGGGCCACCATCTCTTCGCAGGTAAGGTTGGCCGTGCGTATCTTCTCTGTGGTCACGAACGAGACCGTGGCGGCCAGTTGCCGGTTGTCGAGCGAGTTCAGCGGCCGGCCGCAGAGACGGATTTCGCCGGTCGCCGGCCGTTTCAGTCCGGCAATCGTCCGCAGCAGGGTGCTCTTGCCTGTGCCGTTGCGGCCAAGAAAGGCGGTCAGCGCGGCCGGCGGAATCTCGGCGGAGACGTTTTCCAGCAGAGTTCGGGAGCCGTAGGCCAGCGTGATGTTTTTCAGTGAGATGCCCATCAGAAAAGCGTGCGGTTGCGGAGTACTACGATGATAACTATCGGGATGCCCGTCAGTGCCGTGATGGTGTTCACCGGCAGGGCCAGAAGTTTGGATACAAGGTCGCAGCCCAGCAGCAGCGCGGCTCCCGCGAGCATCGACGCCGGCATCAGTATGCGGTGGTCGGCACTGCGGAACAGCATGCGCGCCAGATGGGGGACCGCCAGCCCCACGAATCCGATGGGACCGCAGAAGGCCGTGACCGTGCCGGCAAGCAGTACGGTCGACAGCAGCAGCAGCGTGCGCGTGCGGCGAATGTCGAGCCCCATGGTGCGGGCGTAGTTCTCGCCCAGGAGCAGCAGATTGAGCGGTTTGATGGCGGCCACGGCGAGCACGAGCCCCGCAAGCACCACCGGCAGCAGCACCGTCATCTGCCCGGCCGTGATGTCGCCCAGCGATCCCATGGTCCAGACAACGAATGCCTTCAGCGCCGTCTCGGTGGAGAGGTATTGAAGTATCTCGACCACCGCTCCGATGCCCGAGCCGAGCATCATGCCGAGAATCAGAATGACCATGATGTCCCGGATGCGGCGGCTCACGGCCAGCACGAGGGCCAGCACCAGTGCCGAGCCCAACCAGGCGGCACCGACGATTCCGAGCCAGCGGAGCAGCGAGTGTCCCGCCAAGCCGAGCATCGGTGCTCCCAGCAGGAAGAGCGCCACTCCGAGTCCGGCGCCCGAGCTCACCCCCAGTACGTAGGGCCCGGCCAGCGGATTGCGGAAAAGGGTCTGCATCTCCAGGCCGCTGGCGGCCAGCGCCGCGCCGGCCGCCAGCGCGGTCAGGGCTTTCAGCAGACGGATTTTCAGCACGATGTCGCGTATGGTCGGGTCGGCGGCCCGTCCGGTCAGCGCCTGCCACACCTCGGCCGGCGAGAGGGCGACCGAACCGACGGCCAGGTCGGCCGTGAAGAGGGCGGCGGTGGCGAAAAGCAGCAGCGCGAAAAGCAGGGCAGGGCGTGACATCGTTATTCGAGGCGCTTGTAGTAGGTCAGCGTGTCGGCGCCCAACGCCGGATGGAGAATGGTCGCCAGGTCGTGCAGCAGCAGGTCGGGGTGCACGGCGCCCGATTCCCAGAAGTCGCTGCCGCCGCCCGGAGTCTGCCGGCGGTTGTTGTTGAACACCTGCCGGTTGCGTACGGCCGGTATCTCGGCGAACTTGGGGTTCTGCGCCGTCAGTTCGCCGAGTGTGTTGCAGGCTCCCACGTTGAGCCATACGTCGGCGTCGGCCGCCAGGAGGTAGGCCTGTTCCATGTCGACGGGCAGCGAGCTGTTGCCCTCCTCCGAAACCGTGTAGGTGTCGCCGCCGGCGTCGCGGATCAGCCGCACCATGTAGTTGTTGGCGGGCGGCATGAACCACGTGTCGCGGTAGGGCGTGTTCAGCAGTGCCTTGGGCAGGCAGGCCATGTCGGGAATCTCCTGCTCTACATAGTTTCGTACGCGTTGGGCCATAGTGTTGTAGCGTTCGGCCGTTTCCGCAAAAATCTCCGCGCCGCGGTCGCGGCAGCCGCACAGTTCGGCAGCAACCATCAGCCATTCGGCCTTGCCGAGAGGCGAGGGTTCGAGGTAGTCTCCTATATATAGGTAGGGAATCTTCAGTTCGCGGAGTTTGCCGGTCACGGCCGTGTTTTCGCCCGTCACACCGTAGAGCAGCACTACGTTGGGACGCATGACGGCCAGCAGCTCGAAGTCGAGATTGGTGTCGTAGCCGATGTCGCGCACTTCACCGCAGAGCCGGTGGGCCCGGACATAGGGGTTGGCAATGTAGTCGATGCCCGACACGCCCTTGATGCGGCGCACTTCGCCCAGGGCGTCGAACAGCGCTACGTGGCTCGACGAGAGGCAGGCGACGCGGTGCACCGGGGCCCGGACAATCTCGCCGTCGAATCCGACCGGAGCGGCCGTCTCGTCGTGCAGCACCAGCAGATGTTGTTCCACCTGTTCGGCGCCTTGCCACGGGTTGCGTACGGTGATCAGGGTCGCCGCGTCGTTTTCCGTGCCGCGGATGTCGAAGCCCGCGGCGTAGGCCGGGGTGTAGACTTCGCGGTCGAAATCGGTCGTCGAGTAGTTTTTGCGGCCGTCGCAGGCTGTCAGCAGCAGTGCCAGGAGGACGGGCAGTATGTTCGAGGGCTTCATCTGTTTCGTTTTCCGTTTCTTCGTTTTCCGGGCCGGCCGCGTTCGCGTTGGTCGGCCGCCGGGGTCGCCGGGGCTGTTTGTCCGCTGCGGTCGGGTTGCCCGTGGGCGGCCGTCGCGCACGATTGCAACTTCAAAAGTAGAAATTTTTTTTCGGATTTTGTTGTTTTTAGAAAAATATGCTATATTTGCAGTCCCAAACCGATGGGTTTCGGGTAATCGGGGCGTAGCTCAGTCCGGTTAGAGTACACGTCTGGGGGGCGTGTGGTCGCTGGTTCGAATCCAGTCACCCCGACAAGCCGAAAGCGGCGAAAACCTTTGCTTGAAAAAGCAAAGGTTTTTTGTTTCCCGGATCGGCCCGAACCAAGCTGTCTTAAGCCGGGATTATTTTTTGTGGAAGTCGCTGGGAGCGACGCCGAACTGCTTCTTGAAACTTTTGGAGAAGTGGGACAAGGTACTGAAGC
>JAIDUZ010000014.1 GCA_029059935.1 Alistipes sp.
GAGAAATTCGACGAGACCCGCGGCTTCAAGTTCATCTCGTATGCGGTGTGGTGGATTCGGCAGTCGATTCTTCAGGCACTGGCCGAGCAGTCGCGCATTGTGCGTCTGCCGCTCAATCAGGTGGGCTCGCTGAACAAGATAAACAAGGCCTTTGCGCGCTTCGAACAGGAACACGAACGCACGCCGTCGCCCGAAGAACTGGCCACGGAACTGGAACTGCCGAAAGAGAAGGTGACCGACACGCTGCGTGTAGCGGGCCGCCATGTCTCGGTGGATGCGCCGTTTGCCGACGGCGAAGACAACTCGCTGCTGGACGTGCTGGTGAATCCCGATTCGCCCAACGCTGATCGCGGGCTGATAAACGAATCGCTCTCGACGGAAGTGGACCGTGCGCTGGAGACCCTCACGGAGCGCGAACGCGACATCATCAAGTATTTCTTCGGCATTGGCTGCTCGGAGATGACGCTTGAAGAGATAGGCGAGAAGTTCGACCTTACGCGCGAACGTGTGCGCCAAATCAAGGAGAAAGCCATTCGGCGTCTGCGTCACTCGTCGCGCTCGAAGCTGCTGAAGTCCTACCTTGGATAAGCGAGGGGCGGGAGCAGAGCGGCCGGAAAGGCTGAGCGGCCGGAAAGGCTGAGCGGCCGGAGGTAGAGAGGCTGGAGAAGCCCAGCGGCCGGAGCGACTGAGAGCCGGAGAGGCTGGAAGAGCTGAGAGGCGGTGCAGCCGCGATTTGTGAAAGAATTCCCCGGGACCTTATAAAAAGGTCCCGGGGAATTCGGTTTTTAGGGGACTTCGGCGTCGGGTGGAAAAACCCTTCGGGGGCGGCTGCGGGGGTCGCACCTATGGTGCGAGCCGCCCCCGAGGGAAAACAGAGATTCGGGAACGTCAGCGGAAGTGACGAGATGAATTCTTTGGGATGGCGGTTCTTGACAACGCAGTCGGGATGACGCCCGGCTAAGAGCCGGGTTTTGCGATTTGTCCTGGGATATTGTTTGCGGCGGAATGCGAAATAGTAAAACCCCGTTCTTAACGGAGCGGGCCGAAGCCAGCGGGGCGAGTGCTGCGAGCCTCCGCGCGGCGGGGCTTCGGCTCGCCCGCCTAAAAGGCGGGAGATGCGAATATTCATATTACAGATTCTTCGGCTTTGCCTCAGAATGACGAGGCTGGCTTTTGGGGAAGAGGTGCGGATGAAACAGATTCTTCGTCGCTGTGCTCCTCAGAATGACGGGAGAATGACCGAACAACCGCTCTGAATGGCGCCCGGCTAAGAACCGGGATTTATAATATTACAAATCGCGGTGCTTCGTTGCCCGGCAGGGAGAGAGTGCAGAGCGCGAGTCGAGCAACGAAGAAGCGGAATTATGATTGAAAGAACGACTAAAAGGAGCTGAATTCTTTTGGACGACGAGGAAATAAGGGGACGAAGGAGGCGGAAGAGATGGCATGCGAAACAAACGCCCTCCTTGCGAAGAGGAGGGCGGGGGATGGCAGTGCGTACCGAACCGATGGTTACGCCTCGGCGCCGAACTCCATGAGGAAAGCCTTGATGAAGGCGTCGAGGTCGCCGTCCATGACGGCCTCGACGGCCGAAGTCTGGCACCCGGTGCGGTGGTCCTTGACGCGGCGGTCGTCGAAGACGTAGGAGCGGATCTGCGAACCCCACTCGATTTTCTTCTTGGAGGCTTCGAGCGCTTGCTGCGTGGCCATGCGCTTGTCCAGCTCGCGCTGGTAGAGCTTGGATTTGAGGATGCGCATGGCGTTCTCGCGGTTCATGAGCTGCGAACGCGTCTCCATGTTCTCGATGAGGAACTCTACGGGCTCGCCCGTGTCGGCGTCCTTGCCGTGGTAGCGCAGACGCACGGCGGTCTCGACCTTGTTGACGTTCTGACCGCCGGCACCCGACGACCGGAACGTGTCCCACTCGATGTCGGAGGGGTTGACGGTGATTTCGATGGTATCGTCGACGGCCGGCGAGACGAAGACCGACGCGAAGGTGGTCTGCCGCTTGTTGTTGGCGTTGAACGGCGAGAGCCGCACCATGCGGTGGACGCCGTTTTCGCTCTTGAGGTAACCGTAGGCATATTCGCCCTCGAATTCGAGCGTGCACGACTTGACGCCCACCTCATCGCCGGCCTGGTAGTCGAGCACCTTGACCTTGTAGCCGTGGGCCTCGCCCCAACGGGTGTACATGCGCAGGAGCATCGACGCCCAGTCGAGCGCCTCGGTGCCGCCGGCCCCGGCGTTGATGTCGAGGATGGCGCCGAGCTTGTCCTCGTCGCGCCGCAGCATGTTGCGCATCTCCAGCTTCCCGATGCGGTCGAGCGTACGGGCATAGTGCTCGTCGAGTTCGGCTTCGGAGACGACTCCCTCCTTGACGAAATCGGGCATCAGCCCGAGGTCCTCGACGTCCTTGCGCACGGCGTCGTAGTCCTCGACCCACGCCTTGATGGCTGCGACCTTGCGCAGCTGCTCGCGTGCGGCGGCGGGGTCGTTCCAGAAGTCGGGCTCCTGGGTCTTCTCCTCCTCGTTGCGGAGGTCGATGCGTTTCTGCTCGATGTCCAGGCAGCGTTCGAGGGCGCTGCGGCGGGATTCGAGCTCCTTGATCTGTTCGGCGAGTATCATAAGTCGGTTTTCAAATCGAGTTTCTGCGCTGCGAACCGCAGGATGAGCCGGGCCGCGGCCTCGATGCCCAGCACCGAAGTGCTGACGCACAAGTCGTAGGATGCGGCGGCTCCCCATGTCCGCAGGCTGTAGTAATTGTAGTAGTCGGCGCGCCGGGCGTCGCCCCGCATCATGGTTTGCCGGGCTTCGGCCTCGGAACAACCCGTGCGGGAGCGGATGCGGTCGATGCGGTCGGAGTCGGACGCCGTGATGAAGACGCTGAGCCGCTGCGGATGGTCGCGCAGGATGTAATCGGCGCAGCGCCCCACGAAGACGGCCGATTCGCGCTCGGCGATGCGGCGGATGACGTCGCTCTGGATTTTGAACAGGGCGTCGCTCGAAAGGATGTTGGACGTGCTGCTGTCGGACCCTGCGAAAGGAGCCCGGAGGTAACCCAGCAAGGTGGCCAGGCGGTTGTGCGACTCCTTCTCGTCGGCCTGCTCGAAGACCTCGGGACACAAGCCGCTCTCCTTGGCTGCGAGGTTGATGAGCTCCTTGTCGTAGAGCTGCACGCCCAGGTGCCGGGCCAGCGCCTCGCCGACCGATTTGCCGCCGCTGCCTATCTGGCGGCCGATGTTGATAACGAATCTATTCTCCATCGCGGGGTTCGTTGAGTGTTTGTGCCGCCATCATCGCGCGGAACTTGCGCAGCTGGAAGGTCAGCATGAAAAATGCCACGACGGCGGCCAGCAGGTCGGACAACGGCATGGCGCACCACACGCCCCAACTGCCGTTCCACGACGTGGCCGAATCGAAGAATCCCGGCAGGAACAACAGCCCCGGGACCAGGAAGAGCAACTGCCGCGACAAGGAGAGGAAGACCGCCTTGCCGGCCATGCCGATGCTCTGGAAGAAGTTGGTGGCCACCATCTGGAATCCGATGATGGGGAAGAACGCGAAGACGATGCGCATGCCTGTGGCGGCCAGACTGATGAGTTCGTCGTCCTTGGTAAAGAGCGAAGCGGCCGCACCCGGAGCGAACTCGCCGATGAGGAAACCGGCGGAGGTGACGCAAGTGGCGCCCATGATGGTGAGTCGGAGGACCCGCAGGACGCGCTCGTATTGCCGGGCGCCGAAGTTGTAGCCGGCGATGGGCTGCATGCCCTGGTTGACACCCATGACGATCATGACGAAGAAGAATCCCAGCCGGTTGACGATGCCGTAGGCACCGATCATCAGGTCGCCGCCGTAGCGCTGCAACCCCTTGTTTATCAGAATGACGATGAAGCAAGCCGCGAGGTTCATCAGAAAAGGCGACATGCCGATGGCCATGATGTCGCGGACGATGCGCTTGCGGAGTTTGTAGATGCCGCGCCGGAAGTGGAGCAGCTCGCTTTTGTCGGAGAGGATGCGGAACTGCCATACGAGCGTGACGACCTGGGCCAGCACCGTGGCGATGGCGGCGCCGCGGATGCCCCAGCCGAAGCCGTAGATGAAGAGCGCGTCGAGCACCGTGTTGATGATGACGGTGTTGACGGTGGCGTACATGGACTGTTTCGGATGGCCCGAAGCGCGGAGTACGGCGTTGAGTCCCAGATACATGTGCGTGACGACGTTGCCCGAGAGGATGATGGCCATGTACTCGTGGGCGTAGCTGACGGTGGTCTCGCTGCCGCCGAAGAAGTAGAGGATGGGGTCGAGGAAAACGAGTGCCGCGGCGCCGAACACCACGCCGATGATGACGTTGAGCACCACCACGTTGCCCAGGACGCGCTGGGCCGTGTCGTAGTCGCGCTGTCCGAGACGCATGGAAATCAAAGTGGCGGCGCCGACACCCACGAGCGAACCGAACGCCGCGGCGAGGTTCATCAACGGGAACGTGAGCGCGAGGCCCGAGATGGCCAGCGGACCCACGATCTGCCCGATGAAGATGCTGTCGACCATGTTGTAGAGCGACGAAGCGGTCATGGCGATGATTGCCGGCACGGCATACTGCACCAACAATTTGCGGATGCGCTCCGTACCCAACTCCGTGGCTGCCGATTTCGGTTGTGTCACTTCGTTCAAGGTTAAGGGTAAAAAGTGAAAGGTGAAAAGTGAAAGGTGAAAAGTGAAATGTTTTCTATCCGGTCTGTCGTTGACTGCGAGGTGGAAAATAGCTACATGAACGATGCGTTCCGATGCGGTCGTTCCCTTTCACCTTTTACTTTTCGATTTTCACGTTATTCCAGCTCCCAGTCGCTGCCGTCCTTGCGGTCCTTGACGCGGATGCCGGCGGCGGCCAGTCCGTCGCGGATGCGGTCGGAAGCGGCCCAGTCCTTGGCGGCGCGGGCCTGCAAACGCTCGGCCAGCAACATTTCGACCAACGGGGTGACATAGTCGCGCCCGGCGGCCGCACCGGCGGCCTTTTCGTCCTTCAGCCCGAGGATGTCGAACGCGTAGCGCTGCACGGTGGCCGTGAGTGCCGCCAAGTCGTCGGCCGTGATGGTCTGCGCCCCGTCGACCAGCTGGTTGATGATGCGCACCCAGTCGAAGAGGGCCGAGATGACCATCGGCGAATTGAGGTCGTCGTCCATGGCTGCGCGGCAACGCTGCTCCAACTCTGCCGGGTCGACGGTGGAAGCGGCGGCGGGCTTGATTTTGCCGAGCGCCTCGATGCCTTTCATCAGGCGGTCGAGTCCCTTTTCGGCGGCCTGCAACGCCTCGTTGGAGAAGTCGAGCGTGGACCGGTAGTGGGCCTGCAAGACGAAGAACCGGATGGTCATGGGCGAATAAGCCTGCGCCAGGAGCTTGTGGCTGCCGGTGAAGAGCTCCTCCAGGGTGATGAAGTTGCCCAGCGACTTGCCCATCTTCTGCCCGTTGATGGTGATCATGTTGTTGTGCACCCAATAACGTGCCGAATCGTGGCCGAGGGCCGCGGTCGACTGGGCGATTTCGCACTCGTGGTGGGGGAACATCAGGTCCATGCCGCCGCCGTGGATGTCGAAACGCTCGCCCAGGTAGCGCGTGGACATGGCCGAACACTCCATGTGCCAGCCGGGGAACCCGTCGCTCCAGGGCGAAGGCCACCGCATGATATGCTCGGGCGACGCCTTTTTCCACAAGGCGAAGTCGAAAGAACGGCGCTTGTCGCTCTGGCCGTCCAGCTCGCGCGTGTTGGCGACGATGTCGTCGAGGTTGCGGCCCGAAAGGCGGCCGTAGTTGTGCTTGGCGTTGTATTTCTCGACGTCGAAATAGACCGAGCCGTTGGAGACGTAGGCGAAACCCTGGTCGAGGATGCGCTGCACGAAGTCGATCTGCTCGATGATGTGGCCCGAAGCGTGGGGCTCGATGGACGGGCTCTCGACGTTGAGCGCATCCATGGCGCGGTGGTAGCGCTCGGTGTAGTAATGCGCCACCTCCATGGGTTCGAGCTGTTCGAGCCGTGCCTTCTTGGCGATCTTGTCCTCGCCCTCGTCGGCGTCGTGCTCCAGGTGGCCGACGTCGGTGATGTTGCGCACGTAACGCACCTTGTAACCGGCGGCCTTGAGGTAGCGGAACAACAAGTCGAAAGTCACGGCGGGCCGGGCGTGGCCCAGGTGGGGATCGCCGTAGACGGTGGGGCCGCAGACATACATGCCGACCCGGCCCGGCACCAGAGGCTCGAACTCCTCCTTGCGGCGCGAAAGCGTATTGTAAAGCGTCAGTTTCGATTCCATAAGCGGAAATTTTCCACAAAATTAGCAATTTTATTTGGGATAACCGGGATAAAAATCCGAATCTTTTCTTCATGGGGCCCGAAGATGCCGGACGCCCGACGCAACCCGGCATGCCGCGGCCCTTGCAATTCACCGTTAAATGATTACTTTTGCAGGTGCGAATCCCGATGGCGGACGCAGGCCGGGAGTGCCGGTCCTGCCGCGGGCCTTCGGGGGCGGGCCGCCGGTATGGCGCCGCATTGCACCCTGAACGCAGAAAACAATACCGTAAAGACAAATATGGAGCTTTTCAAACGTTGGAACAACCTGGTCGGCTGGGCGGTCTTCGCCGCGGCGGCCGTCGTCTATCTGCTGACGATGGAACCCGTGTCGAGTCTGTGGGACTGCTCGGAATTCATAGCCACGAGCTACAAACTGGAAGTGGGCCATCCGCCCGGAGCCCCGCTCTTCATGATGCTGGCGCGCCTGGCCACGCTTTTTGCGTTCGGCAACCCGGACTATGTAGGCGTGGCTGTGAATGCGATGAACTCGATAGCCAGCGCTTTCTGCATCCTGTTTCTTTTCTGGACCATCACCCACCTGGCGCGCCGGCTCGTGACGCGCGGCGGCCGCGAACTGACGCCGGCCAACGTGTGGGCCGTGCTGGGAGCCGGAGCCGTGGGGGCCCTGGCCTACACCTTCACGGACACCTTCTGGTTCTCGGCCATCGAAGGCGAAGTCTACGCCCTTTCGTCGATGTTCACGGCGCTGGTGGTGTGGCTGATGCTCAAGTGGGAGGAGGAGGCCGACCAGCCCCATGCGTCGCGCTGGATTGTGCTGATCGCCTATCTGATGGGCCTTTCGATAGGCGTGCACATCCTGAACCTGCTGACCATTCCGGCGCTGGTGTTCATCTACTATTTCCGGACGGTGCGGACCGTCACGTGGCGCGGCCTGATCTACGCCACGCTGACGGCCGGAGCCATCCTGCTGGTCATCAACGGCATCATCATTCCCTATACGGTCTATGTGGGGGCCATGTTCGACGTGTTCTTCGTCAACACGCTGGGGCTGCCCGTCAATTCGGGCATGGTGTTCTTTGCGCTGGCCCTTATCGGCGGCCTGGGGTGGGCCTCGTGGGAGACCCACAAGCGTGGCAAGGCGCTGTGGAACGTGGTGCTGCTCTCGGTGACGATGATTCTTGTGGGCTTCTCGTCCTACGCCTCGATGACCATCCGGGCCGCGGCCAATCCGCCGATGAACTCCAACAAACCCGACAACCCGCATGCGCTGCTTTCGGTGCTGAACCGCGACCAGTACGGCGACCGGCCGCTGCTCTACGGAGCCTACTATTCGGCGCCGCCGGCCGACTACAAGGAGAAGCATTTCTACTATCTCGACGAAGACGGCAAGTACAAACAAGCCACGAGCATCACCGGATACACCCATTCGCCGCAGTTCATGCACTTTTTCCCGCGCATGTGGGACTATCGCAAGAGCGAAAACGAATACAAGCAATGGGCCGCCTACCGCACGAAGAACGAAGTGGTGCGCGACGACAACGGCGAAGTGGTGCGCGACGCGCAGGGCCGGCCGATGCGGCAGGAGGTGCTCGACTTCGGCCGCCGCCGCGCCTACAATGACGGATACGAGACGAAGAGCGTGGTGGAGCCCACCTTCGGCGAGAATCTCAACTACTTCTTCAACTACCAGCTCTCCTACATGTACTGGCGCTATTTCCTGTGGAATTTCGTCGGCCGGCAGAGCGACATACAACCCACCTCCACGACCATCACCGACGGCAACTGGCTGTCGGGAATCCGTGCGGTGGACGAACTTTTCCTGGGACCGCAGGACGACCTGCCCCGCGAGATAGCCGAAAACCGCGGCCGCAACACCTATTATTTCCTGCCGTTCATTCTTGGACTGATAGGCCTTGTTTATCAGCTCAACCGCGACCAGCGCAATTTCTCGATCGTGATGTGGCTCTTCGTCATGACGGGCGTGGCTCTGGTGGTCTATCTTAATTCGTCGCCCGCCGAGGTGCGCGAACGCGACTACGTATATGCCGGCTCGTTCTATGCGTTCTGCATCTGGATAGGCTTCGGCGTGCTGGCCCTGCGCGACCTGCTGGCATGGATGACCAAACGCAACAATGCGGCCGTCGCGGCTGCCGCCACGGCCGTCTGCATGGCTGTGCCTGCGGTGCTGGCGGCGCAGAACTGGGACGACCACGACCGTTCGGGCCGCTACATGGCCCGCGACATAGGGTGGAACTACCTGATGTCGACGCTGCCCAACAGCATCATTCTCAACTACGGCGACAACGACACCTTCCCGCTGTGGAACAACCAGGAGGTATACGGCGTGCGGCCCGACGTACGCATCATGAACACCTCCTATCTGGGCGGCGAGTGGTACATCGACGAGATGAAGACCAAGGCCAACGATGCCGCGGGCGTGCCCTTCTCGCTGCCGAAGCGCAAGTACACCCACACCAACGACTGGGTGCCCGTGGACAACCGCATCGACCGGCCGGTGGAAATCGGACAGGTGATGGATTTCATCCTCAGCGACGACCCGCGCACCAAAATCCGGCTGGAAGACGGAACGGCCGTCGACTACATCCCCACCAAGCGCATTGCGCTGCCGGTCAACAAGGAAAACGTGCTGGCGTCGGGCATCGTGGCGGAGAAAGACCGCGACCTGATTGTGGACACGGTCTACATCAATCTGCGCAAGAATGCCCTGGACAAGAGCCAGCTGATGCTGCTGGACATGCTGGCCAACTTCGACTGGAAGCGGCCCATTTTCATGACGCAATTCTATGTATTCCAGGACTTCGGGCTGCTCGACTATCTTCAGTTCGACGGCTATGCCTATCGCTTCGTGCCGATTCTTACGCCGGTGCAGAACCCAAGGGAGATAGGGCGCATCGACACCGAATATGCGGTGCCGCTGCTGAAAGAGACCTACCGCTACGGCAATCTCGCCGACCCGGATGTCTATGTCGACCATTTTCTTCAGTACAACCTCGTTGCGTCGCATGCGCGCGATGCCTTTGCCCGGGTGGCCAAGGAACTGCTGCGCGAGAACCGCCCCGAAGAAGCCGTCGAGCTGCTCGACCTGGGACTCGAACGGCTGCCGACGTCGCAGATACGCTTCGAGGCCACCAACACCTATCCGTTCCTTGAAGCCTACTATGCTGCGTCGGCCATGGGTGTGCCCGAAGCGGCCGAAAAAGGCGATGCGCTACTGCAGGAATATGCCCGTACGCTGATCGAATACATTGAATACTATCTTCGTTTCGATGGTGTGCAGGGGGACATGGTCAGCGGTGTGATGGAGGAGAAGCTCGAAGAACTGGGCGATCTCTACTATCTGGCCTCCTATGCCGGGCGGCGCGGAATCGTAGCCGAACTCAACGACTACTATCTGTCGCTGGGCATCTCCGAAGAGAACCTGCTCGATGCGGGCGAGGACCCGGAGACCGAACCGGCCGAACCGGGCCGCTGATTACGGAAAGAACCGACGACGGGGGATTTCGGGACGCAACGGACCGGAATCCCCCGTTTGCAGTCTTTTTGAAGGGACCGCCGGGACGTCCCACAAGTTTTTGCGGAAATTGCTTATCTTCGCCTCTGCAACTTCATTTGGCCCGGAGTGATGCAGGCTAAGGCTTGCATCAGAGAGGTAAGGTAGATTCAGCAATCCGCTAACAGCTTGCTTAAGAAGCGGGTTTTGAAAAAAGGAATTCTGTTGCTTTGTTGTTGGCTTGCAGTGGCTTGGCGCAGCTTTTT
>JAIDUZ010000015.1 GCA_029059935.1 Alistipes sp.
ATCGAGTCGCTCTGGCCGTGGGCGTAGTCGTACATCGGGTAGATGCACCATTTGTTGCCCGTGCGGTGGTGTTCGGCGTGGATGATGCGGTACATGATGGGGTCGCGGAACAGCATGTTGGGGTGGGCCATGTCTATCTTGGCGCGCAGCACCTTCGAGCCGTCGGGGAATTCGCCGTTCTTCATCCGCACGAAGAGGTCGAGGTTCTCTTCCGGCGTGCGGTCGCGCCACGGCGAGGGCGTGCCCGGCACCGACACCGTGCCGCGGTTCTCGCGTATCTCCTCCTGCGTCTGGTCGTCCACGTAGGCCAGCCCTTTCCTTATCAGTTCGAGGGCCCAGTCGTAGAGCTGGTCGAAGTAGTCCGACGCATAGCGCTCCACGGCCCAGTCGAATCCGAGCCATTGGATGTCGCGCTTGATGGAGTCGACGTATTCCACGTCTTCCTTCACCGGATTGGTGTCGTCGAAGCGCAGGTTGCACTTGCCGCCGTACTTCTTGGCCAGTCCGAAGTTGATGCAGATGCTCTTCGCGTGGCCGATGTGGAGGTAGCCGTTGGGTTCGGGCGGAAACCGGGTCTGCACGCGTTTTTCGCCTTTGGCGAGCGATTCTTCGATGATCTCTTCGAGGAAGTTGAGCGACTTCTCCCGGATTTCGCTGTTTTCAGTTGCCATTTATGTCGTTTTTAATGTCTCTTTCCGAACAGTTTTTCAAGGTTCGCTTTCAGCCGCACCACCTGCTGCGTGCCCGTGCCCGCTCCGTCGTAGTGGAATGCCATGCCGGCTTCCACGCTGAGCGTACCCTGGAAGAACGTGCGTTCGTAGCCCACCCACGTGCGGTTGTAGACGTGCTTGGTCGTGGCATAGAAGCTGTCGCCGGCATAGAGTCCTTCCTGCGCGTAGGTCAGTCCGGCGGCGGGGTCGGAGACGCAGTTGCGCAGCGGTTGGAGGTTCTGTCCCAGGTAAAGGTTGTTTTCCAGCTTCAGCCCCCATTTGCGAAGCACGATGTCCAGCTGGCCGCCGCAGGGCGTCCGCCATGTGTTGTCGACGCTCCGGCCCCGCTGGGGCGCGCAGAGGAAGCCGGCGCGGATGTCGAAATCGAAGAACGCGTCGAACTTCCACCCGGCATAGGGGTCGAGCAGCAGGTTGTCCGTCACGTTCTTGTTGCCGATGCGGCCGGCGAAGTGGAAGAGCGAGAGCGCATAGCCGAAGTAGAATCCTGGCTCGGCGACATAGCGGCCGGCCGAGACAAGACGGAACATCTCGCGCGACTGCGGCGAGTACATGCCCTCCCAGTCGAGCGCCAGTTCGACGTAGGTGTCCGCCCGCTGCGAGGAGACGTAGCGCCCCAGGAAGCCGCACATCCGGTTGCGGTAGAACGCCGTGGAGTCGCTGAAAAAGGCGCGCGAGTAGTCGCCCCTCAGGGCCTTGCGGTCGAAGATGCCGGCGTAGGCCTGCACGTTGCGCGTCTCGAAACGGTAGTGGAAAACGGGTTTGACGTCGGTCAGGAACTTGCTCTTGTCGCCGAAGTTCTGCAACAGGTCGACACCGAAGATCAGGCGGTTTTTCCCGGCCCATGCAACGCCGGCGTAGGGCGTCAGCCGGGCCGAAAAGAGCGTCTGCGACTCGCCGAAAGCGTTGCCTGCATATTCGCGGTTGTCGAAGCGCGTGTCGAACCCGGCGCCGGCGAGCAGCTCCTGAGCGCGAGCCCCCCCCCGTACGGCCGCGACGCAGGCCAGCAGCAGTGCGATCTTCTTCCAGTTCATCTTCGCAAGGACGTTTTGAACCCCCAAAAATAGGCAATTTTTTTTTTATTTGTTACTTTTGGCCCCGAAAACAGACTCGGAGAGTTCCATGCGCAAAATCACCAACGAAGAACTGGGCCGACCCACGCCCGAAGAGTATGCCGCCGCCGCCAAGATGCCCGTCACGGTGGTCCTGGACAACGTGCGTTCGGCGCAGAACATCGGCGCCTTTTTCCGCACGGGCGACGCTTTCGCCGTTGAACGCATCGCCTTGTGCGGCATCACGGCCACGCCGCCGGCGCGCGAAATCCACAAAACGGCCCTCGGCGCCGAGCTCACCGTGCCGTGGAGCTACCACGCTTCGACCGCCGAGTGCGTGGCGCAGTTGCGGGCCGAGGGGTGCGAAATCATCGCCGTCGAGCAGGTCGAGGGCGCCGTGTCGCTCGACCGGTTCGAACCCCGGGCCGACAGACGCTACGCGTTGATTTTCGGCAACGAGGTCGAGGGTGTGCAGCAGGAGGTCGTCAACCTCTGCGACGGGGCCATCGAGATTCCGCAGGCCGGGGTCAAGCACTCCATCAACGTCTCGGTCTCCGGCGGCGTGGTGCTGTGGCGCTTCTTCGAGCATCTAAGAATGAAGCGCTGAGGACTTTCCGGCTCAACCTGACGGGCGGGTGTCATTGCCAGAAGCACAGTGACACGGCAATCTTTGTATCTTTTCTGTGCCTTTTGCCGTTCGTCGTATCCAGCCATATACTATAATATATATTCGTTTCTCATTGTCCGGCCGGGGGCGGTCGCGCGAAGCGCGAGCCGGGCAACGAAGAATCTGCGACTTGCAATATTAAAACCCCGTTCTTAACGGTGCGGGCCGGAGCCTCGCCCCGCGGAGGCCCGCAACTATCCGGCTGGCGCCGGGCGTGCCCCGCAGGCTCCGACCCGAATTCTCAGTTATTTGTATAGATTCTTCGCTCCGCTCAGAATGACAAGCGCAGGCAGTCGAGAATCTATAATATGATTAATCGCAAAACCCGGCTCTTAGCCGGGCGTGGTTGCGAGGGCCGCACGCCCGGGCGGAGAATGACAGGAGAATATAAATGATTTTTAATTTTTCATTCTTGATTTTTAATTCTACTTTTGCCCCGATTCAAACCTAAACTTGAACGAAATGTCAGTAGAAAGTACGGTAAGAGCCGTGACGACCTATCGTCTCACGGAGATGAAGCAGCGCGGCGAGAAGATCGCCATGCTCACGTCCTACGATTATTCCATGGCCAAAATCGTCGATGCCGCCGGCATCGACGTCATCCTCGTCGGCGACTCGGCCGCCAACGTCATGGCCGGTTACGAAACCACGCTTCCCATCACGCTCGATATGATGATTTACCACGCCCGTTCGGTCGTTCGGGCCGTCGAGCGGGCGTTGGTCGTCGTCGACCTGCCGTTCGGCACCTACCAGGGCAATTCCAAGGTGGCGCTCGATTCGGCCGTCCGCATCATGAAGGAGACCGAGGCCGACGCCGTGAAGATGGAGGGCGGCGAGGAGATTCTCGAATCGGTGCAGCGCATCCTCTCGGCCGGCATCCCCGTCATGGGGCACCTCGGGCTCACGCCCCAGTCGATCCACAAGTTCGGTACCTATACCGTCCGGGCCAAGGAGGAGGCCGAGGCCGAGAAACTGGTGCGCGACGCCCGGTTGTTGGACGAGGCCGGGTGTTTCGCCTGCGTCCTGGAGAAGATTCCCGCTGCGTTGGCCGCCCGCGTCTCGCAGGAGGTCCGGATGCCGACCATCGGCATCGGTGCCGGCGGCGCCTGCGACGGCCAGGTGCTCGTCATCCACGACATGTTGGGTATCAACAAGGGTTTCTCGCCCCGTTTCCTGCGCCGCTATGCCGACTTGCATACAGTCATGACCGACGCCGTCTCGGGTTACATCCGCGACGTCAAGGAGTGCGACTTCCCCAACGAGAAAGAACAATACTAAGTGAAAAGTGAAAGGTGAAAAGTGAAAGGCGAACGCGCAGGCCGCTTTTCCGTCGGACAGGTTCCCGGAATCGCCTTTCCGGCAGCCTCTCGGCTCGTGATGAAACGCGTTGCTTCGGCAGCGCGTTTTTCTTGTGTGCAGACTCTTCCTTGCGCAGGGCGGAGTCGTTCCCGGCGGAGACTCGCACGGCAGGTCCGCAGGCTCCGGCCCGGAAACCCCTCATAAGAATGCCTCTTTTCCCGCTTCGGCAAGGCACCGGCAGGCTCAGTTTGGCCGTCGGTTCAGAAAATGTTGATAAATTTCCGCCGAAACGGAGCGCGGTTTTAGGCCGTTCGGAAAAAAATGCTTACTTTTGCGGGCAACAAAATCCGCGTCCCTTATGTCGTTCATCAATGAAAGGGTGCAGCCCGAAGGTCTTACCTTCGACGATGTGTTGCTCGTACCCGCCTATTCGGAAGTGTTGCCGCGAGAGGTTCGTCTCGAAACCCGTTTCTCGCGTAATATCCGCCTGAACATCCCCATCGTTTCGGCCGCCATGGACACCGTGACGGAGGCTCCGCTGGCCATCGCTCTGGCCCGCGAGGGCGGCATCGGCGTCATCCACAAGAACATGTCCATCGCCGAGCAGGCGGCCCACGTGCGGCGCGTCAAGCGCGCCGAGAACGGCATGATCTACGATCCCGTCACCATCTCGCGCGACGATACCGTGGGCGACGCCCTGCGGCTCATGCACGAGAACCGTATCGGCGGCATTCCTGTCGTCGACGCAGAGCGGAAGCTCATCGGCATTGTCACCAACCGCGACCTGCGTTTCCAGCGCGACATGTCGCGTTCCATCGGCGAGGTCATGACTCCCGGCGACCGTCTCATCACCACCCATAAGACCGAACTGGAGCACGCTTCCGAGGTGTTGCTCGACAACAAGATCGAGAAGCTCCCCGTCGTGGATGACGAGGGCCGCCTCGTGGGCCTCATCACTTATAAGGACATTACCAAGGTCCAGGACCATCCCAATGCCTGCAAGGATGCCAAGGGCCGCCTGCGCGTCGCCGCCGGTGTCGGCATCACGCCCGACGTCATGGAGCGCGTCGCCGCGCTCGTCGCCGAGGATGTCGACGCCGTCGTGCTCGATTCGGCGCACGGCCATTCCAAGAACATCGTCACGGCGCTGCGCCAAATCAAGGCCGCCTGGCCCGCCCTCGACGTCGTCGTCGGCAACATCGCCACAGCCGAGGCCGCACGGTTCCTCGTCGACGCCGGTGCCGACGGCATCAAGGTCGGCATCGGCCCCGGTTCCATCTGCACCACGCGCATCATCGCCGGTGTCGGCGTGCCCCAGTTGTCGGCCATCTACGCCGCCGCCAAGGTCGCCTGCGAGGCCGGCGTGCCCGTCATCGCCGACGGCGGCCTGCGTTATTCGGGCGACATCGTCAAGGCCCTGGCCGCAGGCGGCGACTGCGTCATGATCGGTTCGATGTTCGCCGGCACGGAGGAGGCCCCGGGCGAGACCATCATCTACAACGGCCGCAAGTTCAAGTCCTACCGCGGCATGGGGTCGATCGACGCCATGAAGGCCGGTTCGGCCGACCGTTATTTCCAGAAGGGCTGCGAGGGCAACATCAACAAGCTCGTGCCCGAGGGCATCGTGGCGCGCGTGCCGTTCAAGGGGTCGCTCAACGAGACGGTCTACCAGCTCGTCGGCGGCATCCGCTCCGGCATGGGCTACTGCGGGGCGGCCGACATCCGGGCCTTGCAGCAGGCGCAGTTCATCCGCATCTCCGCTTCGGGCATGCAGGAGAGCCACCCCCACGACGTGACCATCACGCGCGAGGCGCCCAACTATTCCAGCGAACGATAATCCGACCATCGCATAATCCTCACCACCATGGCAACCGGCAACCGGCAGATTTCCCGCACCGACATCTTCGCCCTCGTCTTCTTCGCGGCGCTTTTCATCGTATGGCTCTGCACGGGCCGTCCCGACTGGCTCCGCTACCTCTACCTGGGGTTGGCGCTCCTCTATGTCTTCGTCATCCGCATCGTGGCTTACAACTGCCGCAGGCGCAGGGAGGAGACCGAATCCGACCGAGAGAACGGGGCGCAGTCATGACGCATATCGACATCGCCGCCTGCGGGCTCTTCTGCGGTGCTTGTCCGCAGAAAAGCAAAGGGAAGTGTCCCGGGTGCCGCCTTTATGAAAAGGCCGTCTGGTGCAAGGTGCGCAAATGCTGCCTGGAGCATGGATGGCGGAGTTGCGCCGACTGTACGACGACGACGGCCGAGAAGTGCAAGATATTCAACAATATCTACGCGAAATTCTTCTCGTTCGTCTTCCGTTCGGATCGGCAGGGGTGCATCGCCCGCATCCGCGAGGTCGGCTACGAGGCTTTCGCCGTGGAAATGCGGCTGGCCGGACGGATGAACCGGCCCGTAACGAAAAAGTAGACGCTTCCCTTGGACCGAGGGCGACCCGGGTGCGCCCGGGTTTCGCCGGGGCCGGGAAAGACCCATGAAACGAACAATATCAGATAGATGGAAAAAATCCTCATCCTCGACTTCGGGTCGCAGTATACGCAGCTCATCGCACGGCGCGTGCGCGAACTGAACGTCTATTGCGAAATCCACCCGTTCAACAAGATTCCGGCGCTCGATGCGTCGGTGCGGGGCGTGATTCTCTCCGGCAGCCCCTATTCGGTGCGCGATGCCGGGGCTCCGAAACCCGATTTGTCGCAAATCAAGGGGCACCTGCCCCTGCTGGGCGTCTGCTACGGGGCGCAGTATCTCTCGGCGGCCTACGGCGGCGAGGTGCAGCCCGCTCCCAGCCGCGAGTACGGCCGCGCCATGCTCACCGTGGGCGATGCTTCCGACCCGTTGATGGCCGGACTGCCCGCCGCTACGCAGGTGTGGATGTCGCACGGCGATACGATTACTTCCGTCCCCGACGGTTATCGCCTGATTGCCGGCACGGAGGACGTGCGCGTCGCGGCGTTCCGTGTCGAGGGCGAGCAGACCTGGGGCATCCAGTTCCATCCCGAGGTCTACCATTCGACCGACGGTACGCAGTTGTTGAAGAATTTCGTCGTCGGCATCTGCGGATGTGCCCAGAGCTGGACTTCCGAGAGCTTCGTCGAGACCACCGTGCGCGAGCTGCGCGAGAAGCTGGGCGACGACAAGGTCGTCCTCGGTCTCTCGGGCGGCGTCGATTCGTCGGTGGCCGCCGTGCTGCTCCACAAGGCCATCGGGCAGAACCTCTACTGCATCTTCGTCGATTCGGGACTCCTGCGCAAGGACGAGTTCGAGGAGGTGCTCGAATCCTACAAGAACATGGGGCTCAACGTCAAGGGCGTGAAGGCCGGGGCCAAGTTCCTCGGCGACCTGGCCGGCGTGAGCGACCCCGAGCGCAAGCGCAAGATCATCGGCCGCGACTTCGTGGAGGTCTTCAACGAGGAGGCGCAGCAAATCAAGGATGTGAAGTGGCTGGCGCAGGGCACCATCTATCCCGACGTCATCGAGTCGTGCTCGGTCAACGGACCCTCGGCCACCATCAAGTCGCACCACAACGTGGGCGGCCTGCCCGAGAAGATGAACCTGCGCATCGTCGAGCCGCTGCGCCTGCTCTTCAAGGACGAGGTGCGCCGCGTGGGACGTTCGCTGGGCATCTCCGAGACGCTCATCGGCCGCCATCCGTTCCCGGGTCCGGGTCTCGCCATCCGCATTCTGGGCGACATCACGCCCGAGAAGGTCGCAATCTTGCAGAACGTCGACAAAATCTACATCGACTCCCTGCGAGCCGCAGGCCTCTATGACAAGGTGTGGCAGGCCGGGGCCATTCTCCTGCCTGTCAAGAGTGTGGGCGTCATGGGCGACGAGCGCACCTACGAGAGCTGCGTGGCCCTGCGCGCCGTCACCTCCACCGACGGCATGACGGCCGACTGGGTGCACCTGCCCTACGAGTTCCTGGCCGACGTGTCGAACGAAATCATCAACAAGGTGCGCGGCGTCAACCGCGTGGTCTACGACATCTCCTCCAAACCGCCCGCAACCATCGAGTGGGAGTAACCTTTCGGAAGGGGCAAGGGGCAAAGTGAAAGGTGAAAGGTGAAAGGTGAAAAGTGAAAGGTGAAAAGTGGTCGGTTCGGGAACCCCTGCCCGGGCATAAAACTTATCTCTTCATGAATTTCGCAGCGATCGATTTCGAGACGGCCAACCGCCACCGGTCGAGTATCTGTTCGGTGGGCGTGGTGGTGGTGCGCGACGGCAGGGTGGCGGAGTCGCTCTACCGCCTGGTCCGGCCGCGCCCCAACTTTTACAGCCGCTTCAACACCGAGGTCCACGGGCTTACGGCCGCCGATACCGACGAGGCGCCCGAGTTCGAGGAGGTGTGGCCCGAGGTCGACGCCCTCATCGACGGGCTGCCCCTGGTGGCGCACAACGCGCCGTTCGACGAGGGGTGCCTGCGGGCCGCGTTCGACCTTTTCTGCCTGCCTTATCCGGGTTATCTCTTTTTCTGCACCTGCCAGGCGTCGCGCCGTTACTTCGGGCGGCAGCTTCCCAACCACCAGCTGCACACCGTCGCCGCCGCCTGCGGCTACGATTTGCAGGACCATCATCACGCCCTCGCCGACGCCGAGGCCTGCGCCCATATCGCGTTGAAACTCTTTCGATGAGTTTTCCCGGACGGCAGAGATGCTTCGTCCGGTTTTTTTCGCCGTTCCGGGAAACGGCGGCCGGGGGATTGGTCGGGCGTCTCTTTCGTCGCCCGGCCCGCACTTTCAGCGAAGGCCCCTTTCGAACAATTGAGAAGCCGGCCGAGCCCTTTGCTCCGTTACATCGCCGGGAGATGCGCAGGGCTCGGTTCGGAGTTGCGAGTCCGCCTCACAGCCCCACTTCCAGCTGGAAGACGATGGCCCAGCGGGTGTAGTCGGTTTCGACGGCCCGGGCCCGATGGTTGTAGGAGAGGTCGGCCTGCATCTTCACGGCGTGGCCGACCAGATAGCGTGAAACGCCCAGCGACGTCTGACTGCGGCGTTCGTATCCCGCCCGCGGCTGCACCTTGCCGCCCGGAAAGAGCATCGAGTTGCGCAGCGCCACCTCCCATTTCTTGCGGATGACATATCCCGCCTGCGCGTTGAATCCCCAGCCCGTGTATATCCACGTCCGGGCTTCGTCGTCGAAGAGCGGACGGCGGCAGGTCCGGCCCATGAAGTCGGTGCAGAACGAGAATCCGCGGTATTTCAGCAGGAAGTCGGCATACCAGTTGCCGAAGTTGCGGCTTGCGCCGTCGGGCAGCAGGTCGCCGCGCTGGCCCTGCGTGCGCACGGCCTTGTGGTTGTAGGAGAAGGCGCAGGCAAGCAGGATGCGGACCTCTTCTTCGTGGGCGAGGTCGCCTTCCGACGATTCGCCCTTGTCCTTGAAGCGTCCCAGCGGGTAGAGTTCCAGCCGCCGCGTGTAGACCAGACCGCCGTTGGTCGAGCGGCCCCAGTTGCGCCCTTCGCCCAGCGTGACGGACGATTTGGCCGTGAACGTAAAGCCTTCGTCGCGGGGCAGGTCGTACTGCACGAAGAGTCCGAAGTCGCGGTCGGCGTTGAATTCGCCGTTGACTATGCTGCGGTCGACGAACTGGAGCAGTCCCGACGAGGTTATCTGCGCCCGGTTGGCCTGTATCTTGGCTTGTCCCAGCCCGATGCTCCAGGCCGGCGAGGGACGGTAGTAGAGGATGGCGTCGCCCACGATGTTGGAGTTGCTGCGGGCGTTGGCCGCGTGGCCTGCGAATCCCAGCTGGATGTTGTAGACCAGCTTGGGCGACCATACGTATCCGGTCAGCTTGACTTGCAGCCGCTTTACACGGGCTTCCAGTTCGCGGAAGTCGAAGTCGCGGTCGAACGAGAGCCCGATGCGGTTCTGCATCCGCAGACGCATGGTCAGCGAGAAGTTCCCGCCGGGTGAACGGTAGGCGATGCCTTTGCCGATTTCGACGGCCGGGGTGCGGCGCAGGGAGTCCGCTTCCGCCGCCGCGGCCGGCAGGGCGCCGAGCAGCAACAGCAGGGCGCAGCAGGCTGTACGGATGTCTGTTTGCATGGCCTGCGGAGTGCAACTACCGTGCAAATCACGGTTTCCCTCAGGCTGCGCATCGCTTAGGAGGGCGGGTCACTCCACATAGAGCACCAGTCCCTTGAGGTATTCGCCTTCGGGATGGTAGATGTTGATGGGGTGGTCGGCCGGCTGGGTCAGTTGGTGCAGGATGCGCACCTTGCGCCCCGCAATGGCCGCGGCCGAGAAGACCGTCGTGCGGAACAACTCTTTCGAGACGGCCTGCGAGCAGGAGAACGTGAAGAGGATGCCGCCGGGGCGTATCTGCGACAAGGCCCTTGCGTTCAGTCGTTTGTAGCCCTGCATGGCGTTGCCCAGCACCTTGTGGTGTTTGGCGAATGCCGGCGGGTCGAGGATGATCAGGTCGTATTTGTCGCCGATGTCGCGCAGATACTCCACCGCGTCGGCCGCTACTTCGGTGTGGGGCGCTCCGTCGCCGAAGTTCAGCCGCATGTTCTCCGTCGCCAGAGCCACGGCGCGTTCCGACGAGTCGACCGAGCACACCTCCTTGGCTCCGCCCGAAAGGGCATAGACCGAGAATCCGCCCGTGTAGCAGAACGTGTTGAGCACCGTGCGCCCCTTGGCGTAGCGTTTCACCAGTTCGCGGTTCTCGCGCTGGTCGAGGAAGAAGCCCGTCTTCTGCCCCTTTTCCCAGTTGACCATGAATTTCTCGCCGTTTTCCAGCACCTCCTGCGACGCATGGTCGGAGGTGCCCCACAGATAGCCGTCCACGGCTCCGAGGTCGGCCTTGTAGGGGAGCGTCTGCGACGATTTGTCGTAGATGGCCGCAATGCGGTCGCCGTAGACCGTGCGGATGGCTTCGGCTATCTCGCGGCGGGCCCGGTACATGCCCGCCGAGTGGCACTGGACCACGGCCGTGGCGCCGTAGATGTCGACCACCAGTCCCGGCAGCGAGTCGCCCTCGCCGTGGATGAGACGGTAGCAGGTGGTCTGCGGGTTCTCGGTGAGCCCCAGCGTGCGGCGTACGTCGTGCGCCACGGCCACGCGGCGGTTCCACCACGCCTGGTCGATCGGTTCGCGTTCGAACGTCAGCACGCGCACGGCGATCGACCCTATCTGATAGTGGCCCAGGGCGATGAAGTCGCCCGAGCGGGTGAATACTTCGACCAGCGCCCCTTCGGGCAGGTCGCTCTCTTCCTGGGCTTCGATGCGGTCGATGGCGCCCGAGAATATCCACGGGTGGCGCCGGGCCAGCGACTCTTCCTTGCCCTTGCGCAGGTAGACTTGCGGTATCATGAACGGAATTTTTTGATTTTCGGAGTGCGGAGCAGCTTTTCGTAGATGCGCGTGCAGACCCACGCGTCGGTGGCGGCGTAGAGCTGTTGTTTGTCCGTGAGGGTCGCGGCTTCCCAGTTGCTCAGACGCTGGGCCTTGGAGACGCGCTGGCCCAGCACGATGGCCGACAGCTTGCGCAGGCTCTTCTCTTCGATGCCCCACTGGGGTGCGACGGTTTGGAGGTCCACGAAGCCGCCGTCGCGGAAGTGGCGTATCTGCCGCAGGGAGCGCAGGTCGCCGGCCACGTCGGCGCCGATTTTGGGCAGGTCGCGGTTTTCGAGCAGCCGCAGGATGGGTTTGGCCAGAGGTATCTTGTTGAGCCGGAACAGATAGCAGCGTTCGGCCGACGAGAGCTGCAGCAGCGAAACGCGGTACATGACCCCCGGGCGGAACGACGGGCGGGTCTCGGTGTCGAAGCCCAGCAGCGGTTGCTCCGCCAGATATTTGCAGGCTTCGTCGATGTCGCGTTCGCGGTCGACGATGCGTATCTCGCCTCGGAATTCGATGGCCGGGAGCAGGGCGGTCTGTTCGTTGCTGATCTTGTCGATGAATGTGTTCTCTGTGGACATGGGTGCGGAAATTCCTGCGAATTTACGGAATTATTCTCAAAATCCCCGTTTTGTCGGCCGCTATTTTGCCTTCGTCGAGCAGCCGGCGGACGATGCCGGTTATCCGTTCGGGCGGTGCGGCCGTCCGGTCGGCGAGCGTGCGTACGTCGGCGGGTTCTTCGGCCAGCCGGCGCAGCAGCTCCTCCTGCAATGCGTCGTTTTGTTTGGCGGCGCGCCGTTTTTCCAGGCAGAGGTCGCAGACGCCGCACGGCCGGGGGGCGTCGCCGCCAAAATAGGTTTCGAGCACAAGGCTGCGGCACTGCGACGTGTTGTCGGCGTAGGCAGCCATGCGGGCGAAACGCTCGCGCATCAGGTCGCGGCGCCGGCGGTAGGTCTCGGGCGATATATAGAGGTCGGCGCCCGGCAGCCGCTGTTCGTCGAAATAGAGGATGGGCGAGCGGTTGGAGGGGATGTAGCGGATGACGCGCAGCTGCCACAGCCGTTTGAGCAGTTCCTTGACATGTTCGACGGTGTAGCCGCTCCACACGGCTATTTCGCCTTCGTCGATGGGGCGGAATTCGGTGAAGACACCGTTGTAGAGGCGCAGCAGCGTGCGGATGAAGTGGTCGAGGTCCTCGCGCCGCACGCGCAGGCGGTAGAGGTCGTCGCGGCCTACGCAGAAGAGGATGCGCGCCGGGTTCTCCTGGGCGTCGGTGAGGGTCAGATAGCCGTTCTGCTGCAAGAGTTTCAGGGCGCTGGCCACTGTGCCCGACCAAAGGTGCTGACGGGCGCAGAAGTCGTGGATGTTGAACAGGAACGACGCGCCGGCTCCGTCGCCGATGCCTACTTGGAGGTAGGAGCAGACCTGTTCGTAGATTTCCCGCACCTTTTCCAGAGGAGGGAACTCCTGTTCGAAGCGTTTGGCGATGCGGTCGCCGTCGTCCGAGGAGACCAGCAGCAGGGCATAGGCGCGGGCCCCGTCGCGGCCGGCCCGGCCCGCTTCCTGATAGTAGCTTTCGAGCGAGTCGCACATGGCGTAGTGCACCACGAAGCGTACGTCGGGTTTGTCGATGCCCATGCCGAAAGCGTTGGTGGCCACCATGATGCGGCTCTTGCCGGCGATCCATTCCTCCTGGCGGAGCGTCCGTTCGGCATGGGGCAGTCCGCCGTGGTAGGAGAGCGCCGCGATGCCTTCGTCGCGCAGCAGCGAGGCGATCTGTTCGGTGCCTTCGCGGGTGCGCATGTAGACGATGCCCGACCCCGGAACGTTGTGCACCAGCCGCAGGAGCTGGGCGTTCTTGTCGTCGGTGCGGCGGACGCTGTACGAAAGGTTGGGCCGCGCGAAGCTGCTGCGCAGGATGCGGGGTTCGTCGAACCGCAGGCGCTGCATGATGTCGTTGGCCACGAGCTGCGTGGCCGAGGCCGTGAGTGCCAGGACAGGGACGCCCGGGAGCTTCTCGCGCAGTTCGCCGATGCGCAGGTAGGAGGGGCGGAAGTCGTAGCCCCACTGCGAGATGCAGTGGGCTTCGTCCACGGCCAGCAGCTGCACGTTCATGCGCACCACGCGCAGCCGGAACGCCTCCGACGCAAGCCGTTCGGGGGCCACGTAGAGGAACTTCACATCGCCGTAGACGCAGTTGTCCAGCGCGATGTCTATTTGCCGGGGCGAGAGCCCGGAGTGGATGGCCACGGCCGCGATGCGGCGGGCCCGCAGGCGATCGACCTGGTCTTTCATCAGGGCGATGAGGGGTGTGACGACGATGCAGAGCCCCTCGCGGACCAGCGTGGGGACCTGGTAGGTCAGCGACTTGCCGCCGCCCGTGGGCATCAGCGCCAGGGTGTCGCGCCCGGCCAGCACCGACCGGATGATTTCGGCCTGCACGGGGCGGAATTCGTCGAACCCCCAGTAGCGCTTCAGCACCTCGTATATCTTCTCGTCGCCCGGTTGCATACCACAAAATTAAGAATTAAAAATGAAAAACGATGAATTGCCGGTCATTCCCGCTCCGTTCTTAGCCGGACGTCATTGCGAGGAGCGTAGTGACGAAGAATCTGTTTTCCATCTCTCCATTCCAAGGAGTTTTTCTTCTTTCCCGCCTTTTTCGCGCCACACCGCACTTGTCTTTTTTCTCGTTGCCCGGCTCGCGCTTCGCGCGACCGCCCCCAGCCGGGCAACGAAAAAATCGTTTTTGTTGTTCTGAACGGTTGTTTTGTTATTCTCCCGTCCCGTCACTCTTCGGTAGCTTCTCGGAATAACAAAAAAAGCTATCGCAGCTGTTGCGGCCATAACGGGCGTTTCTTTCGGGATTGCGGCCCGGAAATTGGAGTTTACGGATATTTTACCTAATTTTGCGACCGGCCGGTCGGTTTTCCTGCCGGAGAACGCCGCCTATGAAAAATGAGAGTCCGAAACTGCATATCGCTGTTGCTGCTTGCCGTCTATCTGTTGGCGACGGGCGGTGCGGCGTGTCTGTCGCTCTCGTGCGGCTGCATGGACAACGGGCATGTTGCTGAACATATGCACGCGCATACGCATGTTTGTTGCGGGGCAGAGCTGCCCGATGCACCGGCGCTGAGCGCGTCATGCACCTGCGGTCGCCATTCCACCGACATCCAACTCTACACCAACTCCCACCCCGACGACGAAAGGACGATGCGGTGTGCGGTGGTGTTTCTGCCCGCCGCGTTGGCGGCGGAGTGTCCCTGTCCGGCCCATGTGCCGGCACTGCGGCGCAAGACGGTCGATCGGCCGGCGCCGCTTCTTGCGGATCCGCTGCTGGAATCCGCGGGGCTCCGGGCTCCTCCGGTATCGGCTTAGAACGACGAAAGAGGGGTGTCTGCAACGGTGCGGGTGCCCTCCGAAGATGTTTTAACCGATAACGGAATACCATGAAAATCAAAACAATCGTTTCCATCGTTTCCGCCCTGGCTCTCGGTGCCGCCGTACAGGCGCAGGAGGTGCGGGGCGTGGTGCGCGATGCCGAGGGGCAGCCGCTCGTCGGGGCGTCGGTCTACTGGGCCGGCACCACCGTGGGCGCAAGCACGGACGCAGTGGGCGCCTACCATCTTCACCGGGTGAAAAACTACGACAGCCTGGTGGCTTCTTATCTGGGATATGTCAACGACACGCTGCGCATTGCGCCGGGTGCCGAACGCGCCGAATTCGCCCTGCGCAGTGAGGGTGTGGAGCTCGACGACGTGGTGATCGAAGGCACCCTGAGCGGCAACTACGTCAAGCACGACGGCATCATGAAGGGCGAGATGATCTCCTTCGCCGGGCTGTGCAAGATGGCCTGCTGCAACCTGGCCGAGTCGTTCGAGAACTCGGCATCGGTGACCGTGGGTTACAGCGATGCCATTTCGGGTGCGCGGCAAATCAAGATGCTGGGTCTGGCCGGCACCTACACGCAGATTCTCGACGAGAACCGCCCCATCATGCGCGGCCTCTCGTCGCCCTACGGACTGAGCTACACGCCGGGCATGTGGCTCAACTCGATTCAGGTGTCGAAGGGCGTGTCGTCGGTGACGGCGGGCCACGAAGCCATCACGGGGCAAATCAACCTCGAACACCGCAAGCCTACGGACAACGAACGGCTCTTCGTCAATCTCTATCTCGACGACGAACTGCGCCCCGAGGCCAACATCTCGACGGCCTTTCCCGTGTCGCGCGACAAGAAGCTGACGTCGGTCGTTCTGCTGCACGGCTCGATGGACACCGACGTGCGCAAGATGGACCATAACCACGACGGCTTCCGCGACCTGCCCAAGGCCGACCAGCTCAACGTGGCCAACAAGTGGCTCTATGCGGCCGACAACGGCACGCAGGTGCGCTGGGGCTGGAAGTTCGTGCAGGAGAACCGCCTCGGCGGCATGCTGGGCTACAAGAACGACCGGGCCATGCGCGAGGCGATGTCCGAACACTGGGACTGGCAGCAGACCGGCACGGCCATGCCGCTCTACGGCTCGCACATCCGCAACCGCGGAGCCAACGGCTACTTCAAGGCGGGCATGCCCCTCGGACCGTCGGTCTACGACGAGGAGGAACAGGACGAGATGCGCTCGAACCTGGCGCTGGTGGTGGACTTCGACCACTTCGACGAAGATGCCTACTTCGGGCTCAACGACTACGACGGCAATGAGAACACGCTGTCGGCCAACGTGATGTATGCCCACTACTTCACCTATCGTTCGTCGCTCAACGTGGGTGTGCAGGGCCACTTCTCCCGGGTGTGCGAAAGCCTGCTGAACCGCACGCCGTGGCTGGCCGAGGCGCCGGAGACGTTCTACGACCTCGACCGCACGGAAAACGAAGCGGGGGCCTATGCCGAGTACACCTATACCATCAAGGACAAGTTTTCGCTGGTGGCCGGCGTGCGCGGCGACTACAACAGCTACTACGACAAGTTCTACTTCACGCCGCGCGGCCATGTGAAGTGGAACATCACGCCCACGACGACGCTGCGCGCTTCGGCGGGTCTGGGCTACCGCTCGACCAACGTCATCACGGACAACATCGGCATGCTGGCCACGGGGCGCCGCATCGTGATGCCCGACTATGCCGGCAACGGCGAGGCGGGCCGCGCGTTCGACCGCATGGAGAAGGCGCTGACCGCGGGCGGAAGCCTGACGCAGACTTTCTCGGTCGTGGGTCAGGACGACATGACGCTGAGCTTCGACTACTTCCGCACGCAGTTCTACAACTCGGTGGTGGCCGACCAGGAATACGACGCGCAGACGATTCGCATCTACGACACCCGCGGTCGCTCCTATACGGACACCTATCAGGTCGACCTGTCGTGGACGCCGGTCGAGCGGCTCGACATCTTCGCCACGTTCCGCTACACGGACAGCGAGATGACGATCGACCGTCCGGACGGAGGGACGGCGCGCGTGGAACGTCCGCTGGTGAGCCGCTACAAGACGCTGCTCAACATCCAGTATGCCACCAAGTTCCGCCGCTGGGTGTTCGACGCCACGGCGCAGCTCAACGGCCCCTCTCGCATCCCGACGCAAAACGGCATTCTGGCCGACGACAGCCATTCGCCGAGCTACCCGATGTTCTTCGCGCAGGTGAGCCGCAAGCTGGGCAAGTTCGACCTCTATGTAGGCTGCGAGAACATTGCCGACTACCGTCAGAAGGACCCGATTCTGCATGCGTCGAATCCCTACTCCTACAAGTTCAACTCCATGAACGTGTGGGGGCCGCTGATGGGCCGGAAGTTCTACATCGGCATGCGCTGGAACCTTTATTAAGGTGAATTTTGCGAGTAAGCAAGAGCATAGCCTGCAAGCGGGCTATGCCGAGCGGAAGCAAAATCAAGCCCCCGCAGGGGGATTAAAGGTGAAAAGTGATAAGTGAAAAGTGAAAAGTGAAAGGAGGAGGGAGGAAAGATGGAATGTCGTTACGAACTCTGTCTTTTGCAATTCCGAACGAAGTGAAGCGGTCATTCTGAGACGCAGAGTGACGGAAAAACCGAAGAAACAATAACTGACAATAAATTTAAATAACCATGAAAAAACTTGCAATGCTTTGCCTGGCTCTCGTGATGGGTGCGGGCGTGACGATGGCTGCCAAACCTGCGGCCGAGAAGAAGACGGTGACCACGGTGTTCGTCACGGACATCGACTGCGACCACTGCGTGAAGAAAATCATGAACAACGTGCCGTCGCTGGGCAAGGGCATCCAGGATGTGGAGGTCGACCTGCCGACCAAGGAGGTGACCGTGACCTACGACGCGTCGAAGAACAGCGATGAGAACATCATCAAGGGTTTCGCCTCCATCAAGGTGAAAGCCACGCCCAAGAAAGCGGCGAAATAATCCTTTCCTTGAATGCAAAAGCCCCGGCACCTGGTTTCAGAGTGTCGGGGCTTTTGCATACGGACATGCCGCATCTCCTGCGTCGCCATTGTTCGGCGCAGGAGATGCGGTGTGAAGCTGGACTGTTTGTCCGGAATGTCATCCGGGGATTGTCCGTCCGAAGTTTCGAAGTCCGAACTTTCTTAAGGTTCGGCGACATCCGAGA
>JAIDUZ010000016.1 GCA_029059935.1 Alistipes sp.
CAAGACTGAATACGCGGCCCTCGGCCGCGAGCCACAACGCTCGGATTCGAGATGTCATTCCTCAGACGCTGGTACATGAAAGTATATAGATGGGAAATCAAAATCACAAAATACGATGACTCAGGAGGAACTCTTCAAAAAACTGGTGGCCCATTGCAAGGAGTACGGTTTCGTATTCCCGTCGAGCGAAATCTACGACGGCCTGGGCGCCGTCTACGACTACGGTCAGAATGGCGTGGAGCTTAAGAACAACATCAAGCGCTATTGGTGGGATTCGATGGTCAAGCTCCACGAGAACATCGTGGGTCTCGATGCCGCCATCTTCATGCATCCGCGCACGTGGGAGGCCTCGGGTCATGTCGGTGCGTTCAACGACCCGCTCATCGACAACCGCGATTCGAAGAAGCGCTACCGCGCCGACGTGCTCATCGAGGAGTGGCTCGCCAAGCAGGACGAGAAGGTCGAAAAGGAGGTCGAAAAGGCCCGCAAGCGCTTCGGCGAGTCGTTCGATGAAGCCAAATACCGCGAGACCTCGCCCCGCGTGCAGGAGGCCGTTGCCAAGCGCGACGCCGTGCACAAGCGTTTCGCCGACGCGCTGAACGCCAACGACCTGAACGAACTGCGCCAGATCATCCTCGACTGCGAAATCGTCTGCCCCATTTCGGGCACGCGCAACTGGACCGAGGTGCGGCAGTTCAACCTGATGTTCTCCACGCAGATGGGCTCCACGGCCGAGGGGGCCAACACCATCTACCTGCGTCCCGAGACGGCGCAGGGCATCTTCGTCAACTTCCTCAATGTGCAGAAGACCGGCCGCATGAAGCTGCCGTTCGGTATCGCGCAGATAGGCAAGGCGTTCCGCAACGAAATCGTGGCGCGCCAGTTCATCTTCCGCATGCGCGAGTTCGAGCAGATGGAGATGCAGTTCTTCGTGCGCCCCGGCACCGAAATGGAGTGGTGGAACATGTGGAAGAACACCCGCATGGCCTGGCACCGCGCCCTCGGCTTCGGCGACGACAACTACCGCTTCCACGACCACGACAAGCTGGCCCACTATGCCAACGCCGCGACCGACATCGAATACAACTTCCCGTTCGGCTTCAAGGAGGTGGAGGGCATCCACTCGCGCACGGACTTCGACCTGGGCAACCATCAGAAGTTCTCGGGCAAGAAAATCCAGTATTTCGACCCCGAGACGGGCGAAAGCTACGTGCCCTATGTCGTCGAGACGTCGATCGGCGTCGACCGCATGTTCTTGCAGGTGATGTCGGCGGCCTATACCGAGGAGCAGCTCGACGGCGGCGATTCGCGCGTCGTGTTGCGTCTGCCCGCCGCACTGGCCCCCGTCAAGGCGGCCGTGCTGCCGCTGGTCAAGAAGGACGGCATGCCCGAAATCGCGCAGAAGATAGTCGACGAACTGAAATACGACTTCAATGTCGTCTACGACGAGAAGGATTCGGTCGGCAAGCGCTACCGCCGCCAGGATGCCATCGGCACGCCGTTCTGCATCACGGTCGACGGCCAGACCGCCGAGGACGGCACCGTGACGGTGCGCCACCGCGATTCGATGGAGCAGGAGCGCGTCCATAT
>JAIDUZ010000017.1 GCA_029059935.1 Alistipes sp.
GTTCGGCTCTGCATCTCGGCTCAAAGGAAACGTTCATTTTCATGCAGGTTTCCTCCGCCTCGGCATAGCTCAAGCGAACTTGGCTCTGCATCTCGGCTCAAAGGAAACGTTCATTTTCATGCAGGTTTCCTCCGCCTTGGCATAGCCTGAACAAGTTCGGCTCTGCATCTCGGCTCAAAGGAAACGTTCATTTTCATGCAGGTTTCCTCCGCCTCGGCATAGCTCAAGCGAACTTGGCTCTGCATCTCGGCTCAAAGGAAACGTTCATTTTCATGCAGGTTTCCTCCGCCTCGGCATAGCTCAAGCGAGCTTGGCTCTGCGCTCGGCTCAAAGGAAACGTTCATTTTCATGCAGATTTCCTCCGCCTCGGCATAGCCTGAACAAGTTCGGCTCTGCGCTCGGCTTAGAGGAAACGTTCCGCAACGGCTATCAGCAGACCCAGCACCAGGGCGTTGAGCAACACCATGGGCGTGGCCTTGCGGTCCTTGCCCGTAAAGTTGAGCACCACGGGCAGCGCCAGCATCAACGCCACGGCCATGCCTTCGGCCCACCAAGGCAGATAAGGCAGATTGCTGTGGAAAATGATGACCGAGGCGAACAGATAGGTGCAGAACGCCGACAGGCACGAACGCAGCGAAAGCCGCTGCGCCAGCATCGGAATCACGTCGAGCGCTCCGGCCGCGGCGCCGACGCAAAGGGACAAAGTAAAAGTATTCATGCGCAAAAACTATTTCGAAGCACGCTTGCGGTCGACCTCGTGCAACAGAATCTTCCGCAGACGCATGGCATGCGGAGTCACCTCCACGTATTCGTCTTCGTTGATGTATTCGAGCGCTTCTTCGAGCGTGAAAACCTTGGGCGGCACGATGACGGCCTTGTCGTCCGAGCCCGACGCACGCATGTTCGTCAGCTGCTTCGACTTGGTGACGTTCACCGTGATGTCGTTCTGCCGCGAGTGCTCGCCTATCACCTGGCCTTCGTAGACCTGCTCCATCGGGCTGATGAAGAAGCGGCCGCGGTCTTGCAGCTTGTCGATCGAGTAGGCGTAGGCCGTGCCCGTCTCGCCCGAGATGATCGAGCCGTTGATGCGCATCTCTATCTCGCCCACCCAGGGTTCGAAGCCTTTGAGCCGGTGGGTCATGATGGCTTCGCCGGCCGTGGCCGTCAGCATGTTGGAGCGCAGGCCGATGATGCCGCGCGAGGGGATGGAGAACTCCAGCCGCACGCGTTCGCCGTTCGACACCATGTTCGTGAGCGTACCCTTGCGCCTGGTCGTCAGTTCGATGACCGTGCCGGAGTGTTCCTCGGGGCAGTCCACCGTCATCTCCTCGATGGGTTCGCACTTCTTGCCGCCGATCTCCTTCACGATGACGCGGGGCTGCCCCACCTGCAACTCGTAGCCCTCGCGGCGCATGGTCTCGATGAGCACCGAGAGATGCAGCACGCCGCGGCCGAATACGTTGAACGAGTCGGCCGACGGACCCGGCGTCACACGCAGGGCCAGGTTCTTCTCCAGTTCGCGGTCGAGACGGTCCTTGATGTGGCGCGAGGTCACATATTTGCCGTCCTTGCCGAAAAAGGGCGAGTTGTTGATCGTGAAGAGCATCGACATCGTCGGTTCGTCGATGGCGATGGGCGGCAGCGGTTCGGGATTCTCGTAGTCGCAGATCGTGTCGCCGATTTCGAATCCGTCGATGCCCGTGATGGCGCAGATTTCGCCGCACGGCACTTCGTCGACTTTCTTCTTGCCCAGCCCCTCGAAGACCATCAGCTCCTTGATTTTCGTCTTCTGCATCGTCACGCCGTCACGCTTGGCCAGGGTCACGTTCTGCCCCGCCCGCAGCGAGCCGCGCGTCACCTTGCCCACCGCTATGCGGCCCGTGTAGGCCGAATATTCCAGCGACGTGACCAGCATCTGGGGCGTTCCCTCCACCGTCGCCGGCTCGGGTATCTCGTCGATGATGGCGTCCAGCAGCGGCACGATCGAGTCGGTCGGTTCGTTCCACTTGTGCGACATCCAGCCTTGCTTGGCCGAGCCGTAGATAGTCTTGTAGTCGAGCTGTTCCTCCGTGGCGTCCAGCGAAAACATCAGGTCGAAGACCTGTTCGTTGACCACCTCCGGGCGGCAGTTGGGCTTGTCCACCTTGTTCACCACCACGATGGGCTTCTTGCCCAGCGACAGAGCCTTTTGCAGCACGAAACGCGTCTGCGGCATGGTGCCTTCGAAGGCGTCGACCAGCAGCAGCACGCCGTCGCACATGTTCAGCACGCGCTCGACCTCGCCGCCGAAGTCGGCATGGCCCGGGGTGTCGATGATGTTGATTTTGTAGTCCTTGTAGATGACCGAAACGTTCTTCGACAGAATCGTGATGCCGCGTTCGCGTTCCAGGTCGTTGTTGTCCAGTATCAGTTCGCCGCTCTGTTTGGCGTTGTCGCGCAGGATGTTGCCTGCCAGAATCATCTTGTCGACGAGCGTCGTCTTGCCATGGTCGACGTGGGCGATGATGGCGATGTTGCGCAGTTTTTGCATTCGAATGTTTTTTTACGACGCAAAGGTAGAAAAAAGCGCATTAAGAATTAAAAATTAGGTATTAAAAATTCATCTCCGCACAAGACACGTCCGACAAAAAGCCGGGATTCGTAATATCGCAGGTCACGAATGCTTCGTTGCCCGGCTGGGGGCGGTCGCGCATAGCGCGAGCCGGGCAACGAAAAATTGTTTCGTCATTTTGAACGGTTATTCTGTTATTCACCCGTACCGTCATTCTGAGGCAAAGCCGAAGAATTTATATAACAGCAAAAACAGATTCTTCGTCGCTACGCTCCTCAGAATGACCATTGCTTTAGTCCCTAATAAAATTCCGCCCCGATGTCGAAGCCGTCAGCGGAGGAGAACGACAAATGTAGCGCAATCAAGAATCTGTCTTCTCTTTTCTAACTCCCGCATCTTAACCATGCAGGCCGCAAAATAACAAAACCCCGTTCTTAACGGGGCGGGCCGGAGCCTCCCCCCGCGGAGGCCCGCAACTATCCGGCTGACGCCGGGCGTGCCCCGCAGGCTCCTGCCCGAAAACCCCGCCTTGTCATTCTGAGGCAAAGCCGAAGAATCTTGCCCCGTCATCCCGACACGCCGTCAAGAACCGCCATCCACAAGAATTCATTTCATCACTTCCGCAGACGTTCCCGAATCGCTATTTTTCCCTCGGGGGGGGGCGGCTCGCACCGTAGGTGCGCCCCCCGCAGCCGCCCCCGAAGAGTTTTTCCGTCCGACGCGTCATCGTTCCTTTCTACCCGCCCGTCCTGCTAAAAACATTTTTCCGCCGCAGGTAGTTTCCCCGGACAATCGTAAAACTCCGCCCTCCCCGCACCGACACAAGCGGAATTGGAATACGGAAAACCGGAGAACCGGGAAAAACCTTTCATTTTTCACCTTGTACCGTCCACCTCAATATAAGGTTCCGTTCTAATCAGCACCTTTTCGGTCGGCACGGACCCGACCGGCGTGCCGACTGTTGGATTTAAGGACGAATTGTCCTATATTTGTTCGTTCAGAAATCCGACGAAACCATGAAACCTGCCTTCCACGTCCGGGAAGAGAGCGAAATCTACATCGGCTCCGCAGCCGAACTGTTGCCGGGACTCCTGCCCCCGGGGCGCATCGTCGTCGTGTGCGACGCCACCATCGACCGCCTCTATCGGCCTTTGTTGGAGCCTTGCGAGCGAGTGTTGGTCGGTTCGGGCGAGAGCATCAAGACCTTGCAGACCGTCGAGAACATCTACCGGCGCTTCATCGAACTCGGCGTCGACCGGCAGACTTTCGTCCTGGCCGTCGGCGGCGGCATCGTCACCGACATCGCCGGCTTCGCCGCTTCGACCTACATGCGAGGCCTCTCTTTCGGCTTCATTCCCACCACCTTGCTGGGGCAGGTCGACGCTTCCGTCGGCGGCAAGAACGGCGTCAACATCGACGGTTACAAGAACATGGCCGGAACCTTCACCCAGCCGCGTTTCGTCATCTGCGACCCTTCGCTGCTGGGCACCTTGCCCGAGCGCGAGTTCCGGGCCGGCCTGGCCGAGGTCGTCAAAACGGCCATCATCGCCGACTCCGACCTCTTCGCACGGCTCGAACGAACTTCATTCGACACCTTGCGCAGCAACCTCGACCTGCTCGCCGACGCCATCTCGGCTTCCGTTCGCGTCAAGACCGACATCGTGGGGCGCGACGAGCGCGAGGCCGGCGAGCGGCGCAAGCTCAACCTCGGCCACACCCTGGCCCACGCCATCGAGAAGTGTTCGTCGGCCATGAATCACGGCGAGGCCGTGGCCGTCGGCACGGCCATGATCGCCGACGTCGCCGTGCGGCTCGGACTGCTCACGCCCGACGACCGCGACCGCATCGTGGCCCTGCTGCTCGCTTTGGGCTTCAACCCCGCTCCTCCCGTCGACGCCCGACGATTGCTCAAGGAGATCGACAAGGACAAGAAAAGCGAGGACGGCACCCTGCACATCGTCCTCCCCGTCGGCATCGGCGACTGCGAGGTGCGCCCCATGCCCGTCGAGGAGTTCGCCACACTGGTCCTCGCCTGACGCTCGGCAGCCGCAAAACCCTCTCTGCCGGCATTTTCGCGCAGCCGCACGACCGCAGTCCCTACCCGCTGCAACTACATCGCATCCCGCTGCCGCAGCTCTTCCGCATAGGCTTCCCAATCCTCCACCGGACACCGCGCCACACCCGATTCCACGGCGGCACGCGCCACGGCGGTCGACACCGCACACAGCAGCCGAGGGTCCAGCGGCTTGGGTATCAGATAGCCGCGGCCGAACTCCAGCCGGTCGAGCGCATAGGCGCGCAGCACGCTCTCGGGCACCGGCTGCCGCGCCAGGTCGGCCAAAGCATGCGCCGCGGCCAGCTTCATGGCATCATTGATTTTCGTGGCCCGTACGTCGAGCGCCCCGCGGAAGATAAACGGAAATCCCAGTACGTTGTTCACCTGGTTGGGATAGTCGGAGCGCCCCGTGGCGAAGATGATGTCGGGGCGCGAGCGCATCGCTTCGTCATACGCTATCTCGGGGTCCGGATTGGCCAGCGCCAGCACCATCGGGTCGACGGCCATCGTGCGGACCATCTCCCCGGTCAGAATGCCCGCCTTGGAGACTCCCACGAAGAGGTCGGCTCCGTGCAGCGCCTCGGCCAGCGAGACCAGCCGGCGCGACGTCGCGAATTCGCGCTTCTCGTCGTTCAGGTCGTCGCGGTAGCGCGTCACCGCACCCCGGCTGTCGCACAGCACCATCTGCTCGCGCGGGATGCCCAGCGTCACGAACATTCGCGCGCAAGCTATGGCCGCAGCCCCCGCCCCCGTAATCGTCACCCGCAGCTTGGTCACCTCCTTGCCTGCTATGCGCGCTCCGTTGAGCACCGCGGCCGACACGATGACGGCCGTACCGTGCTGGTCGTCGTGCATCACCGGAATATCCAGTTCGTCGCGCAGCCGGCGGTCTATCCCGAAGCATTCGGGTGCCTTGATGTCTTCCAGATTGATGCCGCCGAACGTGGGCGCCAGCGCCTTGACGATGGCAATCAGTTTTTCGGGGTCCGTTTCGTCGACTTCGATGTCGTAGGCGTCGATTCCCGCAAAACGCTTGAAAAGCATGCTCTTGCCCTCCATCACGGGCTTCGAGGCCAGCGCCCCGATGCCGCCCAGCCCCAGCACGGCCGAGCCGTTGGAGACCACCGCCACCAGGTTGCCCTTGTTCGTGTAGCGGTAGGCTTCGGCTCCGTCGGCCGCTATGGCGCGCGCCGGCGCCGCCACTCCGGGCGAGTAGGCCAGCGAAAGGTCGTGTTGCGTGTGACTCGGTTTGGTCGGTTCGATGCCTATTTTGCCGGGGCGCCCTTCGCTGTGGTAGCGCAGCGCCTCCAGGTCGAGAGAAGTATTCATGCGACGGTCGTTTTGCCGTCGAGCGGAACAAATACCGCGCCCGGCGCCCTATCGGCGCACCGCGTCGAGCGTTTTTCGCTCCACGTAGCTGGGAAATTCGAATTCCGGCATGCCCAGCGCCATGCCTGCATGGATGGTTCCCTCGATGCCGAAACGGCGGGCCAGCCGCTTTTTCCGGTCGGCACGGGCGGCCGTCAGCACGAAACCCGTATAGATCTGACTCACCCCGAGCGCCTCGGCCATCAGCGAACCGTTCTGATAGGCCAGCTGGCTGTCCGCAGCCCCGAAACGGCACCCTGCGGGCGTATGGATCAGAATCAGCGCCGTGGCTCCGCGCAGCACGCGGTCGATGCCGTGCCGGTCGTATTCGTCGAGCAGCCGGTGAATCGACGTCCGGTAGCGTTCGCCGCCATTCACCGCCTTGCGAACGAGGGGTCCCAGCACCGGCAGTTCGAGCAGCCGCAGCATCCGGCGGCAGAATCCCAGCGTATATTCCACCACGAACCGCAGGTCGGCCGGGTCGGTCAGCACCGTATAGCTCACCTGTTGCAGATTGCTGGCCGTCGGGGCCGCATGCGCCGCTTCCAGGATGCGGTCGACATACTCCGACGGCACCGGTTCGCGGCTCAGCGCCCGATTCGAACGGCGTGCCTTGCACAGCAGCAGCAGTTGTTCGGGCGTCGGCAGCTGCGTCCGGTCTACGGGATGCACCTTTTCCGCCGGAAAGTCGGCATGGTTCACGGCTCCCGCCGGACACGCCGCCGCACAATGACCGCAGCCGATGCAGTCTTCCGGCCTTTCGACCGCAACGGCGGCCTGCGCCGCCGCCTGCCCGAACACTTGCGACGGGCACACTCTCACACAACGGCCGCAACGGATGCAGCACCGGGGGTCGATGGCAATATTCATAAGATTCTAAAACAACGAGTTATCGCCTCGGGGCGTCGTGAATCCCAGATGTTCGTAGGCCAGCCCGGTCGCTTCGCGGCCGCGGGGCGTGCGTTTCAGGAAACCCTCCTTGATAAGAAACGGTTCGTAGACCTCCTCGACCGTGCCGGATTCTTCGCCCACGGCCGTGGCTATGGTGTTCAGCCCCACCGGACCGCCGCCGAATTTCTCGATGATGGCGGCCAGTATCTTGTTGTCCATGCGGTCCAGGCCGCGCGAGTCGATGTTGAGCGCCGAGAGCGCCACCCGCGTGATTTCCAGGTCGATGTGACCCTCGCCCTTCACCATGGCGAAATCCCGCACACGGCGCAGCAGCGCATTGGCTATGCGGGGCGTGCCGCGCGAGCGCAGCGCCACCTCGTGGGCCGCATCGTCGTCTATCGAGACATCCAGAATGCGGGCCGAGCGGCGGACGATGCCGGCCAGCACCGGAGCGTCGTAGTATTCCAAGTGGCACTGGATGCCGAAGCGTGCGCGCAGGGGCGACGTCAGCAGGCCGCTGCGCGTCGTGGCGCCCACCAGCGTAAAAGGCGCCAGTTCGATCTGTATCGAGCGCGCCGAGGGGCCCTTGTCCAGCACGATGTCTATCTTGTAGTCTTCCATTGCCGAGTAGAGATACTCCTCCACAATGGGACTCAGCCGGTGGATTTCGTCGATGAACAGCACGTCGCCCGGACTGAGGTTCGTCAGCAGCCCCGCCAGGTCGCCCGGTTTGTCCAGCACGGGCCCCGACGTCACGCGCAGCTGCGCCCCCATCTCGTTGGCGATGATGTTGGCCAGCGTTGTTTTGCCCAAGCCCGGAGGGCCGTGCAGCAGTACATGGTCGAGCGAATCGCCCCGCATGAGGGCGGCCTTGATGAAGATGCGCAGATTCTCGACAATCTTCTCCTGCCCCGAGAAGTTTTCCAGTTCCTGGGGCCGGATTTTGTTTTCGAATTCGAGATCGCTTTCGGTATTGCGTACGACTGACATGATGCAAAGATACGAATAAGCCGAATACAAAACCAAACGCAGTTTGGATTTTGTTGAGGCGGGAGTATCTTGGACGCAGCCAAAAAATAAGGTAAAAGGTTAAAGGTGAAAAGTGAAAAGTGGTTTTCCGGTTCTCTATTGCGAAAATACATAATACGGAATTCGAAATCGGTTCCGGTTACGTTGTCGCGAGGAGGGCATCGGACGGAAAGGCTCTTCGGGGGCGGATATAAAATAATAAAACCCCGTTCTTAACGGGCCGGAGCCTCCCCCGGCGGAGGCCCGCAACTATCCGGCTGGCGCCGGGCGTGCCCCGCAGGCTCCTGCCCGAATTCCCATTTGTTTGTACAGATTCTTCGCTCCGCTCAGAATGACAAACGTAGCGCAGTCAAAAATCTATTTCATCCGCATCTCTTCTTCAACTCCAGCCTTGTCATTCTGAGGAGCACAGCGACGAAGAATCTGTTTCTTGCTTGTTATAGATTCTTCGCTACGCTCAGAACGACAAGCGTAGCGTCGTCAAGAATCCGTTTTCTGCCGTTTATGGATTCTTCGGCTTTGCCTCAGAGCGCTCCCGAAACATATCCGGCCGCCCCTCGATGGGGCGGCCGGATGTTCTCTGTCCGCTGCGCAAATCTCCGGAAGTCCGATGCTCGGACATCCAAACGTCCGACACATCGGGCATCGGACCACCCTGCGCACCGGCTCGAAGCCTCCGCGCAGGGCGTCAAAAATCCCGCGTCAGAGCGTCAGAGCGACTGAGCGTTTATCGCCGTACGCTCGATTTCCACTTTCTGGTCCTGCATTCCGTCATGGAACGTAATGACGACTCCTTCCTTGTCGGCAAGCAGGTCGCGAATCGCATTCGTGTTGAACGAAAGATAGCGGTCATAGTAGATGCCCGCCACCTCCCCGTCGGCATCATGATACAGCTCCAGTTTCAGATAGTCGTCCCTGACATCCGACGACTCTTCCGTTTGATTCACCACCAGACGGAACTTGTGTTTCTCCGGGTCGGTCGAGGTCGCAGCATAGCGCACGATCAGATTGATCCAGTCGCCCACCAGCTGGCCTTTGAGCACTACCGTCGGGTCGTCTTTGAGTTCTTCCAGTTCTTCTTTCGTCCCGATCACTTCCACCGAGGCCGACGTGATGCGGCCCACCGCATAAATCGCAGCATTGAAATCGTATCCTTCGGCCGGCGTCTCCAGCAGGCTCAGATAAATCACCGCACGTTCGCCGTCTTCGGGTACATAGGTGCTCACGCGGGTCTTGTCGCCGGGATAAATCGTCCGGTTGTTGTCCATCACAAAATAGTAGTCGCCCGGCAGCGTGCGCACCGTCACCACGCTCGATGTGGTCGGACCGTCGTATTTCGAGTCGTTGCACGAGGCAAGGCCTGCGGCTGCGGCCAGAGTCAAGAAAAACAAACCGATTCTTTTCATGCGTAATCTTCTTTTTGGGTTCTTTTCGTTCTATAAACGTATGCCGATACAAAAATACTATATTTTCGTCGAAAAAAAATTGCGGCCCCCTCTTTTCGCACCGGCCGCATACGGCGCGGTCACTCCGCCGCGTCCCGGAACGTAAAATATTTGGCTGCAAGATAGCTGTACAGCGCTGTCAGCAGCGTCGTGACAACCTTGGCCGGCGTGGGCCACACGCCGCACACCTCCACAAAGAACTTCATGCCCGCATAGGTCAGCGCCACCGAGCCCGCCACCGACAGCGCATAGCGCCACAGCTGCGTGCGGGTGCGCAGGGGCGACCTCCCGAAAGCCACATGACGGTTGAGCCAGAACCCCACCAGAAACGTCAGCGGGAAGACCAGCACCAGCGCCGCTATGTGGGGCGACAGCGTCACGAAGCCCAGCGGCACAAAGCGATGGGCCACCGCATAGTTGTAAATCAGATAGTAGCACGCCGGGTCGAACACCCCGTAGGTCGCCGCTCCGCAGACAACATAGCGGAACGTCTGCCTCGGCAGCACGGCAGCGACCGGCGCAACGTAGAAACGGTCGACCAGCCGGACTATCGCCTCCCCCAGCGGCATCAACGGGCCGTATAGGTCCAGATGTCGGGCCATTGCGAGCGATGGGCGCGCATGAAGCGCTGGCAGGCGGCCGGGTCGTCCGATTCAAAGGGCGAAACCATCAGTTTGCCCCGGAAGCGGTAGACGCGGCAGACCAGCGTTCCGTCCACGGCCCGTATCTTGGTTATTTCCGCCTCGGCATTTTCCGGTTGGACGAATACGCCGGCCACCACATAGCTGCGGCCCGACACCAGAGCCGCCGGTGCCCCGACGCTCCCCTGCACTGCCGCCGGAGCCGTCTCCGCCGCATTTTCGGCAGGCCGCTCCGTGAGTTGTTCCGCGGGTTGTTCCGCCGTTCCCGAGGTTCCCGGCGCTTCCGGCATCGCCGTCGTCGCTATCGAGTCCGCCGCAGCCGGTGTCCCGGGCATCGCCGCCGCATCGCCGACCGAAAGAATCTCCGGTGCCGGCATCTCTTCCGCCACCGTCTCAGCCGGACCATTGCGCATGCCGAGCACGCGCTGCACCGCCTCCGGAAGTTCGATTCGCTCGGCAAAGAAGGCAAAGTAGCCGATAGCCAGGGCCGATACCAGAGCCAGCAGCGCAATCCACAGGGCGCAGTCGCTCCGTTTTTCCCGAAGTCTCACCGGGTCGCTCCCGTACGGGTTGAGCATCAGGTCGAACTCCGGGTCGGAGTTGAAGCGGGTCCCCTTGAGCTGCCCCACGCCCGCAATGGTCAGCGTGCGTTCGCCCACCACGTTGTCCAGCCAGCGGTCGTAGATCGACTGCGCTTTCTCGTGGTCGCAGCGGGCCGCCCGCACTATTTCGTCGACCAGCGACACGCCTTGTTCCCGGTCCGTGAATCCCACGGCACGGCACGGCGGCACCACCCGGTCGTCATCGAGCCGCCGGGCGCCGCGCTGTTCCACATACAACGACCCCACACCGGGCAAAAAGAGTTCGCAACCGGCGGCAAGCCGATTGGCAATCAGACGGTTGACCTGTTCGGTCATCGGATTCGCGTTCATGGTTTCCGTTTTTTAGCGGTTCGTGCGGCGGGTTCCGGCAGCCGTTCGGGCTGCGAGAAGCCCCGCCAAATCATATAAATTCCTAACAGAATGAAAGGTATGCTGAGCCACTGGCCCATGTCGAGCGCCCAGCTCTTCTCGAAAGCCTCTTGTTCGGTCTTGATGAATTCGATAAGGAAGCGCGTCAGGAAGATGCCTTCAAGACCGATGCCGAAAAGCACGCCGGGACGCCGGCGCGCCATGTCGCGGGCAAAATAGAGCCACGCCAGCAGAGCGAAGGTCGCCGCATAGCACAGCGCTTCGTATATCTGCGTGGGGTGCACCGCCGCCGGGGCATACTCGACTACCCACTTGTGCGAGCGTACGAATTCGAAACCCCACGGCAACGTCGTCGTCGTGCCGAAAATCTCCGAGTTGAACAGGTTGCCCAAGCGCACCAGCGCCCCGCCGATGCCCACCGCTATCATGATGCGGTCGAGCGACCAGATGTAGGGCAGTCTGTTCTTGCGCGAGAAGAGCCACAGACCTATCAGCAGGCCGATCGCCGCTCCGTGACTGGCCAGACCTCCGTCGCGGAATCCCGTGATGATGGTCCACGGCCGGCTCAGATACTCCGCCGGGTCGTAGAACAGGCAGTGTCCCAGGCGCGCACCGATGATGGTGGCCAGCGTGCCGTAGAGGAAAATCGATTCCGACACCTTCTCCGACAGCCCTTCGCGCCGGCAGAAGCAGTCGAACAGCTTGGCGCCCGCCAGAATGGCCAGCACCCACATCAGGCCGTAGTAGCGGATGTCGAGCGTTCCGATCCGGAAAAACACCGGGTCGAAGTTCCATACGATGGTCAGAGGTTCCGTCATCTCTTGCGTAAAATTCAGTTTCTTGCATCTTTTCCCGCCTCGGCACGGCCCTTGTTCGTTCGGCTCCGCCCCGGTTCAAGAAAAGTTCGTTTTTCGTTCTTTTTCCGTCTCGCAGCCTCAGCGCTTTCCGGCAAGTCTTCCGACCGCCTCAACAAACGCCCGGCCCCGAAACGGTATTCTCTAATTCTTCATCCCTCAACTTCGGCAGCCTCAGCGCTTCCCGGCAGGTCTTCCGACCGCCTCAACCAACGCCCGGCCCCGAAACGGCATTCTTCACCAAGTCCCCCTCGGCCCAGGAGAGCCCCGGTTCTACTTGATGTCTTGCAGGGCTACCTTCTTCAGCGTGAACGAGAAGGTGCTTCCTACGCCCGGTTCGCTGCGCACCGTGATGCGTTCGCCGTGCGCTTCGACAATATGTTTGCATATCGCCAGACCCAGGCCCGTGCCGCCTTGTTCGCGCGAACGGCCCTTGTCCGTGCGGTAGAAGCGTTCGAACACGCGCGGCAGGTCTTCCTTGCCGATGCCTTGGCCGTTGTCTTCGATTTCCACCAGTATCTTGTCCAGCATGTCGCGGAAGCGGATGCGCGTCGCCCCGCCTTGCTTGCCATAGCGTATCGAGTTGATTATCAGGTTCACAAAAACTTGCCCGATAAAGTGTTTGTCGGCCAGCACCCAGAACGCCGAGGGCAGGTTCTCGGCCCCTTTCACCGTGATTCCGATCTCTTTCTTGTCGGCTTCCATCTCCGCCTGCTCGGCTATCTCCCGGGCCAGCGCCACCACGTCGAACTTCTCCAGATTCAGACGGTTCATGTTGCTCTCCAGCTTCGAAATGGTGTCCAGGTCGTTCACAATGTTGATCAGACGGTCGATGCTCTTCTCCGCCCGTTCCAGGAATTTGCGGTTGATAAGTTCGTCTTCCAGTCCTCCGTCCAGCAGGGTCGAAATGTAGCCTTGGATGTTGAAAATCGGGGTCTTCAGTTCGTGGGCCACATTGCCAAGATATTGTTTGCGGAAGTGTTCCGCTTCCTTCAGCCGCGCTATCTCCTTGTCGTTGGTGTCGGCCCAGGCGGTCAGTTCCTCGCCGATGTTTTCCACCCGTTTGTCGCGCAGTTCGCTGAAAATCTCCGTCGTGTGCACATCGCGCGACAGCACGATCGAGTAGATGGGCTTCAGTTTGTAGGCCACATACTTGCGGATAATGAAGAGCGCCGACAGCGCCATCACAACGAAGGCTCCGCCGGCTGCGCTCAGCGCCAGCCACCACGTCGCGCGGCTCCACCACATGATGCCGCCCGCTATCACCGCCGCCAGCAGCGCAATCCACAGCGACGCCCCTTCCTTGGTCTTGATTCTTATCATGTCGTTCCCGTTTTTTCAATTAACGATTGCCTGACTACTCGATGTGCCGCAATCCGCAACCGACCGGATTCGAAACCGCGCTCCTCAAATACCTGTACATCAAACACACAAACAATCTTTCAATATTTTCTTGTATTCGCCTGCCGAACGATTCCGTCCGGGTCCGTCACAGCCCGAATCCGTCCGAAACCGGCCGGAACGAGCAACGCCGCCCGCTCCCGCTACGACTATTTGTCGTAGCGTTCCATCAGCCGGGCAATGTACTTGCCCACAATGTCGAATTCAAGGTTCACCACCGAGCCCGGTTCTATGCGGCAGAAGTTCGTGTGTTCCATCGTGTAGGGTATGATGGCCACCCGGAAGCTCCGCGGCGTCGGGTCGCACACCGTCAGACTCACACCGTTGACCGCCACCGAGCCTTTCTCCACCGTGCAGAGACCGCCGCCGCGGGGTTCGTATTCGAACGTAAAATACCAGCTGCCCCCGGCGTCTTCTTTCGCCGTGCAGCGGGCCGTCTGGTCCACATGCCCCTGAACTATGTGGCCGTCCAGCAGCGCATCGGGTTTCATCGAGCGTTCCAGATTCACCAGATCGCCCACTTCGAGCAGCCCCAGGTTGCTGCGGTCGAGGGTCTCTTTCATCGCCGTCACCGTGTAGGTGTCGCCGTCGATCGCCACCACCGTCAGACATACGCCGTTATGGGCTATGCTCTGGTCTATTTTCAGTTCCTGCGCAAAGTCCGCACGGAGCGTGAAATCCTTGTTCTGACGGTCGACGCGGATTCCCACTACCTCGGCCGTTCGTTCCACTATGCCCGAAAACATCTTCCTACGTGTTGATTATCAGCTTGCCTTTCACTTTGTACACCGCTTGTATGTCGTTGACACTGAGTTCTATGTCATCATAGTTCTCCTTGTCGCCGGCAACCAGGCGGAGCCGTTTTCCGCTCTCGGCGGTACGTACTATACGCAAAGTTACAATTTTTCGGCTGATAATCACGTATTCTTCACCGGGAATAATTTCATCGCGCTCCACATTTTTCAGAAATACCACCGTTCCGGCCGGCAGCGTCCGCCCCATGGCACGCCCCGAGTAGAGCATCGCCAGGTCGCAGGCTCCCAGCTGGGGCACCACGAATTCGCTTTCGGGTTCAAGATGCTGGAGATTGGCGATTCCTTGTTCGACGTCTATATTATAATAAGGTATCTGCACCCCGCGCAGCTGTTGTTCGGCAAACATCTGCCCGTCGCCCGTCAGCAGCCACAGTTTGTCTATCTGCGGGAATTTGGCCACGATGCGCTGGGCCACATCGCGCGAAATGCCGTTGTTGCCGCGTTTTATCTGATAAAGATTCTCGCCGCGCGCCAGGCCGATATGACGGGCAAAATAGTTGGTCGACATGTTCGCCCACTTGATCACGGCCTCGATTCGCTGCCAATTATTCTGTTTTTCCCGCATTTCGGTTTCGCAATTTAAAAATAATTCGTATCTTCGCGCATCCGGTCCCGTAGTTCAATGGATAGAATACAAGATTCCGGTTCTTACGATATGGGTTCGATTCCCGTCGGGACTACTTCACACAGGCATCGCTTCGCGCGGCGCCTGTGTTTTTCGTATCGGGCCCGATTCATCTTCGCAAAAATAGTAACAAATTCCGTGCGGGCAACAAAAAATATCATTTTTAAGTCTTTTTATAACATATTCGGACACCCTACCGCAGCTCTTCTCCGGCTCCCGCCCCTTCCCTCCTTTATTCGCCCTGCGGCACCGCACTTGTCTTTTCCTCGTTGCCCGGCTGGGGGGGGGTCGCGCAAAGCGCGAGCCGGGCAACGAAGCATCCGCGATTTGCAATATTATAAATCCCGACTCTTAGTCGGGCGTCATTCTGAGGAGCATAACGACGAAGAATCGCACCATCATCCCGACTGCACCGTCAAGAACCGCCATCCCAAAAGAATTCATCTCATCACTTCCGCTGACGTTTGCGAATCGCTGTTTTTCCTCGGGGGCGGCTCGCACCTTTGGTGCGACCCCCGCAGCCGCCCCCGAAGAGCCTTTCCGTCCGGTGCGACATCCCTGCCTGCCCGGCACAGAGGTCCGCACTGTGGGACTGCAAACTCTTTTCAAAACCCGCCTCTCAGGCGGGCGGGCCCCGCAGGCTACTGCCCGCCTCGTCATGCTGAGACAAAGCCGAAGAATCTGTTTTTTTTGCTGTTATAGATTCTTTGTCGCTGTGCTCCTCAGAATGACCACCCCTTTAGTCCCTAATAAATTCCGCCCCGATGTTGGAGCCGTAGCGAAAGGATAAAGCCGGCTCGGCATGATGAAAAGCAGTTCGCAGATGCTTGGACGCAGCGCACGGAGAAACCGTAAGCGCGATTGATGTTGTTCAGCGGGTTCACAAGGCTCGCCTTGAATAACAGGCGCCCCGCATTGTAATTGCCGCTGGCATACGAGGACGACGACCAGGCCGTGCCCTCGTCGCCGATGCCGCCCAAGGCTCCCGTCGTGTTGTTGCGGAAGCCCGAAGCAGGCACTCCGAACGATCGCTGGATTGGATGCCGCAGAGAGGGAACAAACAATGCACAATTCAGAATTCACAATTTTGCGATTAAGCGAGTGTAAAGCCGAACTTGTTCGGGCTTTGCCGAGCGGGAGCGATGATGGTGCAAGCCTCGGTTATGCCGAACAAGTTCGGGCATAACCGAGGCGCCGCCCATCCAAGGCGCAGCCAGAGTCAAGACCCCGTAGGGGCTTGATTTAGAATTTGTCATTCTTCGCTTCGCTCAGAATGACAGAACAAACTGCGGCCCGCACGGCTCTTGGAGCCGCCCTTACAGAAAAGGATTAATTTTGAATTGTGAATTAATCCCCTTATGGGGTCTTGACTTCGCTCATGCTCGGCAAAGCCTGCAAGCAGGCTCTGCACTCGCTTAATCGCGAAGTTGTGAATTGTGAATTGATAAACCGGCTCTGCGGCAGACTGGAATGAACAGCCGGCGAGAGCGTTGAAAACTCTCGCCGGCGGATTGCTGAATCTGCCGACCACGCTGGCGCAAGCCGTGGCCTGCGTCACTCCGGGTGGCGGAACTGCTTGTATGACAGGCGAAAGCCCGGCAATGGATCGGCGCCGAGTCAATCGTGAATCGTGTAGACGAAAGGTGTGATTTCGCGCAGGGCGTCGGCCTTGCGGCCATCGTCGAAGAGTCCGAACACCGCCGAGCCGCTGCCCGACATGGCGGCGTAGAGGGCGCCGGCGCGGAGCAAGCGCTCCTTGGCGGCGCGGATGGCGGGGCGTGCGGCGAAGACCGTGGGTTCGAAGTCGTTGGTGATGATTTCCTGCCACTCGGACAGCGGACGTCTGAGCCGCTCGGCGAGTGGTGTGTCGGGCACATGCGGCGTGATGCCGGCATAGGCTTCGCGCGTGGAGACCCCCTCGGCCGGTTTGACGATGACGATTCGCAGGCCGCCGAGGTCGATGGGGTAGGGGACGGTGATTTCGCCCTTGCCCGTGCACAACTGCGGGGTGTTGTCGATGAAGAAGGCCGTGTCGCTGCCCAAAGCGGCGGCGCAGGACGTCAGCTCCTCTTTGGACAATCGCAGGGCGAACTCCTCGTTGAGGCCCAGCAGCACGGCCGTGGCGTCGGACGAACCGCCGCCCAGTCCGGCACCAAAGGGGATGCGCTTGTCGAGCCGGATGTCGGCGCCGTCGATGCCGTAGCGTTCGTGCATCAGCCGGAACGCCCGGATGCAGAGGTTCTGTTCGGGCGGGCAGTCGACAGCCAGTCCCTCGGCGCGGAATCCGACGCCGGCGGCCGGACGCCGCACCACCTCTATCTCGTCGAAGAGTCCGTGTACGGGAAACATGACGGTCTCCACGTCGTGGAACCCGTCGTCGCGGCGGCGCAGGACGTCGAGCCCGAGGTTGATTTTGCAGTTTGCGCGAAGAATCATGATGCAAATTAAGAATTAAAAATGAAAAATTAAAAATTTTCCGGCCGATTTCCCCTACCTTTGCGTCATGAAATTCCGCACTGAAATAAGGGTGGCGCCGCTGGGCACGGCCATCGGCCATGCCGACGGGGTGCTCTTCTTCGGGTCGTGTTTCGCCGATGAGATGTGCCGGCGGATGGCGTCGCTGAAGTTCCGTGCCGAGGGCAACTTCACGGGGCCGCTCTTCAATCCGGCGTCGGTGGCGGCGCTGCTGCGCCGGGCCGGAGATCCGGCTCCCGTGGCGGCGGACGAACTGCGGCAGGATGCCGACGGCTGGTGGTTCCACTACGATGCCAGCACGCTGCTGAGCGCTCCCGACCGCGAAACGGCGCTCGGACGCTGCAACGAAGCGCTCGACCGGCTCCGCACACTGCTGCCGGCGGCCCGCTGCGTGGTCGTCACGTTCGGTACGGCATGGGTCTACCGCCTCCGGGAGAACGGCCGCATCGTGGCCAACTGCCACAAGCAGCCGCAGTCGCTGTTCGAACGCGAACGGCTCGGGGTCGGGGCCATCGTGGAGGAGTGGTCGCAGCTGCTGGCCGGTCCGCTGGCGGAGAAGGAGGTGATTTTTACGGTGAGTCCGGTGCGCCACCTGGGCGACGGGCTGGAGGGCAACTCGCTGAGCAAAGCTGTGCTGCGTCTGGCTGTCGGCGAGCTGACGGAGCGTTTCGACCGGGCGCACTACTTCCCGGCCTATGAGATTCTGACCGACGACCTGCGCGACTACCGTTTCTATGCCGACGACTTGGTGCACCCCTCGCAGCAGGCGGTCGATTATGTGTGGGAGCGTTTCGCCGAAGCGGCCCTTTCGGACGAGGCGCGGCGCTTGCTGCCTGAGGTGGAACGCCTTGCTGCCCAATGGAATCACCGCCCGCGCCGTGCCGACAGCGAAGCCTGGCTTGCACTCCGCCGCCGGACGCTGGAGCGTATGGCGGAGCTGGAGCGGAGCGCCGGAATCGACTTTTCGGAGGAGCGGGCGCAATTTAGCGGCAGCAGATAACGTTAATTTTCGTATTTTTGTACTCCGGAACCGACGAACGATGAAAAAACTCCTTCTGCTTCTGTTGGGGGCCTTGGGCTCCCTGCCCGTAGAGGCGGCGCGGCCGCGGCTGGTCGTGCAGATAGTCGTGGGCTCGATGCGGGCCGAAGACCTCGACCGCTATGCCATGCACCTGGGCGAAGGCGGGTTCCGACGCCTGGCGGAAGGCGGCGCGCGCTATGCCGGCGCCTGCTACGACTACCAGCAGACCACCACGCCCGTATCGCTGGCGACGCTGACGACGGGGGCGCTGCCCTCGACCCACGGAGTCATCGGCTCGCGCTGGCAGGACTACACCGACAACAAGACCGTGTGGCTGACCGACGGCCGCCAGGGGCCGGGGCCCTATCATCTGATAGCGCCGACGCTGGGCGAGACGCTGGTGCAGCAGGTGCCGGGCAGCCGCTGCGTGACCGTGGCCGCGGAACCCGAATCGGCGGTGGTCATGGGGGGCCGCACGGACCGGGTCTACTGGCTCGACCCGCAGCACTGCGGCTGGACCACCTCCTACCATTATGCACCGGAGGTGCCCGAATGGATCGCCCGCCGCAACCGCGAACGCTACCATCTGTCGTTCGTCGCCGAGACGTGGCGGACGCTCTACGACCGGAGCAGCTACCGCAACACGCGCCACTGGGACATTGCGGTGACGGGGCAGGGCCGGAAGAACGGCGAGTCGGGCCCGGGCCGGCTGACGCTGGCCGACGACCGCGAACGGCTGCTCTACACGCCGGCGGGCAACACGGCGGTGCTGGACTTCGCCAAACAACTCATCGTGCAGAACAAACTGGGAGCCGATGCCGAACCCGACCTGCTGAACATCTGTCTGGATGCCTCGCGGCGCATTGTGGAGGCCTACGGACCCGAATCGGTGGAGGCGGAAGACATGTATTACCGCCTGGACCGCGACCTGGACGACTTCCTGACCTTTCTTTTTGCGCAGGTGAAGGAAGACGAGGTGCTGGTGATGCTGACCTCCGACCACGGCACGAGCCCTTCCTACGACCTGGCGGCGACGGCCGCCGACCGATTCAACGCGCGGCAGTTCGAAGTGATCGTCAACGGATTCATGAACGTGCGCTACGGTGTGGGCGACTGGGTGACGGACTATAACGAAAACTGCATTTGGCTGAACCACAATCTGATATACGAACGAGGCCTGAACCTGGCCGAAGTGCAGAACGAAGTGGCCATCTTCGCCATGCAGTTCGGCGGCGTGTCGCACGCCCTGGCGGCGACGGCCATGCGTACGAGCTACTTCGGGAGCGGCTATGCGCGGCGGCTGCAAAACAGCTTCTACCCGCGCCGCTCGGGCGACGTGGTGCTCAATCTGATGCCGGGGTGGATCGAGGAGCGCGACCGCTGTTCGTCGTCGTCGGGCTCGATGTACGGCTACGACACGGAGGTGCCGTTGCTCTTCTACGGCGCGGGCATCGCGCCGCAGCGCATCCGCCGGCGTGTCGACATGACTTCGGTGGCGCCGACGGTGGCGCGCCTTTTGGAGATTTCGGAGCCGGCGGCCTCGGAAGGCGACCCGCTGGAAGAGATAACGGAATAGAACCGCCGGTTTCCCGCACCGGGGCAGCGTAGGATTCGGTCCGGACGCTGCCGGACGGAAAACCGCGAGAAAAAAGAGACGAACATGGACAAGATACAGGAAGAAATCATCGAGGAATTCTCGGTATTCGACGACTGGCTCGACCGCTACGACTATCTGATAGGTCTGGGCGAACAGGTGCCGGCCATCGCCCCGGAACACCGCACGGAACAATATGCCATCAACGGCTGCCAGTCGCGCGTGTGGGTCGATGCGCGGCAGGACGAAGCGGGCCTCGTGCACTTCACGGCCGACAGCGACGCCATCATCACCAAGGGCATCATCGCGCTGCTGATCCGGGTGCTGAGCGGCCGGACGCCGCAGGAGATTCTGGACACGGAACTCTACTTTGTCGACGCCATCGGTCTGAGCGCCAACCTTTCGCCGACGCGCGCCAACGGCCTGGCGGCGATGGTGAAGCAGATGCGGCTATACGCGCTGGCCTACGCCTCGAAGAACGACGCAAAAGAGAAGACGGAATGACACCCGAAGAGATATTGAAGGTGGAGCAGGATATAGTCCTGACCCTGAAGAACATCTACGACCCCGAAATCCCGGTCAACATCTACGACCTGGGGCTTATCTACGACATCGACTATGCGCCCGACGGCACGGTCGACATACGCATGACCCTCACGGCGCCCAACTGCCCGATGGCCGACATGCTGGTGGAGGACGTCAATGTACAGGTGGCCAAGGTGCCCGGTGTGAAGTCGGTCAACGTGGTGCTGACGTTCGACCCGGTGTGGGACCGCAGCATGATGTCGGAAGAAGCGCTGCTGGAACTCAACCTGCTGTAGCATGGAGGCGGAGCGTGCGGGGGAACTGCTGGAGCGCCTGCGGGCCGGAGCGGCGGCGTATGCCTGCGGCGGACGGCTGGCCGCGCTGGACCCGCTGCAACGCCACGAAATCTGCACGCGTCTGGTTTTCGACCGGCTGGAACGCAAGATGCGTCTGGTGGAGTCGCTGCACCGCGAGGCGGGCGAGAACTGGAACGTGACCTTCTATCTGCTCTATTTCCGCACGCTGGGCGATCGCAAAAACCAGCGGGCCTATCTGGAGCTGGCGCGGCGCGTGCCCTACAAGGCGGTGCTGCGCGAACGGCTGGCGTCCCATGCGGTGGAGGCGATGCTGCTGGGGGCTTCGGGCCTGCTGGAACTCTACCGTCATGACGACCATACGCTCGACCTGCGCCGGGCGTTCGAACACCTCTCGGCCAAATACGAAATCGAGCCCATGCGCCCCGACGAGTGGGAGCTGAGCGGCATACGCCCGGCCAACCATCCGGTGCTGCGGCTGGCTCAGGCGGCGGCTTTCTTCGGGCAGGACGAATTCGTGATGGCCCGGGCCATGGCCTGCCGCACGGAGGGCGACATTCGGCAGCTTTTCTGCATCGAAGCCCCGGAGTACTGGCGCACGCATTATGTGCCGGGCGCTGCGGGCGACGAACAACCCAAGCGCCTCGGGGCGTTCAAAGCCAACATCATAGGCATCAACCTGGTGGCCATTCTTCAATTTGCCTACGGCAGCTATACCGACAACGAGTCGCTGCGCGAGAGCGCACTGCTGCTGCTTGAGAAACTGCCGGCCGAAGAAAATCGCTACATCTTCGCCTGGCGCGACCGGGGTGTGCAGGCAGCCAATGCGTTCGAGACGCAGGCGCTGCTGCAACTGGCCACCGAGTACTGCGCGCCGCCTGTCGAAACGGCGGCTTCTGCGGCGGAGAATGTTGCGGGGCAGGCGGAAACGTCAGCGGCAGGTGTGCTGCGTTCGCTGTGGTCCGGAAGCCGGAGAGGCTCCCGGGCGGTGTCCGCGTCGGGGGCTTCGTGCACGCCCCGCTGCGAAGAATGCCCGCTGGGGCGCCGCATTCTCCGCGAAGCCCGGGCCCTGGCCTGCCCGCCTAAGAGGCGGGATTTGTGAAAAGATACGGATTCTTGACGACGCTAAGTTTGTTGTTTCCCTCCTTGCTGTTAACCTCTCTTTCCGACTGTCTTCGCCTGCTGCGGAGGTCCTAACGCTGCTTCGGGCGCCTATTCGCGGGTTCGTGGGCGAACCTGCCCCTGCGCTGACGCTTTTAGTCCCTCCTCCGCTACGGTTTCGACATCGGGGCGGAATTTTTTTTGCAAAAATGCGACTGCCATTCTGAGCGGAGAATAATAGGCAAAAACAATTCCTTCGTTGCCCGGCTGGGGCGGTCGCGCGAAGCGCGAGCCGGGCAACGAGAAATCTTGATTTTAACGGTTCACTGTCCCGTCGCTGCGGCGCCGAATGAAAAAACGGCGAAAAATTGCGGAATCCGCGATAAAACGCTATCTTTGTCCTCAGATTTGGTGCCCGCGTCCCCTCGGCAGGGGAGCGGGTGAAAAGGGAATCGGGTGGAAATCCCGAACAGTCCCGCTGCTGTGAAGCTCCCCGGGAGTTCCGAACATCTCAGCCACTGGTCCGCCGAGGACCGGGAAGGCTTCGGAACCGGAGCAAGTCAGAAGACCTGCCAAGTCGATTCGATGTCGGGAAGTCCCCGTGGGATGGGCGGCCGAAGTCGTGTAAGAAACAATTGAGAACATATTGCATCCGGAGCGTTGGCGCCGGGACCCGGTGCGGTCGGAGCGGGCGTATTGCGGCCTTGCGGCGGCATCGGTCCGGGGAAACGCAGCCGGAAGAAACGAAAGGTACGGCGGTCGGAGACCCGTTACTGCCATAACATGTCCAAAAGATCAAGTGGGCCGCCGTACCTTTTTATGGAATGCCCATGAAGATTCTGCTGTATGGAATCCCGGCCGCCGTGACCGAACGTGCGGCCGTGCGCTACGGTTTCCGGCCGGCCGCGTCGCTCGACGACGAAGGCGGGGAAGCCGGCATCCTGCTGCCGGTCGGGCCGGTGCGTACGCCCGCCGAGCTGCTGTCGCTCTACAACACGATGCTTGCGCGCGAAGCGGAGATCGACGCCGTGGTTGTCTGCGGCGCGGAGAACTGCGATGCCTGCAATACGGTGCGCTACTGCTCGCCGCCGGGGAAGTTCTACACCCTGAGCGGCGATGCCGGCGACGAGATGCTGGAGTATGAACTTGGGCGCATCGTCGAGACCTGCCTGGGACTGGTCTGCGCCCACGAGGGAGTGCGGCCGGTAGGTGCCGGGGAGTGCGCGGAACCCGCTCACTCCGCCGCCTCGAACTTGTAGAGCTGGTCGCCGCGGCGGACGAGGCCGGGGGTGCGGATGGCGCACAACTGCCCCTGGACGACCGTGCCGACGGGCGAACCCTCGGGCCCGTGCAACTCGTCGAGCTGCTGTTCGGCTACGCCCGTAGTGGGACCCATGAAGAAAATATCCTCGCCCCGATGCAGCGGGGCCGCCTCGATGAGGACCTCGGCGACGGAGAGCTTCTTGAAGAAATTGGTGACCTTGCCCACGTAGACCTTGCGCCGCGTGGCCGAAGAACCGTAGTGTTCGCTGTGCTCGGCGACGGGCCGTCCGGCGTAGTAACCCTCCCAGAACCCGCGGTTGAAGACCGTGCGCAGCCGCTCCTTGAGCGCGGCGGCCGAAGCGGGCGTGTAGGTGCCGGCCTCGATGGCGCGCAGGGCCTCGTCGTAACATTCGACCACGCGCTTGACGTACTCGGCGCCGCGGGCGCGCCCCTCGATTTTGAGCACGCGGACCCCGGCGCCGATCATGCGGTCGAGGAAGTCGATGGTGCAGAGGTCTTTGGGCGAGAGGACGTATTGTCCGTCGATGTCCAGCGCCGCGCCCGTCTCCTTGTCGGTGACGGTGTATTTGCGGCGGCACAGCTGGCGGCAGGCGCCGCGGTTGGCCGAACAGCCGGTCTCGTAGAGCGAGAGGTAGCATTTGCCCGAGACGGACATGCAGAGGGCTCCGTGGGCGAACATCTCGATTTCGACCAGCTCGCCGCGCGGTCCGCGGATGTCGTTGTCGACGATTTCGCGATGGATGCGCTCCACCTGCTCCAGCGTGAGCTCGCGCGCGAGGACGACGGTGTCGGCCCACTGCGAAAAGAACTTGACGGCCTCGGAGTTGGAGATGTTGCTCTGGGTGGAGATGTGCACCTCGACCCCGACGCGGCGTGCGTAGAGGATGGCGGCCATGTCGGTGGCGATGATGGCGTCGACGCCGGCCTCCTTGGCGCAGTCGATGACCTCGCAGACGGTGCCGAGCTCCTCCTCGTAGACCACGGTGTTGACCGTGAGGTAGGCTTTCAGCCCGGCGGCGTGGGCAGTGCCGACGATGCGCACCAGGTCGTCGGGTGTGAAGTTGGCGGCCGATGCCGACCGCATGTTGAGGCGTCCGATGCCGAAATAGACCGAATCGGCCCCGGCCTGGATGGCTGCGGCCAACGCCTCGTAGGACCCTACGGGGGCCATGATCTCTATGTCGCTGCGCTGCATGTTCGAGGAAATTGAAGATGGAAATCGGGAACCCGGCGTGCGGACCCGCTCTTTGCCGGCAGCCCGGGCGACGCTGTGTCGTACGGGGCTGCGAACACTCGGAGTTGTCGGCCGAAGAAGCCGATTTCTGATTTTTTATTCTTGATTTTCAATTACTTTTTCCGTCCCATCAGTCCGGCGGCGAATTCGCGCAAGGGGGCGGTGCGTGCGGGGTCGACCGGCAGGGTGTCGAGTTGGGCGAGGGCCCGCTCGAAACGCAGTTCGATCTGCTGCTCGGCGAGATGGGGCACGTCGAGCCGGTCGAAGAGGGCCTTCACGCCGGCGATTTTCCGGGCCGGGTCAATGCCGCCGTCGTTCAGCAGCGTTCGCAGCTCTTCGCGCGTCGCTTCGTCGGCCCGGCTCATGGCGGTGACCGCCAGGTAGGTTTTCTTGCCTTCGAGGATGTCGCCGCCGATGGCTTTGCCCAGGCGTTCGTCGCCGTAGCTGTCCAAAAGGTCGTCCTGCAACTGGAACGCGAGCCCCAGTTCGATGGCGAAACGCCGGAGCTTGCGGCAATCCTCCTCGGAGGCGCCGCCCAGCTGGGCGCCGATCTGCACCGAACCTGCCAGGAGAGCCGAAGTCTTCAATTCGATCATGTGCATGTATTCGACGACCGAGACCTTCTGCTTCTGCTCGAAGTCCATGTCGTACTGCTGGCCTTCGCACACTTCGAGCGCCATGGTGTCGAACGTGGCGAGCGCCTGCGGCACCTGCGCCGCGGGCAGCAGGCTCAGCAGCCGGTAGGCATAGATGAGCATGGCGTCGCCCGAGAGAATGGCCACGTTGCGGCCCCATTTGGCATGGACCGATGGTTTGCCGCGGCGGATGGCGGCGTTGTCCATGATGTCGTCGTGCAGGAGCGTGAAGTTGTGGAACACCTCGACGGCCCCGGCCGCCGGCAGCGCCTGCTGGACGTTGTCGGAGAAGAGGGCGTGGGAGAGCAGCACCAGCATGGGACGCAGGCGCTTGCCGCCGCCTGCCAGCGAATAGGCGATCGGCGCGTAGAGGAGTTCGGGCTCGGCGGGGAACTCGGCCTGCGCGAGGTAGTTCTCGATCAGGGACTGCAACTGGTCGTTCGTGTACATGGTTTTCGGTGGTTCGTAATTTGCTCCAAAAGTAGAAAAAAAGTTTGAAGTTCCCGAATTTTGGATTACCTTTGTAAGAGATGGGCTGAGTCTCAGCGGTATCCCGGCGGGTCCGGTGCTGTGAGGCGCAGGCTGTCCTTGCAATGGATCGGCTGCGGCCGGGCAATTGCGATGCGATTCGCCGTTGCTTCCGGTTTGCGCCGTCCGAAAATCAACCAACCCAAAAACAACTTTTCGGAACTTTTATGAAAAAACTGGCTATCGGAATCGACATCGGCGGCATCAACACGGCTTTCGGTCTGGTCGACGAACAGGGCGACCTCTATGCCGAATCGGTCATCTCAACGAAAAAATACCCTTATTTCGACGACTATCCTGCCTATGTGCAGGATCTGTGCGAGGCCATGCGGGCCCTGGCCGACAGTCTCTCGTTCGAGTACGAGCTGGCGGGCATCGGCATCGGCGCCCCCAACGCCAACTTCCACCGCGGCACGATCGAGACGCCGGCCAACCTGTGGAAGTTCCGCGAAGGGGAGGAGAATCCCGACGAGAACCGCCGCATCTTCCCGCTGGTGGAGGACATATCCAAGTGCTTCGGCGGGGTGCGGACACTGATGACCAACGACGCCAACGCCGCAACCATCGGCGAGATGGTCTACGGCAATGCCAAGGGCATGCGCGACTTCATCATGATTACGCTCGGCACGGGCCTGGGCTCGGGATTCGTGGCCAACGGCGAGATGATCTACGGTCATGACGGCTTTGCGGGCGAATTCGGCCATATCTGCGTGGAACGCGACGGCCGGCAGTGCGGCTGCGGCCGCCGGGGCTGTCTGGAAGCCTACGTGTCGGCCACGGGCATCAAGCGCACGGTGTTCGAACTGATGGCCAGGATGTCGGAGCCGAGCAAGCTGCGCGACATAGCGTTCCACGACCTCGACGCCTCGATGATTTCGGTGGCGGCAGAGCAGGGCGATGCCATTGCCAAGGAGGCGTTCCGCTACACGGGCGAACTGCTGGGCCGCGCGCTGGCCGATGTGGTGACGGTGACGTCGCCCGAAGCGATTTTCCTGTTCGGCGGTCTGTCGAAAGCCGGCAAACTGATTTTCGAACCCACGCAGTGGTACATGGAGGAGAACATGATGTTCACCTTCAAGAACAAAGTGAAACTGCTCCCGAGCGGCATTCAGAGCAAGAACGCCGCCATCCTCGGCGCTTCGGCGCTGATCTGGCAGGAGTTGGCGAAATAGCGGTCGCTGCGATTGCGGAAAAGGCGGAACCGGGCAGCCGGTTTCGCCTTGGTTTTGCAGAGCCGGTCGCTTGCGGGGAGCATTCGTCGCTGGGTTGCGGAGTTGCGGATGCTCCTGAGGTGCGGGCGTTCGGCATCGGCGCTTTTTCACGTTCGGTCTTTCGGGTGGATTTGATTTGGGAGCGACCAGGACGGGCGCTGCTCCGCTCTCCGTTAAGGCCGGAGTTTGGGGATTGCACCGTATGTATTACTGCGAATCCGCTATTGCGACTGGCGACATACCCTAATCAGTCCTTGCGTCTGCTTTTTACCTTTCACTTTTCACCTTTCACCTTTTCAGAGGCTGCCTTTCTGCGACCCGGAGCGGTGCGGACCATGGTTCGTGCCGGAGCGGTCGGGCAGATTCAGCGGTCCGCTGCCCCGTTCTTAACGGGGTTTTATAAACCGATACTGTTAAGGGGCAGCTATTCATCCCAGTCTGCCGCAGAGCCGGTTTATCAATTCACAATTCACAACTTCGCGATTTAGCGAGTGCAGAGCCTGCTTGCAGGCTTTGCCGAGCATGAGCGAAGTCAAGACCCCGTAAGGGGATTAATTCACAATTCAAAATTAATCCTTTTCTGTAAGGGCGGCTCCAAGAGCCGTGCGGGCCGCAGTTTGTTCTGTCATTCTGAGCGAAGCGAAGAATCTATAATAAAACCCCGTTCTTAACGGGCCGGGCCGCAGCCTCCGGACGCGGAGGCCCGCAAGCGTGCCCCGCAGGCTGCGCTCGACTCTCTGACACAAAAGAGCAGATGCCAAGGGTGAAAACCTTGCGCCCGGGGCCGGCTCGCGCTGAAAGCGCGACCCCCGCAGCCGGCCCGGGCGGGAACGCAGGAAACTGGTTCTTGCAACCTCGCAACAAGCGTCATGTTGAACGAAGTGAAACATCTGTTCAGTCGATTCGATAAGATTAGATTCTTCGCTCTGCTCAGAATGACAAATCATGAATCAAACCCTCGAAAAGGATTTATTAATTGTGAATTAATCCCCCTTACGGGGTCTTGACTCTGGCTGCGCCTTGGATGGGCTGCGCCTCGGTTATGCCTGAACAAGTTCGGCATAACTCTCGGCTTGCACCATCATCGCTCCCGCTCGGCAAAGCTCGAACAAGTTCGGCTTTACACTCGCTTAATCGCGAAGTTGTGAATTGTGAATTCTGAATTGTACATTGATTTTTCCCTCTCTGCGGCATCCAATCCAGCGATCGTTCGGAGTGCCTGCTTCGGGCTTCCGCGACAACACGACGGGAGCCTTGGGCGGCATCGGCGACGAGGGCACGGCCTGGGCGTCGTCCTCGTATGCCAGCGGCAATTACAATGCGGGGCGCCTGTTATTCAAGGCGAGCCTTGTGAACCCGCTGAACAACATCAATCGCGCTTACGGTTTCTCCGTGCGCTGCGTCCAAGCATCTGCCGGGCGGCCTTCTGAAAAGGTGAAAAGTGAGGAGTGAAAGCCGGACAGGGAGCGATGCTGTCGCATGCATGAAGCCAACTTCTGCGGCTGCCGGCAATATCCGTGTTTTGTATTTGAGGATAAATAGTGGAAAATTCAACTAAATAACCTTGAATCAATCAAAATTCGAAAAATGTTGAAAATGGCAAAACGGTCGAATTTTTGAAGTGATTTTCTGAAAAATGGCGTAAAAAAAATAGGGTATATCCCGAAAAATTGAGGCTATTTTTCTGAAAAACGATGAAAAAATCACGTGTTTTTGCAAAAAATGCGATTCCTGTAAAACAACGTTGCGGGAAAAGAATTACATTTGCAGTCGGAAGAACGGACGACCGCCGCCGCAGTTTCGGTCCGGCCCGGAAAAGGCCGTCTGCCCAAGCAGGCGGAACCGGAACCGGCAGCGAATCCTGCCCCGGCAACGGGACTCTGCGTTCCCGACAAAACAGACAACCCGAACCTAATCCGCAACAGCATGTCGCTTCTCAGATTCAAGATGGTCGATGCGGCCATCAACCACACGGCCGCGGAGGTCGACGTTCCCGCCGGCCGCCCCTCGGACTATTTCGGCGCCCGGGTCTTCGGGCGCGATGCCATGCGCAAGTACCTCAACAAAAAGACGTTCGACGCGCTTATCAACACCATGGAGAACGGCACGCCGCTGCCAGCCGAAATCGCCGACAGCGTGGCTGCCGGCATGCGGCAGTGGGCTTTGGAGCACGGCGCCGACCACTACACCCACTGGTTCCAGCCCCTCACGGGCGGCACGGCCGAGAAGCACGACGCTTTCGCCGAGCCCGACGGCTGCGGCGGCGTGCTGGAAGAGTTCTCGGGCAAGCTGCTCGTGCAGCAGGAACCCGACGCGTCGTCGTTCCCCAACGGCGGCATCCGCAACACCTTCGAGGCGCGCGGCTACTCGGCGTGGGACCCTGCGTCGCCGGCTTTCATCGTCGACACCACGCTTTGCATCCCCACGGTCTTCATCGCCTACACGGGCGAGGCCCTCGACTACAAGGTGCCGCTGCTGCGCTCGCTCTCGGCCGTGGACAAGGCCGCGACGGAGGTGTGCCGCTATTTCGACAAGAACGTCGAAAAGGTCTATTCCTACCTGGGCTGGGAGCAGGAGTATTTCCTGGTCGACGAGAGCCTGTGGGCCATCCGTCCCGACCTGGTGCTGACGGGCCGCACGCTGATGGGCCACGAATCGGCCAAGAACCAGCAGCTCGAAGACCACTATTTCGGCGCCATTCCCACGCGCGTGATGGCTTTCATGAAGGAGCTGGAATACGAATGCCTGCTGCTGGGCATTCCGGTCAAGACGCGTCATAACGAAGTGGCGCCCAATCAGTTCGAACTGGCCCCGGTCTACGAGGAAGCCAACCTGGCCAACGACCACAACCAGCTGCTGATGACCATCATGGACAAGATAGCGCGCCGCCATCAGTTCCGCGTACTGCTGCACGAAAAACCCTTCAAGGGCATCAACGGCTCGGGCAAGCACAACAACTGGTCGCTCGGCACCGACACGGGCGTGAACCTCCTGGGGCCGGGCAAGACGGCCTCGGAGAACCTGCAGTTCATCACCTTCCTGGTCAACGTCATCTCGGCGGTCTACAAGCACAACGGCCTGCTGAAAGCCTCCATTATGAGCGCCACCAACGCCCATCGCCTGGGTGCCAACGAAGCGCCTCCGGCCATCATCTCCGCGTTCCTGGGTTCGCAGGTTTCGGCCGTGCTGGACAAGCTGGCCGCCTCGAAGGGCGACGACGCCATCCGCTTCGACGCCAAGAACGTCTTCAAGATGAGCGGTATTTCGCATATACCGACGCTGCTGCTGGACAACACCGACCGCAACCGCACCTCGCCGTTCGCCTTTACGGGCAACCGCTTCGAGTTCCGCGCCGTGGGGTCGTCGGACAACTGCGCCGAGGCGATGATTACGCTCAACACGGCCGTGGCCGACGAACTTACGCACTTCAAGGCGGCGGTCGACGCCAAAATCGAAGCCGGTGCCAAGAAGGAGAAAGCCATCTACGAAGTGCTGAAGAAGATGATCAAGGAGTGCCGCCCCATCCGCTTCGACGGCAACGGCTACTCGGACGAATGGAAGGCCGAAGCGAAGAAGCGCGGTCTCGACTGCGAGACCTCCACGCCGCTGATTTTCGACCGTTATCTGGACAAGGAGTCGCTGCGCATGTTCGGCGACATGGGCGTCTACACCGGGGTCGAGCTCGAAGCCCGCACCGAGGTGAAGTGGGAGACCTACACCAAGAAGATACAGATAGAGGGGCGCGTGCTGGGCGACCTGGCCATGAACCACATCGTGCCCATCGCCTCGAAATACGAAGCGCTGCTTCTGGACAAGGTCTACAAGCTGCTGCAGATTCCCGAGCTCAAATCGACGGCCGACATCGCCCTCATCAAGAAGATTCAGGACCACACGACGGCCATTCAGAAGCTGACCGACGAGATGATCGAGGCGCGCAAGAAAGCCAACCGCATCGAGGACCAGCGCGAAAAGGCCATCGCCTACCACGACACCGTGGCGGTCTTCTTCGACGAGATACGCCACCACATCGACAAGCTGGAGGAGATCGTCGACGACCAGATATGGCCGTTGCCCAAGTACCGCGAACTGCTCTTCATCCGGTAGGCGCCTCGCGTCCTGCTTCGCTTTACTTCCTGCCGCCGCGACCCATCCCCGGGTTGCGGCGGTTTTCGCTGCGCAGCCGTCAGAGGCGGCCGGCGATTCCGGCTCGGGAGCATAATTCGTGTCGACGTGTTTTGTTTCGAATCCGAGTGTCGCGCCCCGCTAAAAGCAGAATTCTACGAACGACTACTATCCCTCCCTTGCGAGGGGCTATGGTCGGAGAACCGAACGGATTCGAATTTTCGCACCGTCATTACACCGACGTATCTAAGCCCTCTCGGCCATTTGGCGGTTCTCGGATAGCTGTGCGAACACCCACTCATCCTGTTAAAACGGCGTTTTGCGAATTATCGCAGGCTATGTCCCGAAATCAGCCGCAGAACCCGGCTCCTGACAGGACGCAGGCTGCGATTCGAAAACAATCACCACTCCCGCTGACCGACAGCCACGAAAAAAGCACCGACAAGAAAAAAGTTTTTTTGCGGATGAACATAAAAAACAATGCAAAATGTTTGGTTTATAAAATAAACCGTTTTATATTTGCGCAAGAAATCAAAAAGGAGCAGCATCGCGCGGGTTCGCTCTTTTTCTTTTCCGGATGCAGTTTATATTATAAACCATTAAAATCATCATTATGAACGACCGTAAAACAAGCGCGTTCGGTAACCCGAACGCAGAGCCGGACACGTTCGAGCCCGGCCAAGGCGAGAACACCGGCAACAAACTGAACGAAAGGGAGAGCATCGAGCTGATAGCCCGCATGATTTCCGACACCAAAAGCCGTTTCGAAATCGGCGACGGCAATATTCTTCTGAACTGGGGCATACTCACGGTAGTCATCGCCTCCGCAGTGTGGGCGGCGGTTGCCGCGACCGGCAATCCTGCATTCAACGGCCTGTGGGCGCTGATGGCCTTCGGTTGGATTTTCAATCGCAGGCAGGTCGCAAAGCAAAACAGCCGCGGCTACCTCTCCTATACCGACAAGGTCTGCGCCGCCATCTGGAAGTCGGTCGGGATTCTCGGTGCGGCCGGGGTCGTCCTCTGTACGGTTCTCCACCTGGCGACGGGCAATTCGCCGTGGATGGTCATGTTCTTTTATGCGATTTTCGTGGTGGGGTTCGGCGTCATAGGTTCGGGCGCAGCCCTGAAAGTGCGGAGCATGGTGGCCGGAGGAGTCCTCAGCGTCGCTTTCGGCATGGTGTTGCTGGGCTGCATCTTCTCCGGGGTGACGTTGTCGACGGCGTGGGTCATGCCGGGCTTTCTCCTTTGTTTCGTGCTGATGATGATCGTTCCCGGTCTGGAAATGCGGCGGCTGGCGCGCAAGGGCGATGAAAGAGCTTGATCCGCTGCTTCACTCGCAGCTGCGGCTGGCGGTCATGTCCGTGCTGATGAACCTTGCCGAAGCGGACTTCGTCTATCTCCGGGAAAAGACCGCCGCCACCGCCGGAAACCTCAGCGTCCAGCTCGACAAACTCGCGGCGGCAGGGTACATCGAAGTGGAAAAGGGATTCGTCGGCAAGAAGACGCGGACGGTCTGCCGCGTGACCGCAGCGGGGCGCAGGGCTTTCGAAGAATATGTGCAAACCCTCAGGGGATATTTGAACCTGTAATCCGAAAAAGGGCGCTTCCGAATGGCCGGAAGCGTTCTTTTTACAGATGGCCGATGCCGCGGCGGTAGGCGGCGAGGTCCGACTCGTCGCAGCGGGCCAATGCGTCGTCGAGCTCGCGGAGCAGGCGGGTGCGCTCCTCGGGCAGGCGTCCCAGGAGCGGCACGGTGTTCGACACGGTGTGGGCCATCAGCGTGGCAGGCACGGTGAGGGCGGCGATGAACGTGCGGAGTTCTTCGAGCCGCTCGCGCTCGCTGGCTTCGATGAACCGCCCGGCGGCGACGTCGGCGGCCAGCGGAGCTTCGGGAAAGAGCGTGAGCGAGACCACGCCTATTATATAAGGGTGCAGGCGGTTGAAGAGCGCCGCCGTAGCCATGGCCGCCCGCTGTCCGTTGCCGGCTCCTGCGAGCCCGGTCATGTAGGTGAAATAGTATTCGATGCCGGCCGTGTCGAGCCGGCGGCACTGCGCCAGCGTCTCGGCGGCCGTGTGCCCCTTGTGCATGAATGCGAGGGAGGGTTCGTCGCCCGTCTCGGTGCCGATGGTCAGTCCTGTGATGCCGCGGGCCCGGAGGTCGCGCAGCTCGTCGTCGCTCTTGGCCGCGATGTCGGTCACGCGGGCGAACATGCCGATGGTCCGTACCTTGGGCAGGTGGTCGCGGATGCGTTCGGCGAGTCGGACAAGACGGTTGTGGCTGAGCACGAACGGATTGGCCCCGACGAGAAAGACGCGCCGGGCCCGCGGCTGGAAGCGGGCGATGATTCGCAGGTCGGCCTCAATCTCCTCCGCAGGCGAGAGACGGAAGCGCAGGTCGTCGTAGAGCGAACAGAACTTGCAGGCGTGGTGCGTGCAGCCGACGGTCGCCTGCAACAGCACGGAGTGGGCCTCGTAGGGCGGACGCCAGACGGTGCCGGTGAAGTGGAGTTGGTCCAAGTCGGTCATAATTTTCGTAATTTTGCAACCGCAAGATAGACCGTTTCCCGGGACGAAACAAGAACGGAGCTGCATGTCAGCTACTTACGCCGAAGTCAGTTTTCGTCATTCCGAAGCGGTTGCAACGCCGAAAAAAATGGAAAAAATTGCCGTCCCCTCCTCGCCCGCCTGTGCGCTGTTCGAACGTTTCGGCAGTCGCTGGGCGCTGCTCGTGCTGCTGACCCTCGCCCGACGGGGCGTACTGCGCTTCGGCGAACTGGCGCGCGCCGTGCCGGGCGGCATCTCCGAACGGATGCTGGCGTCGACGCTCCGCGACCTGGAGCAGGCGGGGCTGTTGGCGCGCAAAGTGTGGCCCGAAGTGCCGCCGCGTGTGGAATATCGGCTGACGCCGAAAGGCGAATCGCTGGTTCCGCTGTTGGAACAACTGCTGGACTGGGCAGCGAAAAACGCCTGAAGCGGCAATCGGCCGAACGGTCGTGCAAAAACTGAAAACGAGATGTGCAAACTGTTTTGCATATCTCGTTTTATGGCATCGAGTCGATTGAAAATCAATTGTTTTTGCGAACCGGGAGCCGCTCCCACAACCAGGCGGGAATCAACCGCCACAGCAGGACGAGCAGGGCCCAGCGCCGGTCGATGACGATGCGGCGCCTGCGGCGGCGGATGGCCCGGAAGATGCGCCGGGCGACCGGCTCGGGCTGCATGAGCAACGGATAGTCGTCGCCCGAGAGGAGCGGCGTGGCGACGAATCCGGGCCGGATGTCGGTAAAACGGATGGGGAGCCGCTCCATGCGCGCGAGCTGCGCAAGGGCGTCGACATAGGTGTTCTGCATCCGTTTGGTGGCCGAATAGGCGGGTGCCGAACCCAGTCCGCGGGTGCCGGCGACGGAACTGATGACGACGATATGACCGCCGCCGTGCGAGCGGAACCACCCGAACGCCGCGGTCACCATGCGCACGAAACCCTCGCCGTTGGTGCGGAGCGTGGCCAGCTCGATGCCGGGCTCCAACCCGGTGTTGCGGCGGCCGATGCCCGAGGTGTGGAAGTAGATGTCCATGCCGCCCAGGCGCCCGACGAGTTCGTCGAGTCGCTTTGGCGCATCGTCGTGCGTGATGTCGATGACGGCGGTTTCGACCAGCTCCGGAGCCAGCGCCCGGAGCCGTGCAAGGGCCTCGGCATTGCGTCCTGCGGCACCCACGCGCCATCCTGCACCGATGCAGAGCCGGGCTGTTTCGAAGCCCAGCCCCGAAGTGGCGCCCATGATGACGATGCGTTGCGTCGAACGGCTGTTCTTGCTTGCGGACCCTGAGGCTGTCATTCGTCCCTATTGTTACTGTTGGTCGGAGGGCCGTTCCTCCTCTTCCTTCCATGCTGCCCGGTTCCGGCTGCTGCGCGGTGCGGCGAGTGCGGCCGCCACCGTCTCTTCCGGCAATTCGGAGGCGGGGATACGCAGAAGCATATGGGTCTTTTGGTTCTCCTCGCCCGAGGACCAAGCCTGCACGAACTCCCAGCCGCGGGCGGTCATGTAGTTGAGGGCCTGGATGCCCGAGTTGAAGACGAGGTCGCGCCCGAGGCTGTCGGTGAGCACGTTGTATTTCCAGAATCCGGTTTCTTGACCGAAATCGAACACGACGCTTTCGCCCTTGGTCGTCGGCATGTGGAAATGGATGATCTGACAATAGAGGTATTCGGGAACGGCGGCCGGAGACGCTGTGGAATCGGCTGCAGGAACGGGCTCCTGCGCCTGCGCCGGCAGGATGAAGCCGCAGAGGAAGAACAGGAATATCGGAAGCCGTGTCATCATCCCATGCATTCGTTGGTATCCGAAGCGTACTGCACGCATTCGATGCCGACCTTGCGCAGGAGGTTCAGACCGTCCTCCGAGCGGTAGTCCTCGCTGTAGACGACGCGCCGGATGCCGGCCTGGATGATGAGTTTCGAACATTCGAGGCACGGTGCGGCGGTGATGTAGAGCGTCGAACCGTCGCAGTTGTTGGCGCTCTTGGCCACCTTGGTGATGGCGTTGGCCTCGGCGTGGAGGACATAGGCCTTGGTCTTGCCCGTCTCGTCCTCGCAGACGTTCTCGAAACCCGAGGGGGTGCCATTGTAACCGTCGGAGATGATCATCCGGTCCTTGACGATCAGTGCTCCCACCTTGCGGCGCACGCAATAGGAGTTCTCGGCCCAGATGCGCGCCATGCGCAGGTAGCGCATGTCCAGCTGACGCAGTTTTTCTTCGTTGTAACCCACTTCCGTAAGGTGAAAGATTAAAAGTGAAAAGTGAAAGGCAGAGGGTCGGAAAATCACCTTTCACCTTTCGCTTTTCACTTTGTTTTACATCCCTTTTCCGTGGCAGTTCTTGTACTTCTTGCCCGAACCGCAGGGGCAGGGGTCGTTGCGGCCCACCTTCTTCTCGGCCTGGACGGGCATGGGCTTCTGCCGCTCGCCCTGGCCGGCCTGTGCGGCGGCCTGCATGCGCGATGCCTGCAACTTGTTGACGTCGACCCGGGCGCGCTGCTGCTGCTCGCGCTGCACGGCTTCGGCATTCTGGTCGCGGACGGGGATGTAGGCCTTGTTGAGCACGGCGAGCACGTCGCGGTTGACCTTGACGAGCATCCGGGAGAAGAGCCCGAACGACTCGAACTTGTAGATCAGCAGCGGGTCCTTCTGCTCGTAGGTGGCGTTCTGCACGCTCTGGCGCAGGTCGTCCATCTCGCGCAGATGCTCGCGCCAGGCGTCGTCGATGGTGGTGAACATCACCACCTTGGAGAAGACCTTGTAGATTTCGGCCCCGTCCGACTCCTTGCACCGGCGCAGGTTGACGGGCACGTTGTAGCCCAGGTGGCCGTCGGTGATGGGGAAGTAGAGGTTCGAATCGAGCTGGTCCTTCTTCTCCTCGTAGATGCGCTGCATGACGGGGCGCACCGTGTCGGCCACGGCCTTGGCCCGGCGTGCGTAGGCCTCCTTGAGGTCGCGGACGATGGCCTCGACGACCTCGTCGAACTTGGCGTCGCTGTAGGTCTTCTCGTCGAACGTGGGCTCGACGGCCACTTCGCGGATCATCTCGAAACGGAAGTCCTCGAAGTCAATGCCGCGGTGGTTCTCCAGGAAGTCGGCGGCGAAGTCGTACATGATGTTGTTGAGGTCGATTTCGACCCGCTCGCCGTAGAGCGCGTGGCGGCGGCGCGTGTAGATGACTTCGCGCTGCGAGTTCATGACGTCGTCGTACTCCAAGAGGCGTTTGCGGATGCCGAAGTTGTTCTCCTCGACCTTCTTCTGCGCCCGCTCGATGGCGCGGGTCATCATGCCGGCCTGTATCACCTCGCCCTCCTTGAGTCCCATGCGGTCCATCATGGCGGCGATGCGGCCCGAACCGAAGAGACGCATCAGGTCGTCCTCCAGCGAAACGAAGAACTGCGACGAACCCGGGTCGCCCTGACGTCCGGCACGGCCGCGCAGCTGGCGGTCGACGCGGCGGCTCTCGTGGCGCTCGGTGCCGATGATGGCCAGACCGCCGGCCTCCTTGACCTCGGGCGTGAGCTTGATGTCGGTACCGCGGCCCGCCATGTTGGTGGCGATGGTCACCTGCCCGGCGCGGCCGGCCTCGGCCACGACCTGGGCCTCCAGCTGGTGCTGCTTGGCGTTCAGTACGTTATGCTTGATGCCGCGGAGCTTGAGCATGCGGCTCAGCAGCTCCGAAATCTCGACCGACGTGGTGCCGACCAACACCGGACGGCCCTCGCCGACGAGGCGTACGATCTCCTCGATGACGGCGTTGTACTTCTCGCGCTTGGTCTTGTAGATCAGGTCCTGGCGGTCGTCGCGGATGACGGGCCGGTTGGTGGGGATGGCCACCACGTCGAGCTTGTAGATGGACCAGAACTCCGAAGCCTCGGTCTCGGCCGTACCGGTCATGCCGGCCAGCTTGTGGTACATGCGGAAGTAGTTCTGCAGGGTGATGGTCGCGAACGTCTGCGTGGCGGCCTCGACCTTCACGTGCTCCTTGGCCTCGATGGCCTGGTGCAGACCGTCGGAGTAGCGGCGCCCTTCGAGGATGCGGCCCGTCTGCTCGTCGACGATTTTGACCTTGTTGTCCATCACCACGTACTCGATGTCCTTCTCGAACATGGCGTAGGCCTTCAGCAGCTGGTGGACGGTGTGCACGCGCTCCGACTTGACGGAGTAGTCGTTGATGACCTCGTCGCGTTTCTTGGCCCGCTCCTCGGCCGAAAGGTCGCTCTTTTCGAGCTCGGCGACCTCCGACCCGATGTCGGGCAGGACGAAGAAACCGTCCTCGTTGAAATACTTCGAGAGCGCCTCGTGGCCCTTGTCGGTGAGCTCCACCGAATTGAGCTTCTCGTCGATGATGAAGTAGAGGTCGTCCGTGATTTCGGGCATGCGGCGGTTGTTGTCCTGCATGTAGACGTTCTCGGTCTTCTGCATCAGCGCCTTGATGCCCTGCTCCGAGAGGTATTTGATAAGGGGCTTGTACTTGGGCAGACCCTTGTGCGTGCGGTAGAGCTTCACGCCGCCCTCGTCGCTGTTGCCGTCGGCGATGAGCTTGCGCGCCTCGGCCAACAGTCCGGTGACCAGGTTTTTCTGAAGGTTGTAGAGGTTCTCGATGGCGGGACGGTACTGCTCGAACATCTGGTCGTCGCCCTTGGGCACGGGACCCGAGATGATGAGCGGCGTGCGGGCGTCGTCGATGAGCACCGAGTCGACCTCGTCGACGATGGCGAAGTGGTGCTTGCGCTGCACGAGGTCCTTGGGCGACGAGGCCATGTTGTCGCGCAGGTAGTCGAAGCCGTATTCGTTGTTGGTGCCGAACGTGATGTCGGCCATGTAGGCTTTGCGGCGGGCGTCGGAGTTGGGCTGCGTGTCGTCGATGCAAGCCACCGACAGGCCGTGGAACTCGTACATGGGGCCCATCCACTCGCTGTCTCGCTTGGCCAGGTAGTTGTTGACCGTCACGAGGTGCACGCCCTTCTTGGCCAGGGCATTGAGGAATACCGGGAGCGTCGCCACGAGGGTTTTGCCCTCGCCCGTGGCCATCTCGGCGATTTTGCCCTTGTGGAGCACCACGCCGCCGAAGAGCTGCACGTCGTAGTGGACCATGTCCCATTTCACGTCGTTGCCTCCGGCCAGCCAGTGGGTGGCGTAGAGGGCCTTGTCGCCTTCGATGCGGACGAAGTCTTTGGTGGCGGCCAGTTCGCGGTCGAAGTCGTTGGCCGTGACCTCGACGGTCTCGTTCTCGGCGAAGCGCCGCGCCGTATCCTTCATGATGGCGAACGCCTCGGGCAGAATCTCGTCGAGCTTCTCCTCGATGCGGTCGTCGATGCGCTTGGTGAGGTCGTCGATCTCCTTGGAAATCTTCTCTTTCTCGGCGAGCGTGGTCTCCGGCTTTTCGAGCTGCGTGCGCAGCTCCGCGATGCGGGCTTCGTCGCCGGCGATATAGTCGGCGATGCGGCGCTTGAGCTCCTCGCTGCGGGCGCGCAGCCCGTCGTTCGAGAGAGCCTCGATTTCGGGGTATACGGCCTTGATTTTCTGAATGTAGGGTTCGATTTCCTTGCGGTCCTTGTCGGCTTTCGAGCCGAAAATCATCTTGATCAGACTGGCAACTATATCCATAGGTGTGCGTTGTTGACTGAATTGGTGTACGGAATCTTACAAAAGTAGTGATTTTCTTCGTAAAACACAAAAGCGGGGCCACACAATTTTGTGCCGGCGATGCCGGGTGCCGCTGACGGCTCAGACATCGGGGCGGAATTTTATTTTTAAGACAAAAAGATGCGAATTGTCACTCTGAGCAGAGCGAATCGACGAACGAAGCGAGAGTCGGTATTTATGATTATAGATTCTTCGCTCTGCTCAGAATGACGAGACGGGTAAATGATGAAACAATTTTTCGTTGCCCGGCTCGCGCTTGCGCGACCGCCCCCAGCCGGGCAACTAAGAAAAGACAGGTGCATGCGGTGCGAGTAAAGGTGGTGCGGGCGGAGCTCCTTGGAACGGAAGAATGGAAAACGGATTTTTCGTCGCATTGCTCCTCAGAACGAAGCCCGGCCAATCCTTACGAATCCGGCGACGCCGGAAAGCGGCGGGCGGCCTGCTGAACGGAAAAGCATCGGCCCGACCTCTGAAGGTCGGGCCGAGGAAAACAAATATTACGAAACTTCGCCTTTAACGGAGCGGGCCGGCGGGCCGAATAGGCTGCGGTCGCGAGCGGCTCTATTCCTCCTTGGGCGCTTCGTTCAGTCCTTGCCGCAGGTTGGCGCAAAGACCGCGCCCGAAAAGAATCCAGGCTACGGCCGCGGCTGCGGCGAAGAACACGAATCCTGCGAGCACCATCGTTTTCGAGGGTTTCGCTGCCTTGAGCGGAACCGTCGCGGGCTGCACGACGGCATAGACCGGCGTGCTCTCCTGCACCTTGGCCTTGGCCACCTGCAGCTGCTGGGCCATCTGATTGTAGATGTTGTAGGCCAGCGTCATCTCGTTCTGCAGCCGTTCCTGCTCGGTGCGCACCGCACGCCGCACGACATTCTGATTGGCATCCATGTAACGGGCATAGCGCTGTTGTGCGCCGTAGTAGTCCCGCTGCGCTTCGTCGTAGAGCTGTTGGGTGAATTTCAGGTCGTTGCGCGCCTTGTTGGTGCGGTAGTCGGTGACGTAGTTCTGCAAGTTGCGCATCACGGTGTCGGCCACGGTGGCCGAGATGAGCGGGTCCTGCATCGTCACCGAGAGCGTCACCAGCGAATTCTTCTTGTCCACGGCGACCGTTACGCGACGGCCCAGCGCCTCCACGATGCGGTCTTCGTCGGGCGTCAGCCGGAACGGATCGACCGACGAACCGTCGGATTCGGGCATCTTCTCGCGGAAGAGCGACATGCACCATCCGAGCGCCTTGAACGGAGCCGAAATCACCGCGCTCCACCAGGGCCGCCGGGTGTGTTTCTTCAGATAGTCGTAGAGGTCGGTACGCAACGTGCCGTCGGCCGTCTCGACCTGCACGGGGAAGAGTTCGATGACGAACGGCACCGACTTCACCACATCGGGGTAGAGGTCGGGGTTCACGGCGTCCGTTTCGGTCATGTTGCCCACGTTGATGCCGGCCATGCTGGCCAGGGCGCCCAGGCCGCCGAGCGAATTCTTGCTCGACGTGGTCTCGGGGGCCAGCACCGCGGCGGCGGTGTACTCCCGGGGAATGCTGAACGCAACGATCAGTCCGACGACGGCCGCATAGCAGCACCAGCGCAGCACCAGTTTGCGCTCGGCCCACACCTTGCGGGCGAGTTCCAGCAGATCGATTTCATCCTCGGCCGTCTGCCGGGGAGCGGTGTTTTCCTGCAAGTCGTTCTTCATCGCTGTTCTATTTTGCAAGGTTGGCAATCGAGGCGGCCATCGTTCCGAGCGAGGCGGCCGAGGTCGCCAGGCCCATGATTTCCGTCACGCCCAGACCGGCCCGGACACGTTTGCGGGGCACGATGATTTCGCAGCCCGGTTCGATGCGGTTCTTCTTGCGCGAAATCATGCCGTTCATGTAGACGATATAGGTGCGGCTCTTCTTGGCGCGCACGGCATAGCCGCCGGCCTGGTCGATATAGTCCTTGTACCGCTTGCCCTTGGAGTAGAGCACCGTGTTGGGACGCATCACTTCGCCCACGATCTTCACCGTGCTGACATATTCCGGCACGAACAGGCGGTCGCCCTCGCGCAGCACCACGTCGTAGTCCGACCCGGGGTTGGCCAGCGCCTTTTCGAGTTCGATGCCCACGGTGTAGGTGTCGTTCTCGCGCAGTTTCTCCACCGAGAGCGAGTCGGGGCCCCCGTCGAGCTGGGCCATGCGCAGCACATCGTCGCGCAGGGCGCGCTCCTCTTCGTTCATCTGGCGCATCAGCCGGCTGCCGCGGATGTAGGCGTCGTCCGTCAAGCCGCCGGCACGCTTCACCAGGTCGGAGATGCGTTCGTTCTTATGCAGCAAGGCATATTCGCCCGAGAAGACCACTTCGCCCGCAACGCTCACCATGCGCTGTTCCTTGTAGCCGGGACTCTTGCGCACGGCCACAACGTCGAAAGGTTCGAGCTTGAACCCGGGAGTTCCGTCCACCACCAGACCGTCTTTGAGCGAGAAGGTGAAAACCTGTCCCAGGCGGCTCGAAGCGGCCGTGCTGCGGGGATTCTTCAATCGCCGGGCCACCTCCACGCGCACCGTCGACGCACCGTCGAGCAGACCGCCGGCCTGCACGATGAGGTCTTCGAGGGTCATCTCCTCCACATAGGGGTAGGTCCCCGGCTGCGCCACTTCGCCGCTGATGGTGAAGCCGCCCAGTTCGGTCAGATCGTGACGGCTGGGAATGACCAGCACATCGTTGCGCTGCAACGCGATGTCGGGCGCGGTTCCCTTGACGATGCCGGCCAGATCGACCGAAATCATCCGTTGCAGCAGGTCGTCGCACTCGCGGTAGAGCAGTGCACGCGACAGGAAAGCCTCCTCTTTGAGACCCTCGGCACGCTTGACCAGCTGTCCCACCGTAGCCACGTCGTCGCACAATTCATACAATCCCGGGCGGAAAACCGCACCGCGCACTTCGACCCGGTTGGCGAAACGGTCCAGCACGGCACCGGCCTCGATTTCGTCGCCGTCTTCAAGCACGAACGCGTCAAACTTGTCGACCGGCACGCTGAAAAACTCGTACTCGCGCCCCGAACGGCGCACCACGCACACCTCCTTGTTATAGGCATCGCCCGAGAAGCCGCCCGCGTAATCGAGCAGATTGCGCATCGTCTCGCCCTCCTTCATTTCATAATACATCGGGCGCTTCACCTTGCCTCTGACCTCGACCAGTCTGCCGTAGGGGTGCACCAGGATAACGTCGCCCTCTTCCAGGCGCACCTCCTGCCCGAACTTGCCCGAAAAGAGGTATTCGTAGAGGTCCAGCAGCGCAACGCGGCGTCCGTTGCGCAGAACTTCGACCTGGCGGAGCGTACCGATGTCGGTCACGCCGCCGGCCCGGTAGAGCGCATGGAACACCGATGAAAACGACGAAAGCCGGTAGGTGCCCGGCACCTCGACCTCGCCCATGACATGTATCTGAATGGTCCGTATCTGCCCCAGCGTCACCCGTACCTCCGTGGCGGGCGATTCGCCCTCGACGCCGGCATACTTGCGTGCGAAGAGGTTGCGGACCCGCGCGGCGGCCTCGCGGACGGTCAGCCCGTTGAGATAGACCGGCCCGATCTCCGTCACCATGATGCTGCCCTCGGGCGAGATGACTTCGCAAACATAGTCTTCGCTGGCGCCCCATACGTCGATGACCACCTCGTCGCCCGGACCGAGCCGGTAATCCTCGGGGGTCGCCATGTTGGCGTTGGGTTCGAACGTCAGCGTCTTGCCGCTGAACACGCTGCGGCCGAAGACCCGGCGCTTGCCCACCGTGTCGCGGGCCTCGACATAGTTGTAACCGGAAGCGGCAGACTGGGCGCCGGGCATCCCGGCGTTCGGGTCCGACAATCCGGCAGTTCCGGGAACCGTAGCGACCGTTCCCGACTGCGCATCTTCGGCCGTCCGGCTTGCGGTGCGGACCGCCACGCGCGAAGGCTCGTCGTCGGAAACGTCGCGCAGGATGTCCGTACGCTCGGTCGCCGACGTCAGCGACTGCCCCGACTTCGAGCTGCCCGTGCTGCCCGAAGCGCTCAGTTCGCCGGCATCGTATTTGGCTTTCAGCTGCAACAGCTGCGACTGCGACACGCCGCGCACGAGCAGTTCGCGGGCGATCTGCTGCTGATTCTTCCCGGCGGTCACTCCGCGCTGCACATAGTCGATGATCTGGTCGTCGGTCATCTGGGCGAAGGCCCGTCCGACAAGACAGCTCAGAACAATAAAGACGATCAAAAACTTACGGTTCATATCTCTGTACCTTGGTTTCGTATTCGCAGTTGCCGGCCCGGCACCGTCCGTGCCGGCCGGGTTCCGCATTGGGCTTAAAGAATGCCTTTAAGTGTACAAAAGTAGGTCATTTTCTCCGTCCCGCCAAACAAATCGGGATTTTTCGTTCGGCTGCCGAATACCCCGGCCGTCGGATGCCGGGCCGCCGACACGGAACTGCGGACCGGCGGGGCGGTGGATGCCGGCCGACAGACCGTAAGGCGGCGGGCGGCGAAGCCCGTATGCGTGCGGTTCGGGATGGCTTTTGAGACCGGGGTTATTTCCGGTTTTCGTCGCGGAGCTTCTGCAACTCGTACATGCGGTCGCGGTAGCGGGCGGCCGCCAGGAAGTCGAGCGACTTGGCCGCACGTTCCATATCTTCGCGGGCCCGTTCGATGAGGGCGTCGAGGTTCTCGCCGGCCGTGGCGTCGTAGGCTTTCTGCACGTCGGCCGCCGTCATGCTGTGCGCTTCGGCAAGAGGGTAGAGCGCGGCATCCGTCCCGCCGGCTGTCTGGGCGCTGCCCGCCAGCAGGGCGCTCTGTCCCGTGCCGCTGCGCCGGGCCTGCCGGGGCAGCACGCCGTGCTCCATGTTGTAGCGCACCTGGATTTCGCGGCGGCGGTTGCTCTGCTCGATGGTCTGGCGCATGGAGTCGGTGCAGGTGTCGGCGTAGAGTATCACGTTGCCCTGCGAGTGGCGCGCGGCGCGACCGGCTATCTGCGTCAGCGAGCGTACGTTGCGCAGGAATCCCTCCTTGTCGGCGTCGAGGATGGCCACCAGGGCCACTTCGGGGAGGTCGAGCCCCTCGCGCAGGAGGTTGACGCCTATCAGCACGTCGAACATGCCGGCGCGCAGGTCTTCGAGGATGCGGATGCGTTCGAGGGTGTCGACGTCGGAGTGGATGTAGCGGTTGCGGACGCCCACACGGTCGAAATACTTCGAGAGCTCTTCGGCCATGCGCTTGGTGATGGTCGTGACCAGCACCTTGTCGTCGTTCTTCACCCGCTTGTCTATCTCCTCGATGAGGTCGTCTATCTGGTTGAGGGTCACGCGCACTTCCAGGGGCGGGTCGACGAGGCCCGTGGGGCGTATCAGCTGTTCGACGATGACCCCTTCGCTCTTCATCAGCTCCCAGTCGGCCGGCGTGGCGCTGACGTAGATGCTCGTGCCTTGCAGCTGCTCGAATTCGCCGAACGTCAGCGGGCGGTTGTCTTTGGCCGCGGGTAGGCGGAATCCGTATTCCACGAGATTCTCCTTGCGGGCCCGGTCGCCGCCGAACATGGCGTGGACCTGCGGGATGGTCACGTGGCTCTCGTCCACCACCATCAGATAGTCCTGCGGGAAGTAGTCCAGCAGGCAGAACGGGCGCGTGCCTGCGGCCCGGCCGTCGAAGTAGCGCGAGTAGTTCTCGATTCCGGGGCAGTAGCCCAGTTCCTTGATCATCTCCACGTCGTACTCCACGCGTTGTTTGATGCGCTGCGCCTCCGTCATGCGGCCTTCGCGTTCGAACATCTCGACCTGCTTGCCGAGGTCGAGATAAATCTGCTGCACGGCCGAGTGGATGCGTTCCTTGGTCGTGACGAAGAGACTGGTGGGGTAGAGCGTCAGCGAGTCGAGCGGGTGGAGCCGCTGGCCCGTCACGGGGTCGATGGCGTAGATGGCCTCCACTTCGTTGTCGAAGAACATGACGCGGAAACACTGGTTGCCGAACTCGCCGAAGGCCGCCATGATGTCGACCGTGTCGCCGTTGACGCGGAACGTGGCCGGCTCCAGCTCGCGTTCGGTGCGGGTGTAGAGCGCCTCGACCAGTTTGTAGAGGAAGTGTTTGTAGTTGACGATCTGCCCGACCTCTATCTTGATGGCCGTGGCATGGAAGTCGGCCGGGTTGCCGGCGCCGTAGAGACACGAAACGCTCGACACGACGATGACGTCGCGGCGCCCCGAGAGGAGCGTGGCGACGGTCTGCAACCGCATCTTCTCGATTTCGTCGTTGATCGAGAGGTCCTTTTCTATATAGGTGTCCGACGCCGGGAGGTAGGCTTCGGGCTGGTAGTAGTCGTAGTACGATACGAAGTACTCGATGGCGTTCTCGGGGAAGAAGTTCCTGAACTCGCCGTAGAGCTGCGCCGCCAGGGTTTTGTTGTGGCTCAGCGCCAGCGTCGGACGCTTCAGCTCCGCGATGACGTTGGCCACCGTGAAGGTCTTGCCCGAGCCCGTGACGCCCAGGAGCGTGTTGTGCTGCGAGCCGTGGCGGATGGCCTCCAGCAGCTGCGCGATCGCCTCCGGCTGGTCGCCCGTCGGGGCGTAGTCCGATACCAGTTTGAAGTCCATTTTATGAAAACAGGGCGAGAGTCCGTTTCTTTTTTTCGAGTTCCTCCTGCAAGGGAGCGACACAGAACCGATAGTAGTCGTTCATGTGCTGCGACATTTCCCATGCCAGTTCCGAGTCCTGATCGGGATATTGCCGCCGATGTTCTTCCCGCATCCGGTCGTATTCGAAGCGACGGTCGGCCAGCAGCCGCTCCATCTCTTCGATTTCGAGCCGCAATGCATATTCGATGTCTTCTTCCATAGGGATGATTGGTTCTGCCGGGTAAATATAAGCATAATTTTTTGTTTTAGAGCGCCGCTTCCCGTTATATCCGCACAACCTGCCGATAGGATGATTTTATTTCGTTAATTTTCGAATTATCGCTACCTTTGTACGCTATGATCGACCGGGAGACAGTAGACCGCATCTATGCCGCCGCCAATATCGTGGACATCGTCGGCGACTTCGTCACGCTCAGACGCAAGGGCGTGAACTACCAGGCGTGCTGTCCGTTCCACAACGAGAAGACCCCGTCGTTCGTCGTGTCGCCCTCCAAGGGCGTCTACAAGTGCTTCGGCTGCGGCAAGGGCGGCAATGCCGTGACTTTTCTGATGGAGCACGAGAACGTCACCTACCCCGAGGCCCTCAAAATGGTGGCCAAGCGCTACGGCATCGAGGTCCGGGAAAAGGAACTCACTCCCGAGGAGGAGCGCCGCAACAACGACCGCGAGTCGATGTTCGCCCTGAACGGCTGGGCCGCCGACTACTTCGCCCATTATCTCCACCACGAGAGCGAGGGCATGAGCGTCGGCATGACTTACTTCCGCCAGCAGCGCGGCATGACCGACGCCACCATCGAGAAGTTCGGCCTCGGCTTCTGCCCCGCCAAGGGCGACAAGATGTCCAAGGACGCTCTGGCGGCCGGTTACAAGGAGGAGTTCCTCGTTTCGACGGGTCTCTCGCTCAAACGCGAGTCCGACGGGTCGCTCTTCGACCGTTTCCACGACCGCGTGATGTTTCCCGTGCACAACATCTCGGGCCGCATCGTGGCGTTCGGCGGGCGTACGCTCCGCACGGACAAGAAGGTCGCCAAGTACCAGAATTCGCCCGAGAGCGAGATTTACAGCAAGAAACGCGAGCTCTACGGTCTCTATTTCGCCAAGAAAGCCATCCAGCAGCAGGATTTCGCCATCCTGGTGGAGGGCTATACCGACGTCATCTCGATGCATCAGGCCGGCGTCGAGAACGTCGTGGCTTCGTCGGGCACGTCGCTCACCACCGAGCAGATACGCCTGCTCAACCGCTTCACCAAGAATATCACCGTCATCTACGACGGCGACTCGGCGGGCATCCATGCGTCGCTGCGCGGTATCGACATGATCCTCAAAGAGGGCATGAACGTGCGCGTGGTGCTGCTGCCCGAGCCCGAGGACCCCGATTCGTTCGCCCGCAGCCACACGGCCGAGGAGTTGCAGGCCTACATCCGGGCCAACGAGCAGGATTTCCTGGCGTTCAAGGCCCGGCTGTTGTTGGAGGATGCGCAGGGCGACCCCATCCGCAAGGCGTCGCTCATCGGCGACATGGTGCAGTCCATCGCGCAGATTCCCGATTCCATCCAGCGGGCGGTCTACATCAAGGAGTGCGCCCGCATCATGGAGATCGACGAGCAGATTCTCGTCTCCGAGGTGGCGCGCAAGCGGCTGGCGACTACGGGCGACCGCGAGACCGACGAATTCGTGCGGCGGCAGACCGCCCTGCGGCGCGAGGCGCCCCGCGAACCCGAGGTGGAGTTCGTGCAGCGCGTCGAGGCGGGGAGCAGCACTGAGGCCTTGGAGCGCGAGTTGTGCAAATACCTGCTCAAATACGGCCATTGTTCGTTCGAGTTCAAGGAGGGGCGCAACATGGTGGCCTGCAACGTCGCCGAAGTGATTTTCGACGAACTGGCCGACGGCGACCTGACGTTCCGCAATGCGCAGTACGACAAGATACGCGCTGCCTACCTGGAGCAGTGGCAGCAGTCGGGCGTGGGGGCGGAGGTCCCGGCGCACGTCTTTCTGAACCATGTCGACCCCGAGGTGTGCAACGTCTCGGTCGACCTGCTCACGTCGGACGACAACTATGTGCCCAGCGAGCTGTGGCGCCGCAAGGAGGTGCACGTGGAGAGCGATGCCGAGATGCTGGCCGTGGGGGTGCCCAAGGCCGTGGCGCTCTACAAGACCAAGGTCATCGAGGGGCTTATCCGCGAGTGTCAGGAGCGCCTTTCGGACGAGAACCTCACCGAGGACGAGGAGTGCGAAATCACCCAGCGTCTCGCGGCGCTCAACCGCGCCAAGGTGACCATGGCCAGGAAGTTGCAGCGGCTGATTTTGTAAAGGTGAAAAGTGAGAAGTTAAAGGTGAAAGGTGAAGAGTGAAAGGCCGGCCGCAAAAAAACTCCTCGCCGGTTCCGTATCCAGGTTGTCGGACGGCGGCACGCCGCAGACTGCGGGGCACGCCCGGCGACAGCCGGATGTTTGCGGGCCTCCGCCGGGGGAGGCTGCGGCCCGCGCGGCTCGCGGAGCCGCCAAAAACGGCATAGGGATATTTTGCGGATAAGCGTAAGAAGCGATGCCGGAGCGGAGCCCGTTTGGCCTTGGGCCCTTTCGCGTTCGACTTCCGGCCAAAAGAAAAAGGGGCGGGATTCGGGTCGTACACGCATCGCTGCGCATACCGTGTGCAAACAGAAAATAAACAGAAAGATGTGTAAAAACATATCGGAGACGAGGCGTACCGAAAGCCGTGCCGGATTTGTCCGGATACCGTCGGGGCGCCGTCCGTCTCCTGCGAAGATAAGGAAATTGGTTACCTTGACCGATTCCCGCCCCTGCGACGGAATGTTGCAAACAATGTGCCGTTTTTGAATATGAGCGAACAGAAAAAGATAAATGTCCGGAACAAGCGCGCCACCTTCGACTACGAGATTCTCGAAGAGTGGACCGCCGGCATCGTGCTGGTCGGCACCGAAATCAAGTCGGTGCGTGCCGGCAAGGCTTCGATGACCGATTCCTATTGTTATTTCGACAAGGGCGAGGTGTGGATCCGCGGTGTCAACATCGCCGAATACGACTGGGGCACCTGCAACAACCACTCCCCGCGCCGCGACCGCAAACTGCTGCTGACGGCCCGCGAGATAGGCAAGATGCAGCGGCTCGCGCAGGACAAGGGCCTTACCGTCGTGGGGCTGCGGCTCTTTTTGAACGACCGCGGCCTGGCCAAGGTCGTCGTCGGCCTGGCCCGCGGCCGCAAGTCCTACGACAAGCGCGAGTATCTCAAAGAGAACGACGCGCGACGCGAGATGGACAAGGCGCTGAAAAACTTCCGGCGATGATTCGGGCCCTCTTCTTCGACGTCGACGGCACGCTGGTGAGTTTCGACACCCACCGGGTGCCCGATTCCGCCCGCGAGGCGCTGGCCGAGGCGCATGCACGCGGCGTGAAGGTCTTCATCGCCACCGGGCGGCCTTTCGCCAGCCTGGGGGTCGTCGCCGGGCTGCCCTGCGACGGCATCGTCTCGCTCAACGGCGCCGAATGCCTCCTGCCCGACGGCGGGCGCATCGCCTCGGTTCCCATCCCGCCCGCGGAGTTCGCACGGGCGTTGGCAGCGGCCCGGCGCTTCGGTTTTCCCGTGATGCTGGAGTTGAACGAGGGCATGTTCGTCGACCGTCTCACGCCCGAGGTCGTCGAGTTCGCGCGGCAGGTCGACCTGCCCGTGCCGGCCGAGGCCGATTTGCAGGAGTTGTACGGGCGCTATGCGTGTTGCCAGATGTGTTTCTTCGTCGGGCCCGGGCTCGAACCCGAGGTGATGGCCGAGGTGCCTGCTTTGGAGGCCGCACGCTGGAGCCCGCTCTTCGTCGACGTCAACGTGCGCGGGGTCAACAAGGCCGAGGGCGCCGCGGTGTTCGCTTCGCGGTTCGGGTTCTCCATGGCCGAGGCGATGGCGTTCGGCGACGGGGGCAACGATGCGCCCTTGCTGAGGGCTGCCGGCATCGGCGTCGCCATGGGCAATGCGTGCGACGAGGCGCGCCGGGCGGCCGATTACGTCACGGCGTCGGTCGACGACAACGGCGTGCGCCGGGCCCTGGAGCATTTCGGAGTAATCGGGCGCGGAAACCGTACATGAAAATTTCACTTTTAACCTTTCACCTTTCACTTCGAAAGTCATGTCTTTGATTCTCTGCATAGAAACCGGCACCGACATCTGTTCGGTGGGTATCGCCCGCGACGGCGAACTGTTGTCGCTGCGCGAGAGCGACGAGGGGCGCGACCATGCCCGCAAGGTGGGACTTTTCGTCGACGAACTGCTGCGCGAGACGGGCATTGCGCCCGACGAACTCGACGCCGTGGCCGTCGGCAAGGGCCCCGGTTCCTACACGGGGCTGCGCATCGGCGTGTCGTTCGCCAAGGGACTCTGCTACGGACTGGGTAAGCCGCTGATCGCCGTCGGGTCGCTCGACGCTCTGACGGAGGTGGCGCGCGAGGACCACGAGGCGGGCATCCTCTCGGTCGACGACTGGGACCGGGCGCTGCTGTGTCCGATGGTCGACGCCCGGCGCATGGAGGTCTATGCACAGGTGTTCGACAGCACAGGTGCGGCGCAGTCGGAGGTCGCGGCCGAGGTCGTCGACAGCGAGAGCTTCGCCGCGTTCCGGCAGTCGGGGCGGCCGTTCGTCATCTTCGGCAGCGGAGCCCGCAAGTGCGCCGGCCTGCTGCCCGACGCCCGCCTGGTCGAGGTGGCCCCTTCGGCCCGCGGCCTGGCCCGCCTGGCTCAGCAGGCGCTCGATGCCGGACGCACGGAGGACGTCGCCTACTTCGAGCCTTTCTATCTTAAGGATTTCGTCGTCACGGCGTCCAAGAAGAAGATTTTCTGAGTTCTCCTCCCTGAAATTGCGTTTCGCTCTCCGTTGCCGGTTGTTGGCGTAACGACGGGTCTCGTTCGTCGACATGGGGGCGGAGGGGTGCCGCATCCTTACGTTCGTCGAACGGGACGGTACGTGGCTTTTCGATGCCGATGGGTAACCGTTGCCGACCGGTTCACGCTTCCGACGGCGGTTCCGTCTCGGGCGTGCGGACGCCGGTTTCCGGGATTTCTTCGCCGTCGCTGCCGGCCAGTTCCAGCGTGCGGGCAGCGTGTTGGCGCTTGGTTTGGAGCCGTGCCGTTTTGCGCAGGCGTTCGCCCACGCGGATGATGTTGTCGTTGCCCGTGCAGAGGCGTTTGTGGGCGTCGTCGTAGGCGTCGCGCGCCTTGTCCAGCGCCGCCCCCACTCCTTCGAGCGAGGAGGTGAAGGCCACTAACTGTTCGTAGAGTTTCAGCCCGCACGAGGCTATCTCCTTGGTGTTCTTGTCCTGGTCGTTGTATTTCCACAGGTCGGCGACCAGTTTCAGCAGCGCGAAAAGATTCGTGGGCGACGAGACGATGACCTTCTTTTCGTAGGCGTCGGCCCAGATGGCCGTGTCGTTCTGCAAGGCGGCCAGAAAAGCCGGTTCGTTGGGCACGAACATGATGACGAAGTCCGGCGAGTCGAGCAGCCGCTGGTACTCCTTGCGCCCCAGCTCCGCCACATGCTGGCGCACCGAGGCCACGTGGGCGGCCATGTGGCGGCGGCGTTCTTCTTCGTTGTCGGCCGCCGTGTAGTTGACGAAAGCCGTCAGCGATACTTTCGAATCGATGACGATGTTCTTCTTTTCGGGCAGATGCAGCACCACGTCGGGCCGCAGGTTGCGCCCTTCGGCATCCTTGATGTTGTATTGCGTTTCGTAGTGGATGCCTTTCAGCAGCGACGAGTTGTCGAGGATGGTCTCCAGCAGCATTTCGCCCCAGTCGCCCTGCACCTTCGAGTTGCCTTTGAGCGCGTTGGTCAGGTTCTGCGCATCGGCCGAGATGGTGCGGTTCAGCTCCACGAGCCGCTGCAGTTCGTTTTTCAGTTCGCCGCGCTGCGAGGTGTGCGTCGTGTGTATCTCTTCCACGCGCTTGCGGAACTCCGTGATGTTCTCGCGGAAAGGCTTGAGCAGCAGGTCGAGCGATTCCTGACTCGTCTGCCGGAAGCGCTTCGACTGTTCGCCCAGCACCTCCGTCGCCAGGTCGCGGAATTGCAGGCGCAGGGTCTCCTCCTCCTTTTCGCGGCGTTGTTTCTCGGCTTCGCGTTCCTCGGCCATGCGGCGGCGCAGGGCTTCCAGTTCGGCGTCGGTGCGGGCGCGCAGGGCCGCCAGCTCCTTTTCGGCTTCGGTGCGGGCCTCGGTCAGGGTGCGGTTTTCGGCTTCGGCTTTTCCGCGGGCCGCGTCGGCCGCGGCTTTCTCCGCCCGCAGGCGTTTCGTTTCGCGGCGCTGGGCCGCGCAGACGGCCGCCAGGGCCGCAGCTGCGGCTCCGAGGAGGACAAGGACGATGATAAGGGTCGTGTTCATACCCACGAAGGTAGTAAATTATTTCGAGCCGTGCGGGCCCGGCGGCCCAAAATTATCGGCTTCGGGCGTTGCGGCCTGCGATTTGTTTGCTACATTTGTGGAAATTCTCTGCCTTATGCCCCGTATCGTTGCCCCTTCGATGCTCTCGGCCGACTTCGGACACCTCGACCGCGACACCCGCATGGTCGACCGCAGCGCCGCCGAGTGGATTCACATCGACGTCATGGACGGATTGTTCGTGCCCAACATCTCGTTCGGATTCCCCGTGCTGAAAGCCATCCGCAGGGCATCGGCCAAGTGTCTCGACGTGCATCTGATGATCGTCGACCCCGAGCGCTACGCCGGGCGGTTCGTCGAGGCGGGGGCCGACATCGTCACGTTCCACTACGAGGCCGCCCGCGACATTCCCGCCTGCATCGGGTCGATCCGCCGGGCCGGGGCGCGGGTCGGCATCTCCGTCAAGCCCGCCACGCCCGTCGAGGTGCTGTGCGACCTCCTGCCGTCGGTCGACATGGTGCTCGTCATGAGCGTCGAGCCCGGGTTCGGCGGGCAGGCGTTCATCCCCGAAGCGTTGCAGAAGGTCGCCGACCTGCGGGCCATGGCCCGCCAATTGGGGCTCGAAACGCTCATCGAGGTCGACGGCGGCATCTCGGCCCGCAACGCCGGTGCAATCTTCGCCGCCGGGGCCGATGTCCTGGTGGCCGGCAGCAGCATCTTCGGCGCCGCCGACCCCGAGGCCGAAATCGTGCGGATGCTCAACGCGTAGGGCCGCCATTTATTTCTGCCGGCAGCATCGGGATTGGGGATAAATCGCTACCTTTGCGCCATGATTTCTTTGGACAATCTCACGGTCAGCTACGGCGGCTGGACCCTTTTCGACAATATCTCGTTTCTCATCAATCCCAAGGACCGCATCGGGCTGGTGGGCAAGAACGGCGCGGGCAAAACCACGCTTCTGCGCATCATCACCGGCGAGCAGCAGCCCACGTCGGGCGCCGTGACGGTCAACGGCGAGTGCACCGTCGGCTACCTGCCGCAGACCATGCGCGTGGCCGACACCACCACGCTGGCCGACGAGACGGCCAAGGCGTTCGATGAAGTGCTGCGTCTGGAAGCCGAGATCGAACGGCTCACGCGCGAGATCGCCGAGCGCACCGACTACGAGAGCGCCGATTACGAGGCTTTGTTGCACCGGCTCAACGACGCGCAGGACCACTACCATATCCTCGGCGGCGAGACGCGCGATGCCGACATCGAGAAGACGCTTCTGGGCCTCGGTTTCAAGCGCGAGGATTTCGGCCGTGCCACGAGCGAGTTTTCGGGCGGCTGGCGCATGCGCATCGAGCTGGCTAAATTGCTGCTTCGGCGTCCCTCGATCTTTTTGCTCGACGAGCCGACCAACCACCTCGACATCGAGTCGATCCAGTGGCTCGAAGAGTATCTGCGCAACTACAACGGCGCCGTGCTGCTCATTTCGCACGACCGGGCTTTTCTGGACAACGTGACCAACCGCACCGTCGAACTCTCGCTGGGCAAGGTGACCGACTACAAGGTCTCCTACTCCAAATATGTGGTGCTGCGGGCCGAGCGGCGGGCGCAGCAGCTGGCGGCCTACGAGAACCAGCAGCGCATGATCGAGAAGACCGAGGAGTTCATCGAGAAGTTCCGCTACAAGCCCACCAAGTCCAACCAGGTGCAGTCGCGCATCAAGCAGCTGGAGCGGCTCGACCGGCTTGAGATCGAGGAGGAGGACCTGGCAGCGCTCAACATCAAGTTCCCGCCTGCGCCGCGTTCGGGCCAGATCGTGGCCGAGATCAAGGATGCGGGTATGTCGTTCGGGACGAAGCATGTGTTCGGCGGCGCGAATTTCACCATCGGGAAGGGCGACCGCATCGCCCTGGTGGGGCGCAACGGCGAAGGCAAAACCACGCTGGCGCGCATGCTCATCGGGCAGCTGACCCCCACCGAAGGGTCGGTCCGGCTGGGCGCCAACGTCAATATAGGCTACTATGCGCAGAACCAGGACGATCTGATGGACGGCGAATTCACGGTCTACGATACGCTCGACCGCGTGGCCGTGGGCGACATCCGCACGCGCCTGCGCGACATCCTGGGTGCGTTCCTCTTTCGCGGCGAGGAGATCGACAAGAAGGTGAAGGTGCTCTCGGGCGGCGAACGGGCGCGGCTGGCGATGGCCCGCATGATGCTCGAACCGCGCAACCTGCTGGTGCTCGACGAGCCCACCAACCACATGGACATGCGCTCCAAGGATATTCTCAAGAGCGCCATCATGAAGTACGACGGCACGGTGGTGGTCGTGTCGCACGACCGCGAATTCCTCGACGGCATGGTCGACAAGGTCTACGAATTCCGCGACGGCGCCGTGAAGGAGTACCTTGGCGGCATCTACTATTTCCTCGAAAAACGCAAGATCGAATCGTTGCAAGAGATCGAGCGGCGCGACGCCCCCGCGGCCAAGCATGCTGTGGAGAAACCCGCGGCGACTACCGGAAAGCTCTCCTACGAGCAGAAGAAAGAGCAGGAAAAGCAGGTGCGCAAGCTCCGCAAGGCTGTCGAGGCCGTCGAAACCGAACTGGCCGACATCGAACGCCGGATCGCCGGCTACGATGCGAAGTTCGCCGCGGCGACCCAATACAACGAGGACGACTACAAGGCCTATAACGAACTCAAGGCCCGCTACGATCACCAGATGCACGAGTGGGAGAAGGTCTCCTACGAGTTGGAAATAACGGAGGAGCAGTAGGCCGGTATTGTTTCTGAGTTCTTTTGTCATTTTGCGGTTGGGCGGTTACGTCATTCTGAGTGCGCGGTAATCTGCCATGTTGCAAATAGATTCTTCGTCGCGAATGCTCCTCAGAATGACGTGCAGAGATTGTCATTCTGAGCGAAGCGAAGAATCTGGTTATGGTAAATGATACGATACTATAAACAATATATGAACGACAACCTTATTTTCGGCATCCGGCCCGTGGCCGAGGCCATCGAGGCGGGCCGGCAAATCGAGCGGCTCTACATCCGCAAGGGGGCCGAGGGCCAGCTGATGCAGGAGTTGAAAGACCTCTGCGCGCGCCACCGTGTGCGTTATCAGGAGGTGCCCGTCGAGAAACTCAACCGCCTCACGCGCGGCAATCACCAGGGTGTGGTGGCGCAGACCGCCGCCATCGCCTATGTCGAGCTGTCGGACATCCTGGAGCGGGTCCCCGACGACGAGACGCCCCTCATCGTGTTGTTCGACGGGGTGACCGACGTCCGCAACTTCGGGGCCATCGCCCGCTCGGCCGAGTGCGCCGGGGCCCACGGGTTGATTGCCCCGTTGAAGAACTCGGCACCCGTCAACGCCGAGGCCATCCGTTCGTCGGCCGGAGCGCTGACGTCGATTCCCGTCTGCCGCGTCGGTTCCGTCCGCAACACGCTCAAGGCCTTGCAGACCGAGGGCTTCCAGGTTGTCGCCGCTACCGAAAAGAGCCGCAAGCTGCTCTACGACGCCGACTTCCGCAAACCTACGGTCATCGTCATGGGGGCCGAGGATACGGGCATCTCCAGGGAGGTGCTCAAGATGTGCGACGAGCAGCTGGCCATTCCGCTGATAGGCCATATCGAGTCGCTGAACGTTTCGGCCGCCGCCGCCGTCATGCTCTTCGAGGTCGTGCGGCAGCGGATCGGGTAGTCGCAAATTTGAAAACCGGGTTCGTCATGAAGTTCAGTCTGAAACATTGTTTCCGCATCTTCCGCGAAGGGTTGATGCAGGTCTTGCGGGTGTATCCCGTCGAACTGGCGCTGGCGGTCTATGCCGCCGCCGTGTGGCTCGCCGTCTCCGAAGCCGGTTGGTCCGGGGGTTATTGCCGCGTTCAGGTCGTGCCGATTTTCTTCGCCTGGGTGCTGACCGTCAACCGGCTGGCCGGCCGGGGACCTTGGCGCAGGGTCTATTGGGTCGCCTGGATGCCGTTGGTTCCCCTTTCGGTGTGGAGCGGGCTCGGCGAATGGGTCGGCACCACGCCTTATTTCGTCACGTTGGGCATTCTCGCCCCGCTGGCTTTGTTGCTCAGCCGCCGGGCGGCCGGCAATGACCGGTTCGTGAGCGATGCCGTCGTGTGGCTGCGGTCGTTTCTGTTGGCCGAGCTCTTCGCCAACGTCGCTCTGGGGCTCTTCGCCGCCATTCTCTATTCCGCAACCTATATCTTCGGTCTCCACGGCAGTTGGATCGGCCGCGTGTGCACCGATGCCGCCATTCTCACCGAGGCGCTCGCCGTGCCGTGCCTCTTTCTGATGATGGCCGAGCGGTGGCGCGACGCCACGATCGAGGGCAACCGCATCCTCGAAGTGTTGTTGGATTACATCGTCGCTCCGGCACTGTTGATTTACACGGCCATCCTTTACCTCTATGTCGCCAAGATACTCGTCGTCTGGTCGTTGCCCGAGGGCGGCGTGGCTTACCTGGTCTTCGGATTCACCTTGACGGCGTTGGTCGTCAAGGCCTTGCAGCTCGTCCTCGCACGGCGGCGCTACGGTTGGTTTTTCGACCGCTTCAGTCTGGTCGCGCTGCCTCCGCTGGTGCTCTTCTGGACAGGCGTCGCCCGGCGCGTCGGCGAGTACGGTTTCACCGAGGACCGCGTGTGGCTCGTGGCCTGCGGTCTGTTGATGACGCTGTGCGTGTTGTTGTTTCTCGCACGTCGGACGGGGCGTTACCGTTGGGTCTGCACCGCCGGCTTCGTGCTCTTCGCTTTGTTGGCCTACGTCCCGGCGTTCAACCCCGGGCGGGTCGCCGTGCGGTCGCAGCTGGGGCGGGCCATGGAGGTCGCTTCCAGGCTGGAGCTGCTCGACGATGACGGCCGCCTGCGGCTCGACCGATTCGGCGCCGACACCGCCGCCAGGGCCGATTACCGTCGTTTCTACGAGGCGCTCGAATATGTCGCCTGGCGCGATACGGCGGCTTTCCGTCGTTTCGGCGCCGATATGGACGCCATCCGTGCCGCCGTGCCGCAGTCCATGCGCGACTATGTGGTCTTCGGGTGGCGGGATGCGGTCGCGACCGAGGCCGTTGTCGTCACGGAGGACATCTATCTCGCGCAGACTTCGCGCCGTGTGCCGTGCGGGGGCTATGCAACGCTCTATCCCGACTGGGATACGTTTTGGCGGGACGATGCCGCAGGCGATTATTCCTATTGTTTCCGCAACGATACGCTTATCCTCCGCTTCGACGGCCGGCGTGCCGGCCGGGCGATTCCGGGTTCGGCGTTGCTCGCCGCACAGCTGCGCCGTGCCGGCATCGACGGTATTCCGAGCGAGAAACGGCTGATCGATTCGGCCGACGAGCTGCTGGTTTACAGCGACGACGAACTGTTGGTCGTTTTTCAGAGGATGTCGTTCGAGCGGAGCGATTCGACGCTGCGCATCTCCGATTTGTCGGTCGACGTCGTGATGACCCGATGACCTCCCGCTTCGACCATCCCCGGTTGGGTCCGGTGACCTTGGCGCAGTCGCCGCAGGCCCGGCGCATAGCCATCCGGGTGCGGCCCTCGGGCGACGTGCGGGTGTCGTTTCCGCGCGGGGTTTCGCAGCAGCGGGCGCTGGCTTTTCTCGACGCCAAGGCCGCCTGGGTCGAAAGCACCCGCCGGCGTCTCGCAGCTCGGTGCGTCGCGCTTCCGCCTGCTTTGCCGCCCGAGGAGGAGAAAGCCCGTGTGGAGCAGTTGCGCCGTGCCGCCAAGGCCGACCTGCCTGCCCGCATCGAGCGGCTCTCCCGACAGACAGGGCTGAAATTCGGGAAACTCTCCGTCCGCGCCGCCCGCACCAAGTGGGGGAGTTGTTCCGTAAACGGCAATATCTCGCTGAGCCTCTTTCTGATGACGCTGCCCGAACACCTGCGCGACTTCGTCATCATTCACGAGCTCTGCCATACCGTCCACCACAACCATTCGCCCCGGTTTCACGCGTTGGTCGACTTCCACGTCGGCGGATGCGAGAAAGCCCTCGTCCGCGAGTTGAGGGCCTTTTCGATTCGTTGAAAGCAGCCGGCAGATGCTGGACGCAGCGCACGGAGAAACCGTAGGCACGGCCGCTGTTGTCCAATGGTTTCACGTTCTCCGCGTGGCACCAAAGGTCGCTTGCTCCGGGCAGCTCCGTGGAGGCGGGGGACGACGTCCACGACGTCATGATCGTGCCGACATTGACCAAGGCTCCCGTCTCACGGAAGCGGTAACCCGCAGCAGGCGTTCTGTAGCAATCGCTGGTTTGAATGCCGCAGAGAGGGAACAAACAATGCACAATTCAGAATGCACAATTAATCCTTTTCTGTGTAGATGGCTCGAAGAGTTGTGCGGGCCGCAGCCTCCCGGCGCGGAGGCCCGCAAGCGTGCCCCGCAAGCTGCGCCCGGCCCTTTGAAACAAAAGAGTAGATGCCAAGGTTGCAAACCTTGCGCCCGGGGCCGCCCCGTTAAGAACGGGGATTCGTAATGTTTGCTCGCAGTAGCAGGCGGAGACCCAAGAATAATTAAGGTCTTCGACCTTGCGCCCGGAGCCGGCTCGCATCGGAGATGCGACCCCCGCAGCCGGCCCGGGCGAGAACGTAGGAAACAGGTTCTTGCAACCTCACAACAAGCGTCATGTTGAACGAAGTGAAACATCTGTTCAGTCGATTCGATAAGATTAGATTCTTCGCTCTGCTCAGAATGACAAATTCGAATTTTTAATTGTGAATTTTGCATTTTGAATTGATAATCCGGCTCTGCGGCAGACTGGAATAGTCAACTACCCATCTCTCTTTCCGACACTCGAAATCTTTCAAGTCGGGATTAAAAAATCCGCCCCGATGTCTGAGCCGTGAGCGGAGGAGGGACTAAAAGCGTCAGCGCAGGGGCCGGTTTGCTTGCAAACCCGCGAATAGGCGCCCGGAGCAGCGTTAGGCCCTCCGTAGCAGGCGAAGACAGTCGGAAGGAGAGGCTAACGGCGCTTCGCTTGTTTTCCTCCTCCTTGCATGGCATAGCTCACCTACGGTGGCTTTGCCCATGCTGCGAGCGTCGGTTTTTCCGCCGCTTTTTGCCGGTACAAAAAGCGGCAAAACAAAGAGTAGCGGATTGCTGAATCTACCAAACCTCGCTGACGGCAGCCGTGGCCGCCGGCACTCCGGGTCGCAGGCTGCTTTCCGCGAAATCGAAAATGAATCGAAAGAAAATCGAAACGGCTTCGAAGAAAGCCGAATAAGTAAAAAAGGTGAAAGGTCGCTTCCTTTCACCTTTTGTTTCTTTGTTCCGTTCGGGCCGTCCGTTCATTTCTCCGGGGCGGCTTTTTCCCGCCCGGTCAGCGAATATCTCTGTTCGGCAGCCCTCTCTCGGCCCGCCCGGTCAGCGGCCTTGTTTCTCCTGTTCGGCAGCCGGAGCCGCATTTCCGTTCTCCTTCTTGCCGCGGTTGTAGAGGAAGCGTTTGATTTTCTGCGTGGGCGTCTTCACGAACTCCTCTTTCTCTTCGACCACTTCCGAGATGCGCGAGAAGCGGCTGACCTTGGCGTTGACGAAATCCATGATTTCCTTCTTGAGTTGTTCGGTCTTGGCTTCCCAGGCTTCTTTCTTGGTGTTCCATTCGTCGCGCCAGTCGTCTATCATGGCTTCGATTTCGTCGCGGTTGAAGTGCACCAGGGCCACCAGGCGTCCTTCCTGTTCGGTGACGATCGAGTCGGCGATGCAGACGTGCGAGTTCAAGACGCTTTCGATGTCTTCGGGGTAGATGTTTTCGCCGCCGGGGCCTACGATCATGTTTTTCAGACGTCCCTTGATGTAGAGCCAGCCGTCTTCGTCGAATTCGCCCAGGTCGCCCGTGCGGAACCAGCCGTCGGCGGTGAAGACTTCGGCCGTGGCTTCGGGGTTCTTGTAGTAGCCCAGCATGATGCTCGGGGTCTTGGCCACGATTTCGCCCTGCCGCGTCTCGGGGTTCACGTTTTCCAGCCGCAGCGTCACGCCCGGCGCCTGGGGGCCCGTCGAGCCCAGCCGCACCTGCGCGGGCGCGGCTCCGGCCAGCAGCGGCGCCGTCTCCGTCAGTCCGTAGCCGATGGCGTAGGGCACGCCCGATTCGAGCAGGAACTTCTCGGCTTCGCCGTCGAGTTTCGAGCCGCCGATGCCCAGGAAGCGCAGACGCCGGCCGAAGAGCTTCATCAGTTTCTTGCCCGCCACACGGTGGAGGTAGCGGCGCGTGAAGCCGATGCGGTAGAGCAGGCGCCAGAAGCGGGTGGAGTTGAATTTGGCCAGCACCTGGTGGCGGTAGATTTTCTCGATGATCAGCGGTACGATAAGCATCACCGTGGGTCTTACGGCGCGCAGGGCCGGCATCAGGGCCGAGGCCGTGGGCGGACGGTCCATGTAGACCACGCGCGAACCCATCGAGAAGGGGTAAATCAGTCCTATCGAGCATTCGTAGGTGTGCGACAGGGGCAGTACCGAGAGGAAGACGTCGTTCGCGTCGATGGGGAATATCGACGACGAGAGCCGCACCTGGGCGCAGAGCGCCGCATGGGTGAGCATGACACCCTTGGGTTTCGACGTCGTGCCCGAGGTGTAGATGATGGCGGCCAGGTCGTCGGGCCGGGGTTCGGCCGGGGTTCCCTGGCCGTGGACATGTTGGGCGATGACGCCCAGGTTCTTGGTGCGGACCACTACGTTGAGCCGGTCGATGGTCTCCTTGGAGAGTTTGGTGAAGAGTTTGTCGGAGACCAGCAGGGCCTTGGCTTCGGAGTGGCTGATGATCATGTCGAGTTCTTCGCCCGAGAAGTCGGGGAGAATCGGCACCACCACCATGCCGGCCGAGACCACGGCGAAGTAGCAGATGCCCCAGTTGGGCATGCTGCTGCTCAGCAGGGCCACCTTGTCGCCGGCCGAGAGACCGGCTCCGGTGAGTATCTGTTGTACCTTTTCGATGCGGCGGCCCGCTTCGGCGTAGGTGACGTCGTCGCCCTCGAACATCGAGAATGCCGTGCGCGACGCGAATTGTTCCACGCTGTTGCGAACCAGTTCGCAAAGTGTATTGAATGTCATAACGTTACGCTTTTGGTGAATGCCCGCAGGCATGCAAAAGTTCGGTGCAAACTTACGAATTTCCGCTTAAAAATCACTATTTTTGGCGTAAAATATCATCATGCTCGTCCGTCAGACCATCAAAAAACTTGCCGCCGAAGCGGGGTTCGACCTCTGCGGGGTGGCGCCGTGCCGCCATTTGGCCGACAGCGAGCGGCGGTTCCGTGCGTGGCTGGCCGAGGGGCGCCAGGCTTCGCTGGGTTATATGGAGCGCAATGCCGAGAAGCGCTTCGACCCCCGGCTGTTGGTCGAGGGGGCCCGTACGGCGGTGGTCTGCGCCGTGGGCTACAAGAACCGCACGGGCGAGGGCTATCCGGCCGGCCACCGGGCCAAGGTGGCGTCGTATGCCTGCAACCGCGATTATCACACTACGATTCGGGAGATGTTGCTGCGGCTCTTCGACGGACTGAGGGCGCTCCATCCGCAGCTCGGCGGGCGGGCGTTCGTCGATACGGCCCCTTTGGCCGAGAAGCAGCTGGCCGTCGAGGCAGGGTTGGGTTGGATCGGGCAGCAGTCGCTGTTGGTAACGCCCCGGCTGGGTACCTATGTGTTGTTGGGCGAACTGTTGCTGTGCGACGAGGCCGACAGCTACGATGCTCCGCTGGCGGGTGCCGGTTGCGGAAATTGCCGTGTTTGCGTCGATTCCTGCCCGACCGGAGCCGTCGGCCCTGACCGTACGATAGATGCCGGGCGCTGCATCTCGTGCCACACCATCGAGCGCGAGCCGGCCGCGGGAGTCGACCTCCACGGGTGGATTTTCGGTTGCGACGAGTGCCAGAGCCGTTGTCCCTACAACCGGCGGGCGCCTCTCCATGTCCATCCGGCTTTCGACCCGCTTTTCGACCCGGCGGCCATGACGCCGGACGAGTGGCTCGGGCTGACCGACGGGGAGTTCGACCGCCGTTTCGGCGCCACGCCGCTCACCCGCAGCGGCCGGGAGCGTATCTGCCGCAATATCGGCAAAGAGAAAAAGCGACTTCCGTAGATGCTGGACGCAGCGCACGGTAAGGGCGATCGCACGTCCCGAGAAGCCATTGAGGGGATTGACGTTGCCTGAGTTGAAGTTCAGACCGCCCGGCGAGACGCTCCCGGATGCGTGGGGCGAGGAGGCCCAGGCGTACCCGTTCGCGCCGACGGCCGTCAAGGTGCCGTCCTCACGGTTGCGGTAGCCCGTAGCAGGATTCGGGCGCAATCGCTGGATTGAATGACGCAGAGAGGGAAAAATCAATTCACAATTCAGAATTTACAATTCACAACTTCGCGATTTAGCGAGTGTAAAGCCGAACTTGTTCGGGCTTTGCCGAGCGGGAGCGATGATGGTGCAAGCCGAGAGTTATGCCGAACTTGTTCGGACATAACCAAGGCGCAGCCCATCCAAGGCGCAGCCAGAGTCAAGACCCCGTAGGGGGGGGATTGATTTAGAATTTGTCATTCTGAGCAGAGCGAAGAATCTAATCTTATCGAATCGACTGAACAGATATTTCACTTCGTTCAACATGACGCTTGTTGTGAGGCTGCAAGAACCTGTTTCCTGCGTTCTCGCCCGGGCCGGCTGGGGGGCGCACCAAAGGTGCGAGCCGGCCCCGGGCGCAAGGTTTTCAACCTTGGCATCTGCTCTTCTGTTTCAAAGAGTCGGGCGCAGCCTGCGGGGCACGCCCGGCGACAGCCGGATGTTTGCGGGCCTCCGCGCCGGGAGGCTGCGGCCCGCCCCGTTAAGAACGGGGTTTTATTATTTTGCATGTCCCGCAACTCGCATCCTGCGCCCGCACGATTCTTCGAGCTACCCTTATAGAAAAAGGATTGATTTTGAATTTTGCATTCTGAATTGTGAATTGATAAACCGGCTCTGCGGCAGACTGGGATGCACAGCCGCTTTTTGCCGGCACCGGAAGCGGCGGCAAGGAGCGGCGGATTGCTGAATCTACGTGCCTCTCCGGCACAGACCGTGGTCTGGGCCGCTCCGGGCATGGGAAGTCGCTTTTCGCTCAAAAACGCAATCCCGACCTTCCGAAGGCCGGGATCGCAATATTAAAATAGGTGCAGGGCCTACTTCGTCAGTTCGGCCAGCGCGGCGGCAGCGTTCTGCACGGCCGGGCCTGCGGTCACCTGCTTGAAGGCGGCAACGGCCTGGGGCTTCATGTCGCGGGCGTTGTAGGCGGCGCCCAGCAGGTAGTACATCAGCGACTTGTCGGCTTCTTCGGTCTGCGCGGCGGCCGCAGCCTCGCCCAGTTCGATTACCTTGGCATAGTCTTTCTTGTTGGCATAGGCCTGCAGGCGTACGTTCTGGAACAGAGCGCTCGCAGGGTTCTTCTCCAGCTGGGCGTCGGCCATGGCGATGATGCCGTCGAAATCGCCGGCCTGCTGCATGCCGGCCACCTTGTTGTTGGTGTAGAGCGCCATCATCTCGTTGGCTTTGGCCACGTCTTCGGCATACTTCGGATTGGTCTTGGCCGCTACGGCTTCGTAAATCTCCATGCCCTCGGCGTAGCTGCCCATCTCACAGTAGCTCATGGCCAGGTTGAGGGCCATCGACGTGTTGTTGGGGTCGGCCTTGTAGCCTTTGGCGAAAATCTCGGCCGCCGTGGCGTAGTCCTTGTTGTTGAAGGCTTCGCCGCCTTGTCCCTGGTAGATTTTGGCCACCCAGCCGTTGGCCTTGGCCATCTGCTGCATGTCGCCGTAGAGTTCGGCCAGTTCGGCCGACTTGGAGAAGTTGTCGAGCGCCTCTTCGTAGTTCTTCGTGCGCATGGCCGCACCGCCCAGCATGTAGTAGCACTTGGGCAGCGTCGATTTGGCCGTGGCCACCATCGTGGCCGCATCGTCGAGGTCGATGCCCTGGTCGATGACCTGCTCGAACTTGGCGGCTGCCGTGGCGAAATCCTTGGCGCCGTATGCGGCCGCCGCTTCGTTGTAGACGGAGGTTACGTCCTGCGCCGAGAGCGACACGGTCGCCAGCAGCGCGATTGCCGAAACAAACAGTTTTTTCATTATGAACAGTTTTTTGAAGTTCGTTGTTTTGCCGTCTTTCCGGACAGCGATGGAGACAAAAGTATAAAATTATTTCCTTTTTTCAAATCCGCGCCGCATTCTGTTCGCGCAGCGACGCAAAAAACGCGCCCATCAGCGCCTCGCATTCTTCGCGCAGAACGCCCCGCGTCACCGTCGTCTTGGGGTGGAATACCGCTTCGCTGTAGCAGCGGTAGCCTTTCTTGGGGTCGTCGGCGCCCCACACCACGCGTCCCACCTGCGCCCAGCCGATGGCCCCGGCGCACATGATGCAGGGTTCGACCGTCACGTAGAGCGTGCACTGCGGCAGATACTTGCCGCCCAGCGTCGAGGTCGCCGCCGTCAGGGCCTGCATCTCGGCGTGGGCCGTGGGGTCGGAGAGCGTCTCCACCAGGTTGTGGCCCCGGCCCACAATGCGTCCGTCGGCCACCACCACGGCACCGATAGGCACTTCTTGTTCGTCCAGTGCCTTGCGCGCTTCGGTCAGTGCCTGACGCATAAATCTTTCGTCTTGTTCCGTTTGCTGTTCCATCTTTTTTCGGGTTTGGGCGGCCGGCCGGGCGGCATATTTTTTCTTTATCGATTCTCTGTTCGGGAGGGAGGCTTTGTTCCGCAGCCTGCGCCCGGCTAAGAGCCGGGGTTTGCAATCGTTCTCGGATCGCAGACATGGGAGGCTCCGCCCCGGAAAATCCGTCCAAAATTACTAAAAATCGCTCTTCCGGAAGACGGTCCGCCCAAAAAATCGCGAATCGCGAACCGCAAGTCGTGAATTTTGTGTACTTTTGCGAGTTACCGTAAGAAAACGAAAACACACCATATTTATTATGTACAGAACCCATACTTGCGGCGCCCTGCGGGCCGACAACGTGAACCAGACCGTCACCCTGGCCGGGTGGGTGCAGAAAGTGCGAAACCTCGGCGCCATGACTTTCATCGACCTGCGCGACCGCTACGGTCTGACGCAGGTCGTCGTCGAGGAGCACAGCCCCGCCGAGGCGCGCGAAACGGCCGCCCGCGTAGGGCGCGAGTGGGTGCTGCAGGTCACGGGCCGCGTCATCGAGCGCGAGTCGAAGAACCCCAAGATGCCCACGGGCGACATCGAGGTCTCGGCCCAGAGCATCCGCGTGCTCAACGAGGCGCAGACTCCGCCGTTTACCATCGAGGAGAACTCCGACGGCGGCGACGACCTGCGCATGAAGTACCGCTACCTCGACCTGCGCCGCGCCCCGTTGCAGCGCAACATGATTCTGCGCCACAAGATGGCCCAGGAGATTCGCCGCTTCCTCGACAGCGAGGGATTCCTCGAAATCGAGACGCCCTATCTGGTCGGTTCCACGCCCGAGGGTGCGCGCGACTTCGTGGTGCCCAGCCGCATGAACCCCAACCAGTTCTACGCCCTGCCCCAGTCGCCGCAGACGCTCAAGCAGTTGTTGATGGTGGCCGGCTACGACCGTTATTTCCAGATCGTGCGTTGTTTCCGTGACGAGGACCTGCGCGCCGACCGCCAGCCCGAGTTCACGCAGATCGACTGCGAAATGTCGTTCGTCGAGCAGGAGGACGTCCTCGAAATCTTCGAGCGCTGGGCCAAGCACATGTTCCGCACCGTCATGGGCGTGGAGTTCACGGAGCCGCTGCGCCGCATGCCTTGGATCGAGGCCATGGAGAAGTACGGTTCCGACAAGCCCGACCTCCGCTTCGGCATGGAGTTCGCCGACCTGACCGACCTGGCCAAGGGCCACGGGTTCAGCGTCTTCGACGATGCCGAATATGTCACCGGTTTCGCCGCCACGGGTTGCGCGGCCTACACCCGCAAGCAGATCGACGCCCTCACCGAGTTCGTCAAGCGGCCGCAGGTCGGCGCCAAGGGGCTCGTCTGGATTCGCGTGGAGGAGGGCGGCGTCAAGTCGTCGGTCGACAAGTTCTATGCGCCCGACGAGCTGCGCGCCATGGCCGAGCGCTGCGGCGCCAAGGCCGGCGACATGGTCTTCATCCTCTGCGGCCGGAAGTTCAAGGCCCTCACGCAGCTTTGCGCCTTGCGTCTGGAGGTGGCCCAGCAGCTGGGGCTGCGCGACCCCAGGAAGTTCGCGCCGCTGTGGGTCGTCGACTTCCCCATGTTCGAGTGGGACGACGAGACGCAGCGTTTCTACGCCATGCACCATCCGTTCACGTCGCCCAAGCCCGAGGACGTGCAGTATCTTGAGAGCGACCCGGGCCGCGTCCGTGCCAACGCCTACGACTTCGTCTGCAACGGCACCGAAATCGGCGGCGGTTCCATCCGTATCCACGACGCCAAGTTGCAGGCCACGATTTTCAAGTGCCTCGGCTTCACGCCCGAAAAGGCGCAGGAGCAGTTCGGCTTCCTGATGAACGCTTTCAAGTTCGGCGCACCTCCCCACGGCGGCCTGGCGTTCGGCTTCGACCGCTTCTGTTCGCTCTTCGGCGGCTCCGAGTCCATCCGCGACTACATCGCCTTCCCCAAGAACAACGCCGGCCGCGACGTCATGCTCGACGCCCCCTCGTGCATCGACCCGTCGCAGTTGGACGAACTCTTTCTGGAGCTCCGGCCCGCCAACGAATAGGGAAAAGGCGAGAGTTGAAAGTAATTCATAAATATCCGCCCCGATGTCTGAGCCGTAGGCGGAGGAGGGACTAAAAGCGTCAGCGCAGGGGCCGGTTTGTTTACAAACCCGCGAATAGGCGCCCGGAGCAGCGTTAGGCCCTCCGTAGCAGGCGAAGACAGTCGGAAGGAGAGGCTTTTGCGCCGCTTTTCGCCGGAACGAAAAGCGGCAATACGAGATTAGGTTGTAATTTTGAATTTTTATTATCTTTGCATCGCAAACGAATAATAATCGGAAACCTTATGAAACACGCATACGTATTTCCCGGTCAGGGTGCTCAGGCCGTAGGCATGGGCAAGGACCTCTACGACAACGTTCCCGCCGCCCGGGAGCTCTTCGAGAAAGCCAACGAAATCCTCGGCTTCCGCATCACCGACATCATGTTCGCCGGTACGGACGAGGAGCTGAAGCAGACCAAGGTTACGCAGCCCGCCGTCTTCCTCCACTCGGTCATCATGGCCAAGGCCTTGGGCGTGAAGCCCGATGCCGTCGCCGGCCACTCGCTCGGCGAGTTCTCGGCACTGGTCGTCGCCGGCGCCCTCTCGTTCGAGGACGGTCTGAAGCTCGTTTCGAAGCGCGCCCAGGCCATGCAGGCCGCCTGCGAGGCGCAGCCCGGTACGATGGCCGCCGTCCTCGGTCTGGAGGACAGTGCGGTCGAGGAGATTTGCGCTTCGGTCGACGGTGTCGTCGTCGCCGCCAACTACAACTGCCCGGGCCAGCTCGTCATCTCGGGTGCCGTCGAGGCCGTTGACGCCGCCTGCGAGAAAGCCAAGGCCGCCGGTGCCCGCCGCGCCCTGCGCCTGCCCGTCG
>JAIDUZ010000018.1 GCA_029059935.1 Alistipes sp.
CGGGGCGAAGCGAAAAGAGAGGAGGGGAGCGAAGAGAGGAGGGGGTGCAAAAAGTGAAAAAAAGAGCCGGAAAAGGCCGGAAACGACACCCGGAATGTGCCGAACAGGGGTGAAAATCGGTCGCGGTTTTCGGGAATCAGGGGGATTTCGTGATGAAAAACGGGGTGTTCGTTGAAAATATTTCTTTCGCGCGAAATTGTTGCCTATTTTTGCAACGTACTGAAAAAGAGCCGCGCGCCGCGCAACGATGGCGGCGCCGGAAACGAGAAACAACGCCAACCATGAACAGAGTCATAAAGTCGGTCCTCCTGTCGGCGGCTGCGGCGCTTGCTGCGGTCGCGGCGTCGTGCTCCAAGGACGACCCGTTCGGGCCGACGCCGGAAGGCGGAAACCCGGGCCTGATCGAAGTGCGCATCGCCGCGCCGGCGACCCGCAGCGGAGAAGCGGCGACCCGCGGCATCGGCGAAGTGACGATGAATCCGACGGTTGTGGCGGACGGCACCTGCACGGCCAACGAAGAGATGCCGCAGACCCGTCTTGCGTTCGACGACGAAACCTTGACGGTGCGCTGGACCAAAGGCGACCGCATAGCCCTGTGGAGCTACGGCAACGGAGCCGCGGCGTTCGAAAACGTGCCCTTTGCGTTCTGGTATCCTCGCGAAGACCCGACGCAAGGCCTTTTCACGGGTCGGGTGAACGCCATGGCGGCGGGCACCTATGACTATTATGCCGCCTGCCCGCTGCCCGAAGCGGCGGCGGGAACGAAGGTCACCTACACGATTCCGGAGATACAGAACGGTCGCCAGAACAACAACTTGGACATCATGCTGGCCAAGACGGCGGCGGCGGAACTGCGCGAAGAGGTGCTCAACAATGTGACGCTCCGCTTCCGTCACAAGGTACACGCGCTGAAAGTGACGATTCCGGAAGGCAAGAACCACCTGGGACGCCCCATCGAGAAACTCCGCATCGAATTCGGCCGCCCGGTGGCCGGCCGGATGACGTGGGACCTGGCGAATCCGGATGCGGCGCCCGAAAGCGCCGGCGCCGCGACGGGCATTACCGTAGTGTTCGACACGCCGGTGGACGAAGGCGACACCTTCTGGGTATATGCTGCGCCGGCCGATCTGACGGGGCAGCCCGTACGCTTCGTAGCCACGGACGGCACCGAATTCTCGTGGCCCCTCACGAGCACGGGATTCCGCAACTGCGCGGCGGGCACCATCACTCCGGTGAAGCTGACGATAGGCGAACTGCGCCCCCGGCAGGAGTTCCGGCTGACGGTGGACCCGGCGCACCTGGGCGAACCGGTGACGCAGATAGACTCGATCGTCATGCCGGAAGGCTATGAATTCCCGTCGCTGGAACTGCTCAACACGCAGCGTGCGGTGGTCGCGAACGCGGACGGGACTTTCCGGGTGGATGTTTTCAGCGACCAGGCATTCGCCGGCATTGCGCAGGTGGGGCTGGGCGTCGGCTCGGAAAACACTGAGGGCGTCTACGGCAAACGATGCGCCGTGAGCGCCGCGACGGCCGACGGCTGCACCATCATGTCGCCCTATCTCTTCTTCGAGGATTTCAGCAATGTGGTCTCTTTCAATAGCAACGACAACCACGGAAGCGGAAGCCACGCGCAGAATCCCGATGCCATCCAACTCGACCAATACGGACTTCCCGGCTGGACGGGCGCGCGAATAGGAGCCGAGGGCGGAAACGCGGTACGCTGCTGCTGTCATTTCGAAGGTGCTCTCATTGCTTATGGCCGTTACAACGGACGTATCGACTCCCCGGCCATCGGCGCCATAAGATCAGGGAAACGAGTCGATGTGACCGTCACCTACGATTACACAGGCGGTACGACCCTGTCGGGAAAGAGAGCGTCGCCGCTCTATACTTACGGCTATACCACGCGATCCGGCGCATTCAAAGGGAACGAAGATATAGAATCCCAGATCGAGGGAGGAATCTCGCTGAGCAAAACCGGCGATTATGGCAGCATCGACCAAACCAAAACCTATACGATTCCCGACTGCACGTCTTCTCATCGTCTGTCTTGGCAAGTATCCAATGATGGAAAAACAGGCGACGCATTTTTCGGAGACTACTTCCTTTACCTCGACAACGTCCGTGTAACGATCGTACACTGATGATGAAACGCTTTACAACCATACTGCTTGCGGCGGCCCTGCTGGCCGGCTGCGCGAAAGACGAACCGGCCGCACCGGCGGAAGGCTACGGCACGCTGGCCCTGACGGCCGAATGCACGCCGACGGTGGAGGCGCTGACCCGGGCGCCGGAACAAGTCGCCTTTCCGGAGCAGCTCCCCGCAGCGACCGACCTGGCGCTGACCGTGGAGAGCACCGACCCGGAACACCCTTATATGCACACGTGGGAACGCCTGGGCGACTATGACAGCCAGGAAGACTGGCTTTTTGCGACGACCTACCGTCTGACGCTCCACTCGGGGAGCGAACCGGGTCTGGAAAACTCGCCGGAAGGCGCAGGCAAGCCCTGCTTCGAAGCGGTGGCGGAGACGGAAGTGGCCATCGGGCAGGAATCGACCAGCGTGAAGCTGACGGCACGGCTGCTCAACACCATCGTACGCGTGAAGTTCACGGACCGCTTCAAAGGCTACTTCGGCAGCGGGGCGGACTTCCGGCTGACGACTGCGGCGGGCGGCGAATTCGGGATAGGCTATGCGCAGGACGGCACATGCTACTATGTACGCCCGGCGGAATTCGAAATAACGGGCGAAGCGACGAAACAACGCCCCTCGGCGACGGTGGACCCTCAGACGGTGAAGTTCGCCGCGACGAAGAACCCGGCGCCGGCCCCCGGGACGCTCTACACCTACACGTTCGACGTGACGGGGACGGGCGACACGGGCGAAGTGCGGATAACGCTGAACGACGAACCCGTACGTGCCGAAGAGATAGACGAAGAACTCAACGACGACGCGATACCGGACGATACGGACAATTGAAAATCGGGACAACGGAAAGCGGACGGGAACAATCCGAGATGCTTTTAATTCTTGATTTTTCGACTTTCATCATAGAATAGACAACCATGAAGATGGACATTCGCAAATATTTCATCCTGGCGGCGGGCGCCCTGCTGTCCGTGGCGTGCGTGAACGAGAATTCGCGTTTCGGGGGCGACGAAGAACCCGACAAGGAAAACGTGGGCTATCTGTCGTTCGCGGAACTGAACGTGACGGTGGAAGAACGCATGGAAGATGTGGGCAGCACGCCGGAAGCACGGGCTCTGACGCGTGCGGGAAACACCGACCTGGCGACCTATGCGGTGGAGATACTCGACGCTGCGGGCCGGCCGGTGGAAGTGACCGACAAGAACGGCAACGCGGTGAAGTCGTTCGCCTATGCCGACCGTCCGCAGCAAATCGAACTGCCGGTGGGCAGCTACACCCTCTCGGTGAGCTCGGGAGACACCAAGGATGCCGCCTGGGACGGCGAAGAAGGCACGCCGACCTACGGAGCGAATGCGAAGTTCGCCATCACGAAAGGCAACGTGACGTCGCTGACCGACGTGACGTGCCGCCTGCTGTCGGTGAAGGTGACCGTAGCCTACAAGGACACGCTCATAGCGACGATGAGCGAAAACACGACGGCGCGGCTGGTGCTGAGCGACGCGAACGCCCTGACGTTCGAAGGCCGCGAACCGGCGCTGGCGGGCTTCCTGAAACCGATGGCCGGCCAGAAGAACCCGCTGGTGCTCTATCTGACCACGACGTTCAACGGCAAACAAATCAACGAACAGCCGCTGACCGTGGCCGAAGATGCCAAGGCGGGCGAATGGCGCAGGATAACGGTGGGTCTCCAGCATGCCGAAGACGGCAGCGTGGTGATAAGCGCCGAAATCGAGACCTTGGTCTACAATGAAGAAGTGGTGGTCGACACGCGGACCCTGGCGACTTTCTGCGAAGAACGCATACCGGACGAAAACGACCCCGATGCTCCGAAGCTGGAGTGGCCGGGCCACTCGTTGGACGAAGTGCTGAAACTTACGCCCGACAACTACGATGAGAACGGCTACTTCAACGAACCGTGCGACTTCACTATCACGACCAAGGCGCCGATGGCTTCGCTGGTCATCGACATAACCACCGACAACGCGGAGTTCCGCACCCTGCTCGACGCCAAGGAGCTGACCGAGCCCAAAGACATGTTCACGGTGCAGGGGCTGGCGCTCACAGCGCTGCGCTCGTGGGGTTTCCCGGCCAAGAATCTGGCGGTGACCGAACGCACGTTCCCGCTGGACGTGCTGATGAAGATTCTGAGCGACTACGAAGGCACGCACGCCTTCGCCATGACCATTGCCGACGAAGCAGGCCGCAAGAGCACCCATACGCTGGCCGTCGAAATGTCGTCCGGAGGCCCCGACCCGCGCATCGTGTGGGTGGGCCACGACATCACGCAGCGCTACAACACCTCAGAACTGCAGGAACCGGGGTCGGTGCAGATAAGAATCACGGCCTCGCAAGGCGTGAAGTCGCTGAAGGTGGCCATATCCGGCGCCCTCGACCTGGACGGCATAGTGCCGTCGGAATTCGACCTTGCCGACCCCGAAGCCACGGAGGCAGGGCTCAGCGAGAAGCTGGAAGGACTGGGATTCCCGGTAGGTGCCGATGTGGCGGGCAAGGCCTCGCTCTCGTTCGACATCACGAGCTTCATGGAGCTGATGGGCACGTTCCCCGGCGACACGGACTTCGAAATGACGGTGGTGGACGCCACCGGCGTCGAAACGGCCGAAAAGGTAATGGTACACGTAGACTGACAACATGAAACGACTGGCACGACATATCCTGCTGGCGGCAGCGGCCCTGCTGGCCGTGGCCTGCACGGACGATCCTGCGGAGAACCCCGCCGGAAAGGGAGGCGCCGCGACGTTCGCGATAGCGGCGCCGCAGAGCCGTGCGGAAGGACCCGAAGAAGAAGCCTATCCGTGGAACCGCTGCACCATCCGTATCTACAAGAAGACGGAAGAGGGGCGGGAGCTGATACGCCGCTACGACAAACGCTCGGAACTGCCGGAGTCGCTGTGGCTGCTGGCCGGCGACTATACGATAGCGGTGGAAGCGGGCAGCAAGGCCGAAGCGACCTTCAAGGAACCGACCTACGTGGGCGAAACGGACTTCGCGATTGCGGACGGCCGCACGACGATGGTGGAAGTGGAGTGCCGCATCGTGAACACGATGGTGAAGGTGGCCTACGACGCGACGGTGGCGGCCACGTTCAAGGAGAGCTACTCCACGGAAGTGGTGTTCGGTGACCCGGCGAACACCCGGGCGCCCCGGCTGACCTATGACGGGAATGCGACGGGTTACTTCATGCTGCCGGCGGAACCCACAACGCTGAACTGGATATTCCGCGGCAAGGGTGAGAAAAACGGCCAACCCCTGGAACTGGAAAAGACCGGCGCCAAGGAACTGACGCCGGAACCGGGCGTACGCTACGAACTGAAGCTGAAATATTCTGCCGACCTGGGCGGCGCGCTGGACTTCGTCCTCACGCTGGACGAGAACCCCGACGAAGTGGACGACCCGATTGTCTTCGTGCCCGTTCCGCAGATTGCGGGCGACGGGTTCGACCTGACCGAGACGCAAGAATATCTGACAGGCACGCGGAGCTACCGCATCACCTCCATTGCCGACATGGCGACCATCGCCGTAGGGGCGGCCGGCGAGGTGTTTACGATTCCGGCGACGGGGAACTATGCGGCGGATGCGAACGGCATTGCGCTCGAATATGCCAATCCGACGGAGATGCGGCTGACGCTCGGCGAAGCCTTCTTTGCGCTGCTGCCTGCGGGCGAACACACCGTGACCTTCACGGCGACCGACGCGGACGATGGCGAGAGCACGAAAGAGACGAAGGTGCGGATGCTCCAGGGGGCCTATGCCCTGACCTCGACCGACGGCTGGAATGCCCGGGGCCGTCTGGAAGCTCTGGTGCACGACGCGGCATCGGCCCACGATGTGAAGATACGCTACCGCCGGGCCGGCACGACGGAGTGGACGGTGGCGGAAGCGGCGCCGGCCGACGGCGGGAAATACGCAGCCGACGTAGCGGACATCCATGCCAACACGGCCTACGAATATCAGCTGCTCTTCGGCGAGGAACCGGTGAACGGCATTGCCCGCACGACCATGGGCGACGGTACGCAGATACCCAACTCGGACTTCGAACAATGGTCGATTGGGCTCGAAAATGCTTTGATCCCCAGCGCCTCGACTATCGACCAATGGTGGGATACGGGTAACCGAGGTTCGCAGAAGATGAATAAGAACGTCACGACCAACGTCGACGACCCGCGTCCGGGCTCGGCCGGCAGGACGGCGGCCAAGCTGCAATCGCAATTCGTGGGTCTGGGCTCGATAGGCAAATTTGCGGCGGGCAACCTTTTTGTGGGCGAATACCTCACCACGAACGGAACGAACGGCGTGATCGGATTCAGCAAGGCGTTCGATTTCACCTACCGTCCGAAGAAACTGCGCTTCTGGTACAAAGGCAATACGGGCACGATAGACAATGCTGCCAGCGCCAGCGGCAAGAACAAGGGCGACTCGGACATCTCGACGGTCTATCTCTGTCTCTGTGCGACGACGGGACCCCATGTGACGAACACGGCCGACTCGGGCACGTTCTTCGCCTCGACGGACCGCACGATACAATACTGCTCGGACTACGTAGCGGGCAGCGGCAGCAACACCAACGATGCCGAAGGCCATGTGATAGGCGCCGCCGTGTGGGAAAAAGACAACTCCTACCAACAGACGGAGTGGAAACAGATAGAGGTCGACGTGGAATACTACCCGGAATACGAAGGCGAGAAACCCGCCTACCTGCTGCTGATAGCCTCGGCGAGCAAATACGGCGACTATTTCACGGGCTCAACCGCCAGTGTGATGTATCTCGACGACCTGGAAATCGTCTACTAACCCCCGAAGACGCATGCGAATTCTCCGCTACGCCATACTGACCGCCGCTGCGCTGGCCTGCGCAAACCTTTCGGCCGCGCAGGACGCGCCGCCGTCGCTGGCCGACACGACGGACACCGCCCCGACCATCAACGCCCTGCGTGCGCAACGCGGACTGGTGGACATCAAACACGTATTCGTACCGGCCGGACAATGGATATTCGGCGGCTCGGCCTCCTATTCGACCCACACGAACGACAACTACACGTTCTGCATCATCGAAGGGATAGAGAGCGACGGATACACCTTCAAGGTGACGCCCATGATAGGCTATGCCCTGCGCGACAACTCGGCCGTGGGCCTGCGTTTCATCTACTCGCGCACGCTGCTGCGCGTGGAGGGCGGCGAACTGAACCTGGGCGACGAAGAATCGGGCACGCACATAGCGGCCGACTACTACTATTCGCTCAAGCACAGCTACTCGGCGGCGCTCTTCTGGCGCCAATACATCCCGCTGGGACGCAACAAACGCTTCGCGCTGTTCAACGAAATGTCGCTGAGCTTCGGCGGCCATCAGACCAAATTTGCGGCCGACACCCCCATCCGCGGCACCTACGAAACGGGCACCTCCGTGGCGCTGGGCGTATCGCCGGGACTGATAGCTTTCGCCACCAACACCATGGCCATCGAAGTGAACATCGGCGTGATGGGCATCAGCTACACCCACTCGCACCAGACCAAGAACCAGGTGGAGAACGCCGACATCCGCTCCAGCAACATGAACTTCCGCATCAACCCCCTCTCCATCGGACTGGGCGTATCGTTCCACCTCTGACCCGACGCGCACGATGAAAATCAGAATCCCGCATATCATACTGCTGACCCTGCTGCTGACGGTCGCCCGGTTTCGGACGGAAGCGGCGGAACCGCTCCGGACCGCCCCGGCGGAGAACGCTGTGCCGGCCGGAGAACCCGCGGCGGAAACCGCAGCCGGACCGGCTGCCGGAGAGAAAAAAACGGAGCCCGCATCGGGTTCGGAACTTGTACTGGAGCCGGAAGTTGCATCGGACTCGGAAGTTGTTTCGGCACCGGAAGTTGCACCGGAGCAGGAAGTTGTCTTGAACTCGGACGCTGCGCGAACCGAAGCCGGAGAATCCGAAGAACCTGCCGGCGACCGGACCGCATCTGCGGGGGCGGAAGAACCTGCGGAGACGGAAGCGGCCGCGGAGATGAACGTCGGAGCGGAACCGGTGAGTCCGCGGGGCATGCGCCTCAAACGCCGCTTCCTGCCGACGAGCCGCCGAATAGACCGCGAAATCAACAAGAACCGCCTCGTATTCAAAGGTGAGACGATGTGCGGCCTGACCCTCTCCTACGGCACCCTTTCGACCGACGATGCCGACATGTTCCCGGTATTCGAGAACATCAACCTGAGCGGCAACATAACGACGGTCAATCCGTTCGTGGGCTACTTCTACAGAGACAACCGCTGCATCGGCGTGCGCTTCGGCTACACCCACCTTGCGGGCAAGCTCAACTCGCTGGGCATCAACCTCGGAGAACAGAACGACCTGGAGATAGACATTCCGTGGCTGGACCTGGCGAGCGACCGCTTCTCGTTCGGAATCTTCCACCGCTCCTATGTTCCGCTGGACGAAAAAGGCCGTTTCGGAGCCTTCGGCGAATTCGAAGTTTCGTTCTCGACGGGCGAAAACACATTCGCCTACGAAGCGGGCGAGAGCCACAAATACACCTCGTCGGAAAACACGACGGTGAAGGTGTGGTTCAACCCGGGCGTGGCGGTCTACGCATTCCCGAACGTCTGCGCCACGCTCTCGTTCGGACTGGGCGGATTCAAGTACACCCACATCAAACAATACAACGAAGCGGGCGAACAACTCGGCACGCGCAACTATTCGAAGATGAATTTCCGTCTGAACCTGATAGACATAAAGATAGGCATGACGGTGCATCTGTGGAACAAGAAAAAAGGCGAGAGGACGTAACCTTGCAGGGGCGGTTGGCAACCGAAAACCCGCGACGGGCGACGCTCGCGCCATAGCTTCAAAGAGACGACGATGAAACGACTGTGGTTCTGCATACTGACCCTGGCATCGGCCGGGTGTATCGAAAACGACGTTCCCTACCCTGTGGTGGAGTGCTCGGTGAAGAGCATTGCGGCGGAGGGGCTCGCAGGAGACCCGACAATCGACCCTGCGGCGCGCAAGGTGACCCTGCCGCTGGAAGAGACGACCGACATAGAAGCGGTGGAAATCACGGAATGCACCATCACCGACGAAGCCTCGGTGTCGCAGGCCATCGTGGGGTGTCATGACCTTACGACGCCGCTCTATGTGACGCTTTCGATCTATCAGGACTATCCCTGGACCATCGAAGCGCAGCAGGACATCCCGCGCGTATTCACGGTGGAGGGGCAGGTGGGTGCCACGGAGTGGAATTTGGTGGACCGCACGGCCAAGGTATACGTGGGGTTCGAAGACCTGTCGCAGGTGCGGGTGACGGCGCTGAAACTGGGGCCCCGCGACATCACGAAGATGACCTACATCGACGGTGCGGAGCTGGACGAAACGAACCTCGGTCAACTGAACTTCTCGAACGCCGACCCCCGCATAACCGTAATCTACCATGGACGCAGCGAAGACTGGCACCTGAGCGTGGAATACACCGACGTGAAGGTGATGTTTGCGAGCATATCGCCCTGGACCCACTCGGCGTGGCTGCGGGCCGACGGTCTGAGCGGCACGAAACTGGGATTCCGCTACCGGGAAGCGGGCGCGGAAGAGTGGACCGAAGTGCCGGAAGAGAGCGTAGCGGTCGACGGCGGCTCGTTCGTGGCCCAGGTGCGCGGACTCCGGCCCGAAACCGCCTACGAAGCGGTGGCCTACTCCAACGACGACCTTTCGGCCGTGGAGACCTTCACCACCGAAGCGGCCCTGCCGCTGCCCAACAGCGGATTCGAAGAGTGGAGCAAGTCCAGCAGCATAGTCTATCCCTATGCCGAAGGTGCGCAACCCTTCTGGGACAGCGGCAACAAAGGCTCCTCGACGGTGAAAAAGACCATTTGCGAAGGGGTGCCCCTGCCCCGTCCGGGCTCGCCGGGCATCACGGCGGCCTATCTGGAATCGACCTTCGCGTCGGTGGCTGGAATCGGCAAATTTGCGGCGGGTAACATCTTCGTGGGCGAATATGCCGCCACGGAAGGCACGAACGGCGTCATCAATTTCGGCCGCAAGTTCGCCACGCATCCCCTGGCCCTGCGCGGCTGGGTGAAATACTCCCAGGGGGCGATAGACAAGATAGGCTCCGTACCTGCGGGCTCCGACCTGAAAGTCGGCGACATGGACGAAGGGACGATTTACATAGCCCTGGGCACCTGGACCCCGGAAGAATACAACGGCACGGAAGAGTCGCCGATACAGATTCGCACCAAAGATGTGAAGACCTTCTTCAACAAGAACGGCAAGGATGTGGTGGGATACGGCGAACTGGCCCTTACGGAGACGACGAGCGACTGGCGCGAGTTCACCATCGAAATCGAATGGCGCGACACGGAACGGGTGCCGACCCACATGATGATTGTCTGCTCGGCGAGCAAATACGGCGACTACTTCACGGGCTCGACCCAAAGTCGCATGTGGCTCGACGACTTCGAACTGATTTACGACCATGCGGACCTGTGAGAACCCGGGAAGGGCTTTTCACGTGTCATACGAGCAGTTTTGCAACCCGGAGCGACGGCGGCCACGGCTTCTGTCGGAGAGGTTGGCAGATTCAGCAATCCGCCGGCGAGAGCTTTCAACGCTCTCGCCGGCTGTTCATTCCAGTCTGCCGCAGAGCCGGCTATCAATGAATAGTTAATAATGGGTAATTAATCCTTTTCTGCATGGGCGGCTCGAAGAACTGTACGGGCCGCAGTTTGTTCTGTCATTCTGAGCGAAGCGAAGAATCTATAATAAAGCCCCGTTCTTAACGGTGCGGGCCTCCCGCAGCCTCCCGCAGCGGAGGCCCGCACGGCGTGCCCCGCAGGCTGCGCCCGACTCTTTGACACAAAAGAGCTGATGCCAAGGTTGCAAACCTTGCGCCCGGGGCCGGTTCGCGCTAAAAGCGCGACCCCCGCAGCCGGCCCGGGCGAACAACCTGATTATTCACTATCCATTATTAATTATTCATTTGCCGAGCCTTCTCTGCAGCATTCAAACCAGCGATTGCTAATGAGCGCCCTGCTGCGGGCTACCGTCACTGGACGACGGGATCCTTGGGCACCGTCGGCATCGAGGGCGACTGCTGGTCGTCTTCATCCTATGTTTCGGTCAATCACTACGGGGGGCGTGTCTGTTTCGACGCGGGTCGCGTGCACCCGGTGCTCGGGTACTACCGTTCCGTAGGTTTCTCCGTGCGCTGCGTCCAAGCATCTGCGAACTGCTTTTCATCATGCCGAATCCGGGTTCATACCTCCGCTATGGCTCCAACATCGGGGCGGAATTTATTAGGGACTAAAGGGATGGTCATTCTGAGGAGCACAGCGACAAAGAATCTATAACAGCAAAAAAAACAGATTCTTCGGCTTTGTCTCAGCATGACGAGGCGGGCAGTAGCCTGCGGGGCACGCGGCCCCGCTTCGAAGTCATCGTCCCAACACAAAAAAAGCCCTCCAAGAGGGCTTAATCCTGAATTCCGGGGCATGTTCTACCTGCATGCCATCTTCTCCACGCGGCGCTGGTGGCGTCCGCCCTCGAACGGCGTATCGAGAAACGCATCGAGCATCGCCACGGCTTCGTCGTTCGTGATGAAACGCGCCGGGAACACGATGACGTTGGCGTCGTTGTGCTGACGAATCAAGGTCGCCACGTCGGCGTTCCAGCACAGACCGGCCCGAATGCCCCGATGCTTGTTGAGCGTCATGGCCATCCCTTCGCCCGAGCCGCAGAGCCCTACGCCGCACTCCAGCTCCCCGGCTTCTATCGCCTCGGCCAACGGATGGGCGAAATCGGCATAGTCGACGCTTTCGGGCGAGTGGGTGCCGAAGTCCAGCACTTCGTAGCCCCGGGCATCGAGATAGCCCACCAGGAATTCTTTCATTTCGTAGCCCGCATGGTCGCAGGCGATGCCTATCTTTTTCATGGTTTTCGGTTTTGACTCAAGCTACTGCAAAAAACGTTCATTTCATGCAGGTTTCCTCCGCCTTGGCATAGCCTGAACAAGTTCGGCTCTGCATCTCGGCTCAAAGGAAACGTTCAT
>JAIDUZ010000019.1 GCA_029059935.1 Alistipes sp.
AGGAACGGCATGTCCTCGTCGCGCACGACCTTGGCCACGATACCCTTGTTACCGTGGCGGCCGGCCATCTTGTCGCCCACCTTGAGCTTGCGCTTCTTGGCGATGTAGACCTTGGCCATCTGGATGACGCCGGTCTGCGGCAGTTCGTCGCCGTTGGTGAAGTTGTACTTCTCACGCTTGATGGCGGCGTCGGCCTTCTTCCACTCGATGGAGTAGTTGTTCACCGTGGCCTCGATCAGTGCGTCGATGCGGGCGTCGCCCGTCCACTTGCATGCACCGAGGTTCAGGTAGCCCGATACCACGCCCGTCTTGTCGTCGGTCGTCTTGCGGGCAATCTCCTCCAGCATCTTGAGCGTGAACTTCGTACCGGCCGGGTAGAGTTCGACACCGAAATAATCGGTGATGCCCGTCGTCGTCTTGCCCTGGAGCAGCGACCACAGCTTGCCGGTCAGACGCTTCGTCAGCTCGGCGATTTGGGTCGCGAACTGCTCGTCGAACTTGTCCAGCTGCGCTTTCTCGGCGCTCTTGCCCTTCTTGTTGTCCTTGCTGGCGCGGCTGTAAAGCGTGGTGCCGATGACGACACCGTGCAGCGAAGGCTGCGCCTTGAGCGAAGCGTCCTTCACGTCGCCGGCCTTGTCGCCGAAGATGGCGCGGAGGAGTTTCTCCTCGGGCGACGGGTCGCTCTCGCCCTTCGGCGTAATCTTGCCGATAAGGATGTCGCCCGGGTGGACATTGGCTCCCACACGGATGATACCGTTGGCGTCGAGGTCCTTCGTGGCGTCTTCCGAGACGTTGGGGATGTCCGAGGTGAGTTCCTCGACACCGCGCTTGGTGTCGCGCACCTCCATGATGTATTCGTCGACGTGCACCGACGTGAAGATGTCCTCACGCTGGATACGCTCCGAAATCACGATGGCATCCTCGAAGTTGTAACCCTTCCAGGGCATGAACGCCACCTTGAGGTTGCGGCCCAAAGCCAGCTCGCCGCGCTCGGTCGAGTAACCCTCGGTGATGATCTGTCCCTTCTTCACCTTGTCGCCCGTCAGCACGGTAGGCTTCAACGTGACGGAAGTATTCTGGTTGGTACGGCGGTAACGCGGCAGCTCGTAGGTCGTCACCTCGGGGGCGAACGACGCGAGAATCTCGTCCTCGGTCCGCTCGTACTTGATCTGAATCTTGGTCGCGTCGGCAAAAACCACCTCGCCGTCGCCCTCGGCCACGATTTGGATGCGGCTGTCGGAAATCATCTCCTTCTCGATGCCCGTGCCGACGATAGGAGCCTCCGAAGTCACCAGGGGCACGGCCTGGCGCATCATGTTCGAACCCATCAGCGCACGGTTGGCGTCGTCGTGCTCCAGGAACGGAATCAGACTGGCAGCAATCGATGCTATCTGGTTCGGGGCCACGTCCATGAGGTTCACCTCCTTGGCCGTCACCACGGGGAAGTCGGCTCCCTGACGCGCCTTGATGCGGTCGGGCTGAAGGAAGTTGCCCTTGTCGTCGATAGGAATATTCGACTGGGCCACGATTTTGCCCTCCTCCTCTTCGGCCGAATAGTAGCGGATGTGGGAGTTGTCCATGTCGATTTTGCCGTTTTCGACCGAGCGGTAGGGCGTCTCGATGAAGCCCATGGGCGAAATCTTGGCATAGACGCACAGCGACGAAATCAGACCGATGTTGGGACCTTCCGGCGACTCGATGGGGCAGAGACGGCCGTAGTGCGTATAGTGCACGTCTCGCACCTCGAAACCGGCGCGGTCGCGCGACAGACCGCCGGGACCGAGGGCCGACAGACGGCGCTTGTGCGTGATTTCGGCCAGCGGGTTGATCTGGTCCATGAACTGCGAGAGCTGCGAGGTGCCGAAGAACGAATTGATGACCGACGACAAGGTCTTGGCGTTGATCAGGTCCACCGGCGTGAACACCTCGTTGTCGCGCACGTTCATGCGCTCGCGAATCGTACGCGCCATGCGCACGAAACCTACCGAGAACTGGTTCGACAGCTGCTCGCCCACGGTACGGACGCGGCGGTTCGACAAGTGGTCGATGTCGTCGACGTCAGCCTTGGAGTTGATGAGCTGGATCAGGTATTTGATGATGGCGATGATGTCCTCGCGCGTCAACGTGCGAACCTCCGGGTTGATGTCGAGGTTCAGCTTCTTGTTGATGCGGTAACGGCCCACGTCGCCCAGGTCGTAACGCTTGTCCGAGAAGAAGAGCTTCTCGATGACGTCGCGCGCCGTCGCCTCATCGGGCGGCTCCGAAGCGCGCAGCTGCCGGTAGATGTAGACGACAGCCTCCTTTTCGGAGTTGCAGGGGTCTTTCTGCAAGGTATTGTAAATAATCGAGAAGTCGATGCCCGACTGGTTCTCCTTGTGCAGCAGGATGGTCTTGGCGCCGCTCTCGATGATTTCGTCGATATGTTCTTCCGCCAGCACCGTCTCGCGGTCGACGATGACGTTGTTGCGCTCGATAGAGACCACCTCGCCCGTATCCTCGTCCACGAAGTCCTCGACCCAGGTCGAGAGTACGCGTGCGGCGAGCTTGCGGCCTACGGCCTTCTTGAGGTTGGCTTTCGAGACCTTGACCTCGTCGGCCAGGTCGAAAATCTCCAGAATCTGCTGGTCGGCCTCGTAACCGATGGCACGCAGCAGCGTGGTGACGGGCAACTTCTTCTTACGGTCGATGTAAGCATACATCACGTTGTTGATGTCCGTCGCAAACTCGATCCACGAACCCTTGAAAGGAATGATACGCGCCGAGTAGAGTTTGGTTCCGTTGGTGTGCATGCTCTGGCCGAAGAAAACACCCGGCGAACGATGCAACTGGGATACGATGACACGCTCCGCACCGTTGATGACGAACGTACCCCGTTCGGTCATATAGGGAATCGTCCCGAAATAGACGTCCTGCACCACGACGCCGAAATCCTCGTGTTCGTCGTCCGTGCAATAGAGTTTCAACTTGGCTTTCAGCGGAACACTATACGTAAGTCCGCGTTCCAGGCACTCCTCGATCGAATAACGCGGCGGGTCGATGTAGTAGTCGATGAATTCCAGAACGAAGTTGTTCCGGGTGTCCGTGATGGGAAAATTCTCCTGAAACACCTTGTAGAGGCCTTCGTTCTTGCGGTTCTCGGCCGTGGTGTCCATCTGGAAAAAATCCCGGAATGATTTGAGCTGCACTTCCAGCAGATCCGGATAAGGCACCCGGTTCCTGACTGTCGAGAAGCTGATTCTTTGTTGTGTTTTAGCTGTGGACATCGTAAATCCAAATTAGTTGAAGCGTAAATCGGAGCCGGAACGGACTTCCGAAAAACAAACTTTCACAGGGCTGCGGAAACAAGCGCTGCGCCGGCACCCGTCTTCTGGCATTCGGCCGAAACCGCGATTTGCGATTTTCGCACCGGCCCGCCGTACGGCATGTCGCCACCCTCTTTCCTCCGCTGCGGCAGGAGGGTCTACCCAATCCCGCCGATGCCCCCGTATGCAGGCATCACGAAACGCCCCGGGAGCATCTTCTCCTCAGACCGGACACAGCACAAAACGGCACTTCCGATCTTTAGACCAAGAAAAGGCATAGAGCCTACACGCCGGTAAGCCCTATACCTGGATTCATCTTGTGTGAATCTTAAGCAGCAAAGCTACTTAAGCTCAACTTCAGCACCTGCCTCCTCGAGCTGGGCCTTGATCTGCTCGGCCTCCTCCTTGGAAACACCCTCTTTCACAGCCTTGGGAGCACCGTCTACGAGAGCCTTGGCGTCACCCAGCGAAAGACCTGCGAGGTCCTTCACGACCTTGATTACCTGGAGCTTGGCCTGGCCGCCGCTCTTCAAGATCACGTCGAACGTCGACTTCTCGGCAGCAGCGGCCTCACCGGCGCCGGCAGCGGGAGCTGCAACGGCAACAGCGGCAGCAGCGGGCTCGATGCCGTACTCCTCCTTGAGGATCTGTGCGAGTTCGTTTACCTCGGTAACTTTCAGGTTTACCAGTTCTTCAGCAAGTTTCTTTACGTCTGCCATAGTTGTAAGCGTATTAGATTTTGTTTTTTACTTGTTGTGATTAGTTGTTTCGCGATTCGAGCGTCTTCACGATACCCGCAATCTTCTGACCTGCATTGGCCTGCAATGCAGAGATAACATTCTTCGCCGGAGACTGCAGCAGCGAAATGATGTCGCCGATGAGTTCTTCCTTCGACTTGATGTTGCAGAGTGCCTCGATCTGGTTGTCGCCGACATAGACGCAACCCTCGGCGTAAGCCGCCTTCAGAACGGGTTTGTCCGACTCCTTGCGGAACTCCTTGATCAGGGTAGCGGGAGCCTTGGCCACATGGGCGAACATGATCGAGGTGGGACCCTCCAGTACTTTCACCAGTTCAGCGTCGGCCTTCTCCACCTTTTCGAGGGCCTTGGTCAGCAGGGTGTTCTTCACCACGACCAACTTGACCTCCTTCTCGAAGCACTTGCGGCGCAGCGAAGCGGTCTGCTCGGCGTTCAAGGCCTCGATGTCGGTGATATAGAAGTGAGGATAAGCCTGGAGCTGCTCGGCGAGGCTGTCAATAACAACCAGTTTTTCTTCCTTAGTCATCTCTTGTGTCCTCCTTCTTATTTGGTTTCAACTGATTTGGAATCGATCTGCAGACCGGGGCTCATCGTGGTCGAGAGATAGATGCTCTTCACATACGAACCCTTGGCGGCAGCCGGCTTCAACTTCATGATCATGCCCAGCACTTCCTTCGCGTTGTCCGCAATCTGCTCGGCCGAGAACGAAATCTTGCCCACCGAAGTGTGGATGATACCGAACTTGTCGACCTTGAAGTCGATCTTACCCGATTTCACCTCCGTAACGGCCTTGCCGACCTCCATGGTCACCGTACCGGTCTTGGGGTTCGGCATCAGGCCGCGGGGACCCAGGATGCGACCCAGCGCACCGACCTTGCCCATCACGTTGGGGGTGCAGATGATTACGTCAACATCCGTCCAGCCGGACTTGATCTTGTCGACGTATTCGTCCAGGCCTACGTAATCGGCACCGGCAGCCTGAGCCTCGGCCTCCTTCTCGGGAGTGCAGAGCACCAGCACGCGGACCTGCTTGCCCGTACCGTGAGGCAGGGTGACGACACCGCGGACCATCTGGTTGGCCTTGCGGGGGTCGACGCCCAGACGCACGTCGATATCGACCGAAGCGTCGAATTTCGTGAACGTAATCTCTTTCAGAAGAGCGGCGGCCTCCGAAAGTTTGTAGGCCTTGTCGGCCTCCACTTTCGCGTAGGCGACCTTTTGATTTTTTGTCAACTTACTCATCTTCTTCGATTACATGTTAGGAAATTCACCGACAACATTGATACCCATGCTGCGGGCCGTACCGGCTACCATGCGCATAGCGGACTCCAGCGTGAAGCAGTTCATGTCAGGCATCTTGTCCTGAGCAATGGTGCGAACCTGCTCCCACGTCACCTGACCGACCTTGTCGCGGTTGGGCTGGGCGGAACCTTTCTGCACCTTGGCTGCTTCCTTGAGCTGAACGGCTACGGGCGGCTGCTTTACAACGAAGTCGAACGACTTGTCGCTGTAAACCGTGATGATGACCGGAAGAACCTTTCCCGCCTTGTCCTGCGTACGTGCATTGAACTGCTTGCAGAAGTCCATGATATTGACTCCCTTTGAGCCCAATGCGGGACCAACCGGGGGCGAAGGATTGGCGGCACCGCCTTTGATCTGCAATTTGATAAATGCAGCAACCTCTTTTGCCATAGTTTTCCTTAAGGTTTATTATTCTTTTTCTACTTGTGTGAAACTCAACTCCATAGGAGTCTTGCGCCCGAATATCTTCACCGATACCGTGAGTTTCTTGCGCTCGTTGTCGACGGCCTCGATGGTACCCTGGAAGCTTGAGAAAGGGCCATCGGTGACCTTGACGGTCTCGCCGACGAAGAACGGTATTTCGTTTTCCTCCTCCATGGCGTTCATCTCGTCGACACGGCCCAGGATGCGTGCCACCTCCTGTGGACGGAGAGGCGTTGCGTGCATCGAGCGGCTGTCTTCCTTCGTGTCGCCGAGGAATCCCAGCACATTGGGAGTATTACGAATCAAAATAGGGATCTGACCTACGAATGCGGCCTCCACCAGGACGTAGCCCGGATAGGAAACTTTCTCCTTGGAGACCTTCTTGCCGTTGCGTATCGTGTAGACCTTCTCGGTCGGAATCAGCACCTGGGAGATGTAATCCTCCAGATGGCTGTGGCGGATTTCGGCCTCAAGATACTCCTTGACCTTGTTTTCCTTACCGCCGATCGCACGGACAACGTACCATTGTTTCTGAATCTCGCTCATCTTGCAACCGGAGTTTTAGCGGCCGAGATTGCCCAACGTCTTGTAGATGGCGCCCATGATATTTTCGAACGAGAGGTCCATAGCCAAAACGACGAGCGCGAAGATGACCGACGCCACCATCACGACCACCGTAGAACTCTGGAGCTGCTGGAACGTGGGCCACGTCACCTTGTTAACAAGCTCGTTGTAGGATTCCTTAAAGTAGTTGAACATAACTTCCTTCTTTATTCTTTGGCAGGAGCAGAGAGATTCGAACTCCCATCAACGGTTTTGGAGACCGCTATTCTACCCTTGAACTATGCTCCTAAGATGGGGCGGCGGTTTTGCGCCGCCCCGGGGATATAGGTGTGAATTACTTCACGATCTTCAGAATCTGACCGGCACCTACCGTACGGCCGCCCTCGCGGATTGCGAAACGCAGACCCTCGTTCAATGCTACCGGGTAGATCAGCTTCACGTTGATGGTCACGTGGTCGCCGGGCATGACCATGTCGACACCGGCGGGCAGGTGAACCTCACCCGTTACGTCCATCGTACGCAGGTAGAACTGGGGACGGTAGTTGTTGTGGAACGGCGTGTGACGGCCGCCCTCCTCCTTCTTCAGGATGTAGACCTCGGCCTCGAACTCGGTGTGCGGAGTGATCGAACCCGGCTTGGCGACTACCATACCGCGCTTAACCTCCTTCTTGTCGATACCGCGGAGCAGCAGACCTACGTTGTCGCCGGCCTCGCCCTCGTCGAGCAGCTTGCGGAACATCTCGACACCGGTGCAGGTCGAAGTCAGCGTCTTCTCCTCCAGACCGATGATCTCGACGGGATCACCCACGTGGATGACACCGGTTTCGATACGGCCCGTTACGACGGTACCGCGGCCGGTGATCGAGAACACGTCCTCGACAGGCATCAGGAACGGCTTCTCGTTCTCACGCTGCGGGATGGGGATATACTCGTCGACAGCGTTCATGAGCTCCATGATCTTGTCCTCCCACTGAGCCTCGCCGTTCAGACCGCCGAGGGCCGAACCGCGGATGATGGGGGCGTTGTCGCCGTCGTACTCGTACTTCGAAAGCAGGTCGCGAACCTCCATCTCGACCAGGTCGAGCATCTCGGCATCGTCCACCATGTCGCACTTGTTCAGGAAAACGACGATACGCGGCACGTTCACCTGACGGGCGAGCAGCACGTGCTCGTTGGTCTGGGGCATCGGACCGTCCGTAGCGGCTACTACCAGGATGGCACCGTCCATCTGAGCGGCACCCGTAACCATGTTCTTCACATAGTCGGCGTGGCCCGGGCAGTCCACGTGAGCGTAGTGACGGTTGGCCGTCTGGTACTCGACGTGCGAGGTGTTGATCGTGATACCGCGCTCTTTCTCCTCGGGAGCGTTGTCGATCGAGTCGAACGAACGGAGCTCCGACAGACCTTTCTTAGCCAGAACGGTCGTGATAGCGGCGGTAAGGGTCGTCTTACCGTGGTCGACGTGACCGATGGTACCGATGTTCACATGCGGTTTCGAACGGTCGAATTTTTCTTTTGCCATAGTATTAAGTATTTGAAGTATTGTAAAAATTATTCCTGGTTCCGTTTTTGCAACACAGGCGGCAACACCGCTGTCCTCTGCCCCCGCAGAGACCGTCGGCATCGCGCACCGTCGCATTCAGAGCGGAAGACGAGGCTCAAACTCGCGACCCTCAGCTTGGAAGGCTGATGCTCTATCAACTGAGCTACTTCCGCAAAAATATACCGTATCGGAGTCCGTCTCTCCCGTCCGGCGACCTTTCGGCCGCTCCGGGAGACTCTGCAACTCCAACCGGTTTTCTTGAGTGGGAAGTGATGGATTCGAACCACCGTAGGCGTACGCCAGCAGATTTACAGTCTGCCCCATTTGACCGCTCTGGTAACTTCCCGTATTTTCCTCCGCCGAGGGAGGTCGTTGCTCCGCCGATCCGGGAACCGAATCGCTCGTTCCCTTCGCTCCTCCGGGGCCGCCCCCTTCTCGCGTCGGCTTCCGGAGCCGATGGAGGGATTCGAACCCCCGACCAGCTGATTACAAATCAGCTGCTCTGGCCAACTGAGCTACATCGGC
>JAIDUZ010000002.1:0-5748 GCA_029059935.1 Alistipes sp.
GTGTAGATCTCCAACATCTACAAGACAATATAAACTTCGGCCGTGCGGCCTTCCGGAACGATCTCGGCCGGGAAGTTGGGCAGCGTCACCAGGAGGGCCTGCAATTCGTCCTGCACCTCCTTCGATTCGGCTTGCAGCCGCGCCGATTTCTCTTTCAGGTCCGCCACGAAACGTTTGCGCTCTTCGGCTTCGTCGCGACGGCCCTGCCCCATCAGCGCGCCTATCTCTTTGGCGGCCTTGTTCTGCGAGGCCAGCGTCTCGTCCAGTTCGGCCTGAATGGCCTTGCGGCGGTCGTCCAAAGCAAGAATGCGTTCGATGACCGGCGCCGCGTCGACACCTTTCTTGGCCAGGCGGCGCACGGCGTCTTCGCGGTCGTCGCGGATTTGCTTTATCGTCAGCATGATCGGAATGGTTGTTTTTCGAATCGCAAAATTACAAAACAATTCGGCAAGTGCGCATATCCCGAGGCTGAAAATTTCATAAATTCTCCGCTTCTTCCCCGGCGGTTCGTTCCGGGCGGTCGTTATGTCATTCCGAAGAGCACAGCGACGAAGAATCCATTGTTCCTCCCCGTCATTGCAGGGGGGGGGCGCAACGCCATGGCCACCGACGAACGCAGCGCCCGTTCTTCTTGTCGCGCCGCTCTTCCGGGCATCAAGAACGGGGGCGCCATCCGAATATTCCCGAAATTTATCTTACTTTTGCGGTTGGAAATCCGCAAACCCTCTTTTTCGTGAAAACCGTCGAACTATTGGCTCCCGCCAAGGACCATGTCTCGGCCGTCGCAGCCATCGACTGCGGCGCCGACGCCGTCTACATCGGCGGGGCGCGCTTCGGGGCGCGGCAGGCCGCCGGCAACAGCATCGACGACATCGCCCGCACGGTCGAGTACGCCCACCGCTACGGCGCCCGGGTCCACGCCACGCTCAACACGTTGCTGTGGGACAGCGAGTTGGCCGATGCCGAGCAGCAGGCCCGCGAACTGATAGACGCCGGTGTCGACGCCCTCATCGTGCAGGACATGGCCCTGCGGCGCATGAACCTGCCCGTCGAGTTGCACGCCTCCACGCAGGTGTCGGTGCGTACGCCCGCCATGGCACGTTTTCTGGGCCGGGCCGGTTTCGCCCGCGTCATTCTCGAACGGGCCCTCTCGCTCGACGAAATCCGGGCCGTCTGCGCCGCCACTGACGCCGAGGTCGAATGTTTCGTCCACGGGGCCGTCTGCGTGGGTTTCAGCGGCCGGTGCTTCCTCTCGCGGTCGTTGTCCGAGCGGAGCGGCAACCGCGGAGCGTGCAGCCAGCCCTGCCGTCTGCCGTGGGACCTGACCGACAGCGCAGGCCGCACCTATCTCAAATCGAAGCACCTGCTCTCCGTGCGCGACATGAATCTGTCGGCCCGCATCGGCGAGCTCCTGGATGCCGGCGTCTCCTCGTTCAAAATCGAGGGCCGGCTCAAGGACACCAATTATATCCGCAACGTCGTGGCCGCCTACCGCCGGGCCGTCGACGAGGCGTTGGCCGCCCGCCCCGCACTGCGGCGTTCGTCGGTCGGCGAAAGCATCCCCGACTTCACGCCCGACCCCTCGAAAAGTTTCACACGCGGCGAGTCGGAATATTTCTTCTCCGGCAAGCGTCCCGGCGTCGCTTCGTTCGACACGCCCAAAGCGATCGGCGAGCGCATCGGACGCGTCGCGCAGGTCGACGGACGGGCCTTCCGCCTCGAAAGGGCGACCGACCTGGCGCCCGGCGACGGCATCTGCTTCGTGCGCGGCGGCGAGCTCGTCGGCACCAACATCAACGCCGCGGAGGGCGGCCGCATCGTCCCCAACCGCATGGAGGGCATCGTGCCGGGCACCGAGATTTTCCGCAACTACGACCATCGCTTCAACAAGCTGCTCGCCGCAAGCCGCACCCGCCGCGTGATTCCCGCCGCCGTGCATGTCGCGCTTTCGGCCGAAGGCGTGCGGTTCGCATGCACCGACTGCGAGGGCGTCCGGGCCGAAGCGTCGCGCAGCATGAGGCTCGAACCGGCCCGCAATCCCGAGGCCAACGCCGCCGCCGTGCGTTCGCAGGCAGTCCGGAGCGGCGACACGATTTTCCGGGCGGAGCAGGCCACGGTCAGCGGCGAACAGTGGTTCGTGCCGGCGTCGCTCCTGGCCGAATTGCGGCGCGAAGCGTTCGGCAAATTGTTGCAGGCCCGTTCGGAACTGCCCCGTTCCCACCGCATTCTGCCCGAAGACCCCGCAGCGCGCTACCCTGCCGAGAGCGTCACCGCCGAGGAGAACGTCGCCAACCGCCTGGCCGAGGCGTTCTACCGCGACCACGGCGTGAAGCATATCGAACCGCCGCTCGAACAGGCCGCGTCGTTCGAGGGGCAATGCGTCATGCGTTCCGCCTACTGCATCCGCCGCGAGATAGGCGAATGTCTGCGCGAGCATCCGCGGCTGCGCGGCGACCTCTACATCGAGCGCGGTGCGCAGCGCTACCGGCTGGAGTTCGACTGCCGGCGGTGCGAGATGAACCTGATATGCGAAAAGAAATAGCAGCCGGCCGATTTTGCAGCTCTTCGAGCTGCACGGGCACAGCCGCCCAAGATGGAGCCGCAAGTGCGGGAAGCCGCCGAATTCCGAAAAACAGCAATCCATGCAGGAACAACTGACCCCTCTCTTCAACGATTACGAGCTCATCGACACGGGCAATTTCGAGAAACTCGAACGTTTCGGCCGCTTCGTCACGCGGCGTCCCGAGCCGCAGGCCATCTGGCGGCCGTCACTGCCCGACAGCGAGTGGCTGCGCGCCGATGCGGCCTTCCTGCGCGACGCCCGCAGCGACGAGCGGGGCGAGTGGCGCCTGCGTCCCGGTGTGCCCGACCGCTGGACGGTCGATTATCCGCTGGGCGGCACCACGCTGCGCATGCGGCTGGGGCTCACGTCGTTCAAGCATGTGGGGCTCTTCCCCGAGCAGGCGGCCAACTGGGAGTTCATCTACGACAATTGCCGCCGCATGAAGACGGCGGCCGGCACGCCGCCCCGCGTGCTCAACCTCTTCGCCTATACGGGCGGCGCCACCCTGGCGGCCCGGGCCGCCGGAGCCGAGACCACGCATGTCGACTCGGTGAAGCAGGTCGTCACATGGGCGCGCGAGAACATGGAGCGGAGCGGCCTCGACGGCGTGCGCTGGATTGTTGAGGATGCCCTGAAGTTCGTGCAGCGCGAGGTGCGGCGCGGCAATCGCTACCACGGCATCATCCTCGACCCGCCGGCCTACGGGCGCGGCGCCAACGGCGAAAAATGGATTCTGGAGGAGAACATCTGCGAGATGCTCGAATGTTGCGCCCGGCTCCTGGAGCCCTCCGGGGCCTTTCTGGTGTTGAACCTCTATTCCATGGGGCTTTCGTCCACCCTGGCCCGCACGGCCGTGCGGCAGGCGTTCGGGGCTCCGCACGAGGAGCAGTGGGGCGAGCTCTGTTTCACCGACCGCGCCGGCAAGCAGCTGCCGCTGGGCACCTACTACCGCTTCGCGAGGTGAAAAGGAAAAGGTAAAAGGCGAAAGGAATTTCGTCGGGTTTCACTTCGTTCAGAACATCAATAAAATATCCTCACTCGACGTCGTAGCCGTTAAGCGTAGGACGGACTAAAAGCGTCAACGCAGGGGCCGGTTTGCTCGCAAACCCGCGATTAGGCGCCCGGAGTAGCGTTAGTTCGTCCGTAGTAGGCGGAGACGTTCGTGAGGAGAGGTTTTTCAGCCGCTTTTTGCCGGAACAAAAAGCGGCCTTGTACGAAACCGTCTAAAACACATAATAGATAGCTATCCCCGCCGCGGCCGAGAGACAAATCAGCAGAATGGGGTTGACCTTGCGCCACGAGCCGGCCAGCACGGCGCCGAAGAGCGCCCAGCTCCAGCCGTCGATGAAGTTGCGGTCGCCGGGGGCGTCGCTGTGAGGGAAAATCAGCAGCAGGGCCGCCGCGGCAATCATGCCGATGACCACGGGGCGCATGCCGCGCATGGCGCCCTCGACCAGGCGGTTGTCCTTGAGCCGCAGGAAGAAGCGCGCCACCAGCAGCATCAGCGTCAGCGACGGCAGACAGACGGCCAGCGTGGCGATGACCGAGCCCAGGATGCCGCACCACGTATGTCCCAGCTGCATGCCCACGGTGTAGCCCACGTAGGTCGCCGAGTTGATGGCGATGGGTCCCGGCGTTATCTGCGACACGGCCACGATGTCGGCGAATTCGGCGTTGGTCATCCAGCCGTGCTGCACGACCACTTCGTTCTGGATGAGCGAGAGCATGGCGTAGCCGCCTCCGAATCCGAAGAATCCGATTTTCAGATAGCTGACGAACAGCTGCCACAGAAGCATCATGCCGCACCTCCTTTCCGACGGGCGACGGCCAACTCCCACACGATTCCGGCCGCTGCGGCTCCGGCCAGCACATAGACGGGCGACCAGCCCAGCCCCCAGATGACCAAAGCCGCCGCCGCAATGACCGCATACAGTGCCCGGTGCATGCCGCGCGCCAGCGAGACCACGGGGCCGATGATAAGGGCCACCACGGCCGGGCGCATCCCCTTGAACGCAGCGTCGACCACCGGATTCTGCCGTATCCCCGCAAAGAAGAGCGCTATCAGCAGGATGATTGCGAACGACGGCAGCACCGTGCCCAGCAGGGCCGCCGCCGCACCGCGCAACCCCCGCATGCGGTAGCCCACGAAGACCGCCGTGTTCACCGCTATGGGTCCCGGCACCGACTGCGCCAGGGTCAGCAGGTCGAGGAATTCGCGGCGTTCGACCCACGCATGGCGGTCGATTACCTCGCGTTCGATCAGCGGAATCATGGCGTATCCGCCTCCGAACGTAAAAGCCCCGATTTTGAAAAACGAGACGAAGATGGTGTGCAGCGGTTGCATGGCGTCTATTCGCGTTTCTTGTGCCCCAGCAGGGTGCGGATGCCGTCGATGAAAATCATCGGGTGGGTCGGGGCGCCCGGCAGCCACAGGTCGACCTCGTGGCGGTCGAAGAACGAGCGGTCGAGGGCCCGGCTCCCGGCCAGCAGGCCGCCCGAGCAGGCGTCGGTGCCGCAGGCCACCACCACCTTGGGTTCCGCCACGGCTTCATAGCAGATTTCGAGCGCTTCGGCCATGTTGGCCGTCACGGGGCCCGAGACGACCACGCCGTCGGCATGGCGCGGCGAGGCCGTGAAGCCTATGCCGAAGCGGCCCAGATCGAAGTTGACGTTGCCCGTGGCACCCAGCTCCATCTCCACCGAGCCATCGCCGCCGGCCGACACTTCGCGCAGCTGGAGCGCCCGGCCGAAGCATTCGCGGATTTCGGGCCGCACGGCCGCCGGGTCGAACTCCACGCGCCCCTGCCCGGGGCGCATCACCAACCCTTCGCGCGTGGGCGAACCTATGCGGTAATCGTTGGTGAAGCGGATGTTGTGCGGCGCACGGCGGGCGCATTCGCCGCAGAAGATGCAGCGCCCCAGGTCGAGCGTGAAAGGTTCGGCCGCGAGGGCTCCCGTCGGGCAGAGCGCCGCGGCCCGTTCCAGACCGGTCCGGTCGGCGGTATCGGTCAACTCGGGGCGACCCCGGAATTCGGCGGTCAGCTCCACCGCATCCAGGTCGGGGATATATTGCTTGCCGTGGCTCAGCAGTACGCGTATTTTCGAGAAAAACATTTTAGGTAAGGTGAAAGGTTAAAAGTCGAAGGTGAAAAGTGTCCGGTCGTCATGCAGAATGAAAACATTTC
>JAIDUZ010000002.1:5848-22813 GCA_029059935.1 Alistipes sp.
GTCGAAGGTGAAAAGTGTCCGGTCGTCATGCAGAATGAAAACATTTCCCTTTTCACCTTTCAACTTTCACTTGTTTACAGGTCGTGTCCGCAGTACGAAAGGTTGAAACTCTTGTTGCAAATCGGGAAGTCGGAGATGCCTTCGCCGCGCACGGCCAGCGCCAGGGCCAGCCAGTTGTGCAGGCTGGGGTCCTTGATGCGGGCGGCGGCTATGCGGCCCTCGGCGTCGGTGACCAGCACGTGGCACGTCTCGCCGCGCCACCCCTCCACCAGCCCGTACGAGAGCGACAGCGGGGCCAGCGGCACCTCGTAGTCGGGAGCCGGGCAGGGCGTGGGTCCCGCGGCGTATTTCTGTTCGTAGAGTTCCAGCAGCCGGTCGATGTGGCCGGCCGACTGCGCCACTTCGCGGCAGCGCACCGCCAGCCGGGCCATCACGTCGCCCTGGGTCTCCGTCACGCTTTCGTGATGCAGGCATTTGGCGAACGAGGCCCACGGATGCGAAACGCGGATATCGCGCGCCGCACCGCTCGCCCGGGCCGCCTGCCCCACGCCGCCGATGCGCAGCATCTCGTCGCGCGGCACGATGCCGCACTGTTCGAACCGGGCCAGCAGCGTGGGCGACGATTCGATGTCGCGGCGCACTTCGTCGTAGCGGCGGGCTATCTTGCTCACGTTGGCCCGAATCATGCGCGCCTTTTCGGGCGTCAGCGGATGGTCGGTGCCGTGGGGGCGTACAAGTCCCTTGCCGAAACGGTTGCCGCACCACGCCTGCGTGGTATTGATGGTCATGGTGCGCAGCGCTTCGCAGGCCACCTGCCCTAACTGGTAGCCCACATCCATGCACAGGGCGCCCGTGTCGGCGATCTGCATCGCCATGCGTTCCAGTTCGAGGGCCACGGTGCGTTCGCGTTCCAGCTGGGCGTGACGTTCGCGGCCGCCGAGTTTCTCGATGGCTTCGGCAAAGGCCGTCGCGTGGGCCACGGCACTGTCGCCCGCCACCGTCTCCGCCAGGCACGCTTGCCGCAGGCGGTTGCCGGTCGCCGCGAAGAGGTGTTCCACACCGCGGTGCTGGTAGCCCAGCGCTATTTCGAGGTGGAGGACCTGTTCGCCGTTGCAGATGAAGCGGAAGGCCCCCGGTTCGATGATACCCGCATGGATGGGGCCTACGTTCACTTCGTGCAGCGACCCGCCTTTCATCGTGTAGAACGGGTAGTTGTCCATCGTGCTGCCGCGGTCGCAGCGGTCGTGCGGAAAGCGCAGCGGCTTGGGCCACGGCATGCCGTCGAAGCGTACGCCGTAGCGTTCGGCGATGTCGCGCTCGAACGGATGGAGCGCCGGATGCAGGGCTGTCAGCGACGGCAGCGCCGTCTCTTCGTAGTAGTCCAGAGCGTGCGAGGCCAGCAGGACCTTGCCTTCGGCGTCGTCCAGCAGCAGACAGACGAAGCGCAGGCGGTCGTCCCACGGCAGGGCGAAATAGTGGGCCACGTGATAGCGCGGGTCGGCCAGCCGGGCCGTCAGGTCGGCATGGAATTCGGCGTAGCCCGCTTCGGGAATATCTTTCAGGGCTATGCTGAAGCCTGTGTTTTCGGTTGCAAGCCAGTTCATAGGGCAGCTATTTGATCGATGACGTCGCGCAGCAGTTCGGGCTGCCAGATACCCAGCACCATGGCCAGCAGCAACAGCGAGAGCGCCGACCACGAGAGGGCCTTGTCGGCCCCGGAGGGATGCAGTTCGTCCTGGTTGGGTTGGTAGCAGAGCCGTATGAGGCGCAGACAGAACGTGTAGATGACAATGCAGAGCAGCAACAGCATGACCGCCACAAGCCACCATCGGCCGGAGGCGATCGTCTCTTTGAGAATCATCAGTTCCGAAACGAAGAGCGGCGAGGGCGGGAATGCCATCGCCACCACCATGCCGAGCAGCAGCCCCACGGCGCCCACCCGGTTGATGCGGATGTAGTCGCCCAGGCGGTTGATGCGGTAGCCGTCGTAGACTTGGCGCACGACGCCCATCTGCAGGAAGAGACTGCTCTTCACAAGGGTGTGGCACACCGCATGGAACACGGCGGCCCACACGCCGGCGCCTCCGATGCCCAGTCCGATGGCGGCGATGCCCATGTTCTCCACCGTCGAGTAGGAGAGGAAGCGTTTGTAGTTGTTGGTGCGGCGCAGGAACAGGGCTCCGATGACCAGCGACAGCACGCCCACCAGAAGCAGCACCGACTTCACCCAGCCGAAGACCTCCGTCGCGGCCATCAGCCGGTAGACGCGCAGGACGGCCACGAAGCCTGCGTTCACCAGACCCGTGGAAATGAGCGCCGCGGCAGGTGCCGGAGCCGCGAAGTTGGCGTCGACACCCACCGTGTAGAGCGGGAAGAGTTCCATCTTGCAGCTGTAGCCGCAGAGAATCAGCAGGAACGCCGTCTTCAGATAGAGCGGGTTGCCGTGCGCCGCCACGGCGGCCACCGCATCGTAGGAGAGCGATTCGCAGCGCGTCGCGGCAGCCAGCAGCAAGATGCCCAGGTAGGCCATGGCGATGCCCGTCGAGCAGACGAATACGTATTTCCACGCCGCTTCGAGCGTCTGGGCCGTGCGGCGGTGGTAGATGATGCCGCCCGAGCAGAGGGTCGTAGCTTCGAGGAATATCCACGTCACGGCCAGGTTCGAGGCGAAGTAGGCGCCGGCGATGGCCGCGGTCAGCAGCATCACCAGAGCGAAATAGGTGCGCGTCTGCCGCAGGTCGCAGCCGCGCAGGTAGGCTTCCGAATGGTAGAAGACCCAGCACGACACGGCCGCCAGCAACACGAAGAAGAGCGACCCGGCGGCGTCGAACGCGAAGAGCGGCCCTGCCGAAGTGCCGTAGCCTCCGCCGGCGAAAAGCCATGCGGCGAAAGCGGCCTGCACGAGGTAGAAGAGCGTTCCCGCAAGATGGATGCTCCGTCGTCCGGGAGCCGCGAAGACGGCCGAGGCGATGACGACCGAGAGCAGCAGATAGATTCCGAATATCATGGCGTCAGTCTTTTACGTTGGTGAGCGAATCGGCATCGTCGGCGTGTATCTTGCCGTCGATCTTGGTGAAGAAGACGCCCAGCATCAGCACGGACATCAGGATGTCCAGCAGGATGGCGATGTTTATCAGCAGCGGCATCTCCACGCCGATGGCCGTGGAAAAGAGGAACACGCCGTTCTCGATCACGAGGAATCCCACCATGTGCGAGAAGAGGCGCTGCCGCAGGACGATGAGCACCAGTCCGCTCAGCAGGGCGTAGAGCGCCACGCCCAGGAAGACCGGGTCGACCGTCGGGTCGGCCACATAGTAGGTCACCGAGGCGCTCGCGGCCAGCGCCGCCAGCGAGAGCAGCAGCGCATGGAACTGCGACGTGCCCGATGTGGTCACCCGGTTGATTCGGGTGCGGCGGATGATGACGAAGAGAATGGCCGGCACGACTATGGCCTTGAAAATCAATGTTTCCAACGCTATGAAGGCCAGTTCGAGCGGCGCAAGGGCATGCAGCCGCAGCAGGGCGATGACGAAGAGCAGCAGCCCTTGCAGCAACATGATGGAGGCGAAGTTGCGGAAGCGCTCGGTGATCGACAGGTAGACCAGCGAGACGACGTAGAGTATGACCAGCGGGAGCATCATTCCAGTCCGATGTTGAGTTGCAGCAGGTAGCCCGTGAAGAAGGCCAGGGCGGCCAGCGCCGCAACGGTGAGTATGAAGGTGGTGTTGCGCACCAGTTTGTTGCGCGCCCGGGTCGATTCGACGATGCCGACCGTCACGCCCGTGAGCGCCACGGCCAGCGGTGCCGCCGTCCACCAGCGCAGGCAGAAGGCTGCGGCCAGCGTGTCGGCCGCCAGCAGCGAGAAGAGCGCCGTCTTGAGCCAGCCGCCCATCTGTATCATCGCCAGGTCCACGCCGCAGTAGTCCAGACACATCACCTCGTGTATCATCGTCAGTTCCAGGTGGGTGCGCGGGTCGTCGACCGGCACGCGGCCGCTCTCCGTGATGACGATTTTCACCAGCACGTAGGCCGTGAGCAGCAGCACCACGGCAAAGCGGGCGTCGGGCAGCAGGTCGGGCGCGAAGATGCGCGCAAAGGAGGTGTGGCCCGTGAGAAGGGCCAGCGTGCCGGCCACCAGCATCAGCGCCGGTTCGGCCAGCGCCCCGTAGAGGGCTTCGCGGCTGGCGCCCATCCCTTCGAAGGCGCTGCCCGTATCCATGGCGGCCAGCACCAGTGCGAAGCGGCCCAGCGCCAGCACGTAGGCCATGCAGACGACGTCGCCCTCGAACGAGAGCATCGGCCGCAGGTCGCCCACCGGAATCATCAGCGCCGCCACGATGGCCGCGCCCAGGTAGACGGAGGGCGTCGTGCGGAAGAGCGCCGTGGTGGTCGTCGAGTAGACGGCTCCCTTGCGCAGGCGCAGGCGCACGTCGTAGAGGTGTTGCAGGAAGCGGATGCCGCGGCGTCCGGCCAGCAGCGCCCGCGTGCGGTTGATGACGCCCGGGATGGCGAGCGCCACCGCAAGCAGCAGCAGGGTGTTGAATGTCGTCATCATCCTATCAGATTGAAGATGGACAGCAGGAACACCAGCCCCAGGAAGGCCAGTGCGAAGAGCAGATAGTGGTTGATTTTGCCCGTGCGCAGGCGCATGACGCGTTGGTTCAGCAGACGCAGGGCTTCGACCCACCAGGCCGCGAAAAGGTTGTCGATGCGGTCTTTGCGGCGGATGTCGAACCGGTGGGCCGCAGGGAAAATCTCGTTCTTGCCCACGGCATCGCCCTCGCCGTCCTGGCGCGTGAGCGACGGTACGATGGACTGGAGCCCCTCGGCGAACGATTCGCCCGTGTACTGCATCCGTACGTTGGGCGCCGTGAATCCGCAGCCCCACGTGAGTCCCTGCACCACGGTGCGACCCCGCAGAGCGCGGCGGCGCAGCCACACCAGCAACGCCACGACCGCGACAAGCAGCCAGGCTGTGCGGCCCACGGCCGCCAAGGTCGGCGAGAGCAGACAGTCGTTGACGACGGTCGGCGTCGGGAGGAAGAAGCGGGCCGTCCGCGTCACGATGCCCGCGGCTGCGGCGGGGAAGAGCCCCACGAAGAGGATACCGGCCAAAGGCAGCGCCATGGCCGTGAGGCGTACGTTGTCAGCTTCCGTGGCTTCGGCCACTTCATGGGTGCGGGGCGAGCCCAGGAAGACCGTGCCGCAGAGTTTGGTGAATGCCAGCACCACGATGCCGCCTGTCAGGGCCAGAGCCACCGTGCCGGCCGCAGCGGCCAGGGTGTCGTTGCCGGCGGCTATCTCCTTGAACATGCCCAGATAAATCAGCAGTTCCGACACGAAGCCGTTGAAGGGCGGCAGGGCGCAGATGGCCGCCGCGCCGATCAGAAAGAGAAGCGCCGTCACGGGCATGTGCCGGGCCAGCCCGCCCAGCGCGTCGAGCGACAGGGTGCGGGTCTGCGTCAGGATGTTGCCGGCGCCGAAGAAAAGCAGCGACTTGAAGAATGAGTGGTTGGCCGTGTGGAGCAGGGCGCCCGCCATGCCGCAGAGAGCCGCGGCATGACTGCCGGCGGCCTTGCCCAGCAGCGCAACGCCGATGCCGATAAGGATGACGCCGATGTTCTCTATCGAGGAGTAGGCCAGCAAACGCTTCACGTCGTTCTGCGAGGCGGCCAGAATGACGCCCCACAGTGCGGTGGCGATGCCGAGGCTCAGCACGATGAACCCTGCGGTCCGGAGCGCCGCCATATCGTTCAGGGCGGCCGCTACGCGCAGAATGCCGTAGATGCCCGTCTTGATCATCACGCCCGACATCAGCGCCGAGACGTGCGACGGAGCCGCAGGGTGCGCCTCGGGCAGCCATACGTGCATGGGGAAGAGACCCGCCTTCATGCCGAATCCGGCGAGGAAGACCAGGAAGAGCGGCAGGAACGGCCGTGCGGCGAAGCAGGAGGCCAGTGCGGCGAACGACGCCGACCCGGTGGCGGCATGGAGCTGCACGAAGCCCACGACCAGCAGCACGAAACCCACGTGCATCATAATAAGGTACGACAGGGCGGCCCGCCGCACCTCGCGCCGCTCGGCGTCGAAGAGGATGAGGATGAACGACGCCACGGTCATCAGCTCCCAGAAGAAGAGGAACGAGTAACCGCCGTCCGACACCACGACGCCCAGCATCGCAAGCGACATCACCGCCAGCGCCGTGTAGTGGAGCGAGACGTGGGCCGGCGACTTGTGCGCCAAAGCGTGGCGCAGGTAGCCCTGCGAATAGAGCGTCGCCGCCACGGCGCCGATGACGATCACCGGCACGAAGAAAGCCGACAACGCATCGAGCGAGCCGCTGTCGGGGCCCAGCATCAGGCTGTCGAAAGCCCACAGCGGGCGGCTTCCGCCCCCGGCGAGCACGCCCGCGGCCTCGACCGCAAGGGCGATGCCGGCGGCTGCGACAATTGCCAGCGCCGTCCAGGCTTTGGCCCGCAGCGGCACGGCGCAGATGGCCGCGGCGATCACCGCAAGGGCCAGTAGTGTGCAGAGGAAAAACATGTATTGCAAGTGAAAGGTGAAAAGTGAAAGACGGTTCTTTCTGTCGTTCGGACACCGCGATGCGACGCACGAAGCATCCGTTTTTTTTATTCTTGGTTCTTCATTCCGTTCACCACCGACGCCATCACCACGGCCGTGACGGCCGCCGTTTCGGTGCGCAGGCGTTGGGTGCCGAGCGTGATTTCTTCATATCCGCAGGCCACTGCCGCGTCGATCTCTTCGGGCGAGAAGTCGCCTTCGGGACCTATCAGCACCAGGGCCGCCTCGCCCCGGCGGAGCGTCGCCGGCAGGTAGGCTTTGCCGCCGGCCGTGCGGGCTTCGGCGCAGTGGGCGATGAACTTGCGCCCTTCGAACGGCGCTTCGAGCACTTCGCGCAGCGGCGTCAGCGGATGCAGTTCGGGGCGGTAGGCCTTGAGCGACTGTTTCATGGCCGCCGTGATGACCTTCTCGCCGCGCTGGGGTTTGAACACCCGGCGTTCGCTGTGCTCCGTCTCCAGCGGCACGATGGCCGAGACCCCCACTTCGGTGGCCTTTTCCAGAAACCATTCGTAGCGGTCGGCGTTCTTCGTCGGCGCCACGCCCATCACCAGCCGGCAGGGCAGGGGTTCGAAATCGGGGTGCGCCGCCACGACCTCCACCGTGCAGCGCCGCGCGTCGGCCTCGACGATGCGGCATTCGTAGAGCGTGCCCCGCCCGTCGGTGACATGCACCGCGTCGCTCTCCGCCAGCCGCAGCACGCGCACGCAATGCTTCGATTCCTCCTCGCCGAGCGTGTGGCGCGGAGGTGCGAAATCGGGGTCGTAAAAAAGTTGCATGGACATTTCTAATTTACTATCTTTGACCTCGCCGAAGATACTTCGGATTTCCCGGCCGCAAAGGTAGCCATTTATATAAAATAGACGAAAAATCAAGGTGAAAAAACTCTACCGATGAAACGTATTCTCCTTTTCTCATCCATTCTGCTTATGACCGCTGCTTGCAAATCCGGGACGCAGACCGGAGAAAATCCTTTCTTCTCGGCCTGGGAAACACCCTACGGCGTGCCGCCCTTCGACCGGATCGAACCCGCACACTTCATGCCCGCCTTCGAGCGCGCCATGTCGCTGCACGACGCCGAAATCGACGCCATCGTATCGAACAACGACGAACCCACGTTCGAGAACGTCATCCTGGCCTACGACCGTTCGGGGCTGGACCTGGAACAGGTAGGGCTGGTCTTCGGCATGCTGTGCGAAGCCGAGAGCAACGAAGAGCTGCGGGCCTTGCAGGAGGAGGCGATGCCGCTGCTTGCCGCCCATGCCGGCCGCATCGGCATGAACGAACGCCTCTTCGCCAAGGTGAAGTCGGTCTACGACCGCCGCGCGGAGTTCGGACTCGGGCCCGACGAAACGCGCCTGCTCGAAGAGACCTACCGCGGCTTCGTCCGCTCGGGCGCCCTGCTCGGCGAGGAGCAGAAAGCGCGTCTGAAGGCCATCAACGAGGAACTGGCGCTCGTCTCGGTGAAGTTCGGGGCCAACCTGCTGGCCGAGAACAACAACTTCGTGCTGGAGCTCACGGTCGACGACCTCGAAGGCATTCCGACCACGACCCGCGAGCTGGCACGCGAGAAAGCCCGCGAACTGGGCAAGAGCGACAAGTTCGTCTTCACGCTCCACAAACCCAGCCTGATTCCGTTCCTCACCTACGCCAAGCGCCGCGACCTGCGCGAACGAATCTATACGGCCTATCTGAACCGGTGCGCCAACGGCGACCGGTACGACAACCGCCAGCTCATCAACGACTTCGTGCGCCTGCGCACCGAGAAAGCCCGCCTGCTGGGCTACCCCTCCTATGCCGCCTATGTCACCGACAACGAGATGGCCGGCACGCCCGAAGCGGTCTACGCCCTGCTCGACGAAATCTGGACCCCGGCGCTGAAGCGTGCCGAGGGCGAGCTGGCCGAGATGGAAGTCCTCTTCAAGGAGGAGAACCCCGACGGCGAATTCGCCTCGTGGGACTGGTGGTACTATGCCGAGAAGCTGCGCAAGAAGAACTACGCGCTGGACGAGGAGATGCTGACGCCCTATTTCTCGCTGGCGAACGTGCAGTCGGGCGTCTTCTTCCTGGCCAACCGCCTCTACGGCATCACGTTCCGGCCTGTCGCCGTGCCGGTCTACCATCCCGACGTGACGGCCTACGAAGTGCTCGACGCCGACGAGTCGCACCTGGGCGTGCTCTATTTCGACTACTTCCCGCGCGAGGGCAAGAGCCAGGGCGCCTGGTGCGGCAACTACGTGGAGCAGCGCTACGACGACAACGGCGCGCGCGTGGCTCCGGTGGTGTCGATCGTGGCCAACTTCACACGGCCGGCCGGCAGCACGCCGGCCCTGCTGACGCTCGACGAGACCGAAACGCTCTTCCACGAGTTCGGCCATGCGCTCCACTTCCTCTTCCACGACGTCAGGTACCGCGGTCTCTCGGAGGTCGAGGGCGACTTCGTGGAGCTGCCCTCGCAGGTGATGGAGAACTGGGCTTTCGAACCCGAAGTACTGAAATTCTACGCCGTACACTACCGCACCGGCGAGCCCATCCCGGCCGCGCTGGTGGAGAAACTGCGCCGCAGCGAACTTTTCAACCAGGGCTTCATGACCACCGAGCTCATCGCCGCATCGCTTTCCGACATGGACATCCATTCGGTCGGCAGCTACGAGCCGTTCGACGCCGGGGAGTTCGAGCGCCGCGCCCTCAACGACAAGCGCGGCCTCATCCCGCAGATCGAACCCCGCTACCGCTACCCCTACTTCAGCCACATCTTCGACGGCGGCTACTCGGCCGGCTACTACTTCTACACGTGGGCCGAGGTACTGGACAAGGATGCCTTCGAGGCCTTCCGCGAGAGCGGCGACCTCTTCGACCGGGAGGTGGCGGCCCGCTTCCGCCGGCTGCTGTCGCGCGGCGGTTCGGAGGACGGCATGACCCTCTACCGCACGTTCCGCGGGCAGAATCCCGACAAGACGGCGATGCTCGTGGCACGCGGTCTGATGGAGCGTCCGCGTCCGGCGGCCGATTCGCTGGCGGTCGTTCCGGCGCCCGCCGTTCCGAACGAATAGCGACACGCTGAAAATCCATACGCTGCACGCCCCGCATCCGACCGGGCCGATGCAATCATGGAGACCCATATCGAAGAACCTCAAACAACTTTTGCTGACAATATGAAAAAAGCACTTCTGGTTATGACATTCGCAGCTTTTGCCGCCGGATGCGTCGACAATTCGATCCCCCGGGCGCAGCTGCCCGAGCTGGACACGACGAATCCGCTGCTGGCCGAGTGGGATACGCCCCACGCTACGCCGCCCTTCTCCAAAATCGAGCTGAAGCACTACGAACCGGCGTTCGATGCCGCCATCGCCTGCTCGCGCGCCGAAATCGAGGCCATCGTCGACAATCCGGCGAAGCCCACGTTCGGCAACACCATTGTCGCCCTGGAGCGCAGCGGCGAACTGCTGGGCCGCATCGAAGGCATCTTCTACAACCTGCTGAGCGCCGACGCCTCGGAAGAGATGCAGGCCATTTCGCTGCGCATCCAGCCCAAGCTGACGGAGCTGGCGAACGACATCTCGCTCGACCCCCGGCTCTTCGAACGCGTGAAGCATGTCTACGAACATCCGGGCTGCTGCCTGAGCAAGGCCGACAAGAAACTCCTGGAAGACACCTACAAGAGCTTCTCGCGCAGCGGTGCGGCGCTCTCCGACGAAGACAAGGCACTCTACCGCCAGTACAGCTCCGAGCTCTCGGCGCTGACGCTCAAATTCGGTCAGAACAGCCTGGCCGCGACCAACGCCTATGCGCTCAACATCACCGACCCGGCGAAGGTAGCCGAGCTGCCCGGCTTCGTGAAAGAAGGGATGGCCGCCGAGGCCAAAGCCCGCGGCGAAAAGGGCTGGACGGTGACGTTGCAGGCCCCGAGCTACGGACCGTTCGTCACCTACTCGTCGGACCGTGCGCTGAAAGAACAGCTGTGGCGCGCTTCCAATTCGCGCGGCGTGGGCGGCGAGTTCGACAACATGGAGAACGTCAAGGCCATTGCCAACACGCGTCTGAAAATCGCCAACCTGCTGGGCTACAAGTGCTACGCCGACTACGTGCTGGAGCGCCGCATGGCCAAGGAGACCTCTGCGGTGACGGCATTCCTGCAAGAACTGCTCGATGAAACGAAAGCCTATGCCGACCAGGACTGCAAGACGGTGAACGACTATGCTGCGTCACTCGGCTTCGAGGGCGAACTGATGCCCTGGGACTGGGCCTACTACTCGCAGAAGTACCGCGATGCCAAATACTCGCTCAACGACGAGGTGGTGAAACCCTACTTCATGCTCGAAAACGTGAAGAAGGGCGTCTTCCTGCTGGCCAACAAGCTCTACGGGCTCAACTTCACGCCCAACACCTCCATCGACGTCTACCACCCCGATGTGACGGCCTACGACGTGACCGATGAAAAGGGCCGCTTCATGGCGGTGCTCTACCTCGACTTCTTCCCGCGCGCCTCGAAGCGCGCCGGAGCCTGGATGACCGAGTTCCGCGGAGCCAAAATCGTCGACGGCAAGGAGACGCGCCCGCTGGTGTCGCTGGTGATGAACTTCACCAAACCCACCGAGGAGAAGCCCTCGCTGCTGACCTTCGACGAGGTGGAGACCTTCCTGCACGAGTTCGGCCACTCGCTCCACGGCATGCTGGGCGAGGGCGTCTACGAGTCGCAGACCGGCACGAGCGTCTACCGCGACTTCGTGGAGCTGCCGTCGCAGATCATGGAGAACTGGGCCACGGAGAAAGAGTTCCTCGACCTGTGGGCCGTACACTACGAGACCGGCGAGCCCATCCCGGCCGAAATCGTGGAGCGCATCGTGGCGGCCAAGAACTTCCTGGCGGCCTATGCCAACGTTCGCCAGCTTTCGTTCGGCATGACCGACATGGCCTGGCACACGCTGACGGAGCCGTTCGAGGGCGACGTGATGAAGTTCGAACAGGAGTCGATGGCCCCGACGCAGGTGCTGCCCGTAGTCGACGGCACGGCGATGGCCCCGTCGTTCGGCCACATCTTCTCGGGCGGCTATGCGGCCGGCTACTACGGCTACAAGTGGGCCGAGGTGCTGGAGGCCGACGCGTTCTCGCTCTTCAAGCAGAAAGGCATCTTCAACCGCGAGGTGTCGGATGCGTTCCGCAAGCATGTCCTCTCGAAGGGCGGCACCGAGGACCCCATGGAACTCTATGTCCGCTTCCGCGGCCACAAGCCCGAGACCAAGGCCCTGATCGAAAAGATGGGGCTGGGCTCTGCGAACTGACGACCGGTCTTTCCGGGGCCGGTCCCGGAAAGGCGACGGGCCGTAAGTCGGGAGCCGGATTCCCGATGATTCAAAACCGCGCAGCTTCCGGGCTGCGCGGTTTTTTCGTGTCCGCCTCCAAGGCGGCAGGATTTTCGGAAAGAAAGGCCAACGATGTTCCGGACTCTGCAAGCCGTTTCCAACAACAGTCGTTCTCCCCAGCCGATGCATGATGGAGTACCGGCAGAGGAGATTGCGTCCGTAACCCCACAAAAAAAACGCCGGCACTCGGATGCCGGCGTTTTTGTCGCATGTCAGTGTTGCACTTCCCCGATGGCTTCGGGGTTGTGCTTGTATTTGAATATCAACGCGAAGACCACCGCAACGCAGAGGGCATAGCCCGCAAAAATCAGCCACGAGGTCGACCAGCCTGCAATCATCGCCGCATCGGAGCCCTGCGAGTAGACGAAGCGGTTCACCACGGCCTGGGCCCCGAGCGTGCCGATGGTGGCGCCCACACCGTTGGTCATGATCATGAAAAGGCCCTGGGCCGAAGAACGGATGGCCGTGTCGGTCTCGTTGTTGACGAAGAGCGACCCCGAAATATTGAAGAAGTCGAACGCCACGCCGTACACGATCATCGACAGGATGAACATCCACACGCCCCCGCCGGGGTTGCCCAGTCCGAACAGACCGAAACGCAGCACCCAGGCGAACATGGCCATCAGCATCACGTTCTTGATGCCGAAGCGCTTCAGGAAGAAGGGAATCAGCAGGATGCAGAGCGTCTCCGACACCTGCGACAGCGAAATGAGCGCATTGGCATGGTTGGCGCCGAACGTCGAGGCATATTCCGGAATGTTGCGGAACGACGTGATGAACGGATTGGCGAATCCGTTGGTTATCTGCAGCGAGACGCCCAGCAACATCGAGAAGATGAAGAACAAGGCCATCTTCTTCTGCTTGAAAAGCGTGAAAGCCCGCAAGCCGAGGGCTTCCACCAGGCTCTTCTTCTCGCCGCCGCGGTTGACCGGGCACTCCGGCAGCGTCACGGCATAGAGGGCGAGCATCAGCCCCAGGACGGCGCACTGCACGAACTGCATGCAGGTGGTCTGGAATCCGGCCGCGTCGCACAGCAGCATCGAACAGATGAAGCCCACGGTGCCCCATACGCGGATGGGCGGGAAGGCCTTGACCGTGTCCAGTCCGCTCTTTTCCAGCACGGTGTAAGCCACGGAGTTGGAGAGGGCGATGGTGGGCATGTAGAACGCCACGCTCAACGTATAGAGCGCGAAGAGGATGCCGAACTGCACGTCGGCGCCCGTGACGAAGGCGTAGTAACCGGCCGCTCCCATGAAGAGGGCCGCGGTCAGATGGCACATGCCCAACAGCCGCTGGGCCGGCACCCAGCGGTCGGCCACGATGCCGATGACCGCCGGCATGAAGAGCGACACGATGCCCTGCACGGCGTAGAAGATGCCGATGTGCGACGCGAGGTCGACACCGACCAGGTAAGACCCCAGCGAGGTGAGGTAGGCGCCCCAGATCGCATACTGGAGGAAGTTCATCACGATAAGGCGGAACTTGATTCCCATAACGGTTCGTTTTTTAGGTACCTTTTCCGCTTCGGCAAAATTCGGGCAAACCCGGTCTGCTCCGGCTTGGCGAAAAGGTCGGTTTTACGGTTTTTGTTTCGGTCGTCGGTTTCCTCGCAGGAGGATGAAAACAAATGTACGAAATTTTTTTCGGAAATTTCTTTGCATTTGCAAAATAAAGTCCTACTTTTGCACTCACAAAAATTGAGCTATGGTGTAATGGTAACACAACAGATTCTGGTCCTGTTATTCCAGGTTCGAATCCTGGTAGCTCAACAGAACAGCAGAGGAGAGGTCGGAAGGCTTCTCCTTTTTCGTGCTTGTCCTCACCGGTTATCCGGTTGCGGCACACCGCCAAGGCCGCATCCCGTCCGGATGTAAAACCGTACTGCGGCGGAAGTTTCGCGCGCCCGGTCCGCACGACACTGAAAACCGCACACGCAGCAAGCAGCGAATTCCCGGATAACAGGCCCTGCGGCAGGCTGTCCGAAACGAAAAACAGCGTTTCCCTCGCGAGGGAAACGCTGTTCTGCAGAAAAGAAACCCGCAGGACTACAACTTCTTGTCGAGCAACTTGCCGCTCTCGGAGAAGGTGAGCATCTGGTTGCTGTTCTGTCCGTGGATTTCGGCCTCGTAGTAGGTCGAACCGCGGCGCACGAGCTTGCGGGCCTCCTTGACCTGGAACCCGGGGAACTGCTTGGCGATGTAGGCGTTGGCATCGGCGGGCAGCTGCGTGGCGGCGATCTCGTTGGTGGAGTTGATCAACTTGCCCTCGGGCGAGATGTCGACGCTGTACTCGGCGCCGTCGATCTTGAACTCGGCATTGTAGTAGTTGCCCTTCTCCTCGTAGTTCCACTCCACGGGCGAAACGCGCGGATAGGTCTTCTCGACGTAGCTCTTGACGATGGCCGGAACCGACGACGACTTGATGTTGCCTGCGAAGACGCCAGCCGTGGCGAACAGGGCGAGGGCGAGTGTGGCGAATGTTTTTTTCATGGTTGACGATAATAAATTGGTGAATGACTCGTGCGAGGTTCTTCAATCTATTATCAGTTGCAGGATCAGTTCGTCCTGGAAGCCCTCCGGAGTGAGGATCCAGTCGCGTTTGCAGCCCGAGCGGACGAATCCGGCGCGGTCGAAAAGCCGCAGGCTCGCCTCGTTGCCGGCGCCGACGCCGCACCACAGCTGGTGCAGGCCGAGCACCTCGCGGGCATAGCCCCTGAGCGTTTCGAGTGCATCCGACGCATATCCCCTGCCCCGCTGCGAAGCGTCGTAGACGAGTATCCCGACGCCGGCCCGGCGGTTGAGAGGATCGAATTCGAAGAGATCGAGCGTACCCACGGCCTTCCCCCCGGGATTCTCGATGATCAGGCGCAGCTGGCGCGTCCGGAAGAGGTCGTACCGCTGCTCCTCGACGAATTGCATGAGCGCATGCCGCGAAAATGGTGCCAAAGTACCGCTCACGCGCCACACTTCGGGGTCGTTCTCCCAAAGGTACATGATTTCCACGTCGTCGGGCTCGACGGCGCGCAGACGGACGAGACGGCCCTGCAAGGTCATGGCTTCCCTCCGTTGGACCCGACGCGAAAAAGGCCCTCCCGCGGAGGGAGGCTGCGGCTCCGAATCATAACAAACCGATGACCTTGTTGCGGATGAGCATGGCCACGCCCCAGGCATTGGCGTTCTCGCTCATCTTCGAAAGACGGAACTTGGTGTCCTTGTAGACCAGATTGAGCGAATACTTGTTGGTGGCCGACTTCAGAGGCAGCATGATGTAGTCGCCCGCGGCGGCGAGGTTGCCGCCGACGATGACCGTTTCGGGGTTGAAGGTGTTGATGAGGAAGGCGACGGCCTTGCCGACTTTCTCGCCGGCCTCCTCGATGAGCTCGATGGAGAGGTTGTCGTCGTTCTTGGCCGCCGAGATGATGTCGTCGATGTGGATGCTCTTCTGCTGGTCGTACTTCTCCCGCAGGATGGTGTTGACGCCCTTTTCGATCATGCGGCACATCTTGTCCTCGATGGCAATGCCCGAGACCTCGGTTTCGAGGCAGCCCTTCTTGCCGCACGAACAGATGATTTCGTTGTCGAAGAAAGGAATGTGGCCGAACTCGCCGGCGAATCCGCTCTTGCCGCGGTAGAGCTGGCCGTCGACCACGATGCCGATGGCGACGCCGCGGCCCATGTGGAGGTAGAGCACGTTGCTGTCGTCCTTGGACTTGCCGCACGTATATTCGGCATAGCAACGGGCGCGGGTGTCGTTTTCCAGGAGCACGCGGATGCCGACGCGCTCCTCCAGCATCTCGCGCAGCGACTGCTCGGAGGTGGTGAAATATTTGTAGCTGCGGCCCGTCTCGGGGTTGACGCGGCCCGTCATGCAGACGCCCAGACCGAGAATCTTGCCGCGATCGATGCCGCAGCCGGCGATGAAGGTCTCGATGCTGGCGCAGATGCGCTCCATGCACTGCGGACGGTCCTGCAACTCGAAGGTGAAGTCCTGCTCCTCCTTGATGATGTTGTTCTGCAAGTCGGTGATCATGAAGCGCATGTTGTCGCGCCCCACGTTGACGCCGGCGAAGTAGATGGCCGAATTGGCCAGGCCGAAGATGTTGGGACGCCGGCCTCCCGGCGTCTCGACCTTGCCCAGGTCGGTGACGATGTTCTCGTCGACGAGCTCCTGCACCAGTTTGGTGATGGTCGGCACGCTGATGTGCAGCTCCTTGGTCAGTTCCGACAGGGTGCACTCGCCGTGCACGGCCATGTGCGCAATGATGTTGCGCTTGATAAGGCTGTTCTTGTGGGAGATGCCCTTGAGGGTTTCGTCCTCGTGTTTGTTGAAAAATTCGGTCAGCGATGTCATTTCAGTCTCTCTCTTTTGCGAACTGCGCAAATATAACGAATATTTTTAAGAATACACCGTATTTTTAACGATTTTTAATAATTTTCGCCTCGGGAAAGAGAATAAAAAAGGAAGGCTTTGGCAATCAAAGCCTTCCTTTTCAGGCAGGTATTATCGCCCGGGCATAGCCCGAACGAGTTCGGCGCTGCTTCCGGCTAATCGGAAACGTTCCTGTCGCAGCAACCGAACCGCGCGCTACAACGTCGACTTGGACTCGACGGCGGCGTTGGCGTCGACCTTGCGGATCAGACCCTGAAGCACGGTGCCGGGGCCCAGCTCGGTGAACTCGGTCACGCCGTCGGCCAGCATCTGCTTGACGATGTAGGTCCAGCGCACGGGAGCCGTGAGCTGGGCGATGAGGTTGGCCTTGATTTGGGCGGGGTCGGTGTAAGGCTTGGCATCGACGTTCTGATAGATGGGGCACGTCGGAGTCTGGAACGGTGCTTCGGCGATGGCCTTCTCCAGCTCCTGCTTGGCGGGCTCCATGAGCGGCGAGTGGAACGCACCGCCGACGGGCAGGCGCAGGGCGCGGCGGGCACCGGCGGCCTTGGCTTTCTCGCAGGCGGCGTCAACGGCCTCGACGGCCCCCGAGATGCCGAGCTGGCCCGGGCTGGTGTAGTTGGCGGCGACGCCG
>JAIDUZ010000020.1 GCA_029059935.1 Alistipes sp.
TGCAGACGCCGCAGTTCATGCAGGAATTGAGCCCCTCGCGGAACCGCACGTCCTCCATGAGCATGTCGAAATATTTAGCCATAGCTGCGAAAAAACCTTTGCAAGTGCAAAGGTACTGGTTTCCGGCGGGCCGGGAGGTGGTATAAATGCGTAAAAATTCCCCGCTTTCGGGGCGGGGAGTCCGAGATGGGGCCGGTGGGCGGGGAGTCTATTTCCGTTCGTAGGTCTCGAACGTGAACGGATAGGGGAAGTCGGTGCCGCGGTCGAAGTGCTCGGACGAGACGAGCCGCCACAAAGCCGGGTCCCACGCGGGGAAGCGGGTGTCGCCCTGGTAGGGATGCCCGATGCGCGTGAGGTAGAAGCGGCGGGCGAGCGGGAGCGCCTTGGCGTAGATCTGTGCGCCGCCGATGATGAAGACCTCTTGGTCGGCGGGGAAGAGCGCGAGGGCTTCGGCGAGCGAATGCACCGTATCGCACCCCTCGAAAGCGGTTTCCTGCCGTGTAATTACCACATTGCGCCGGTTGGGCAACGGCCGGCCGAGCGACTCGAAAGTCTTGCGGCCCATGATGACGGGATGGCCTGTGGTGATGGCCTTGAAGTGCTGCAAATCCTCGCGGATGTGCCACAGCAAGGTGTTGTTGCTGCCGATGACGCCGTTTTCGGCGATGGCGACTATGATGGAAATCATGGGCTGTTTTTTTATCCGTCATCGCGAGGAGGGCATCGAGCCCGACGTGGCGATCCGAACAAGCCGTAAAAGAGGGAAAAATTCCGACGAAGCTGCAGCGTTGTAAGAAATGATGTTACAACGTGTATGCGGATTAACTGCGCGATGTTTGTTTTCCTCCTCCTTGCGAAGCATAGTCCGCAAGCGGCATCTGCTCTCGCTTCGTTCGTCGGTTGCCGCGTCGCTCTGCTCCTCGCAATGACGGGTGTTTTTTAATTTATTCCGATAGGTTTTTCCACAAGGGGTTGCTGCTGTCGATCAGTTCCATTTTTCTTTTGCGCGACCAGCTTTTCCATTGCTTTTCGCGGGCGATTGCTGCCGTGATGTCGGTGTGCTCTTCGAAATAGACCAGTTTGTGTACTTTGTATTTATTCGTAAAGGAAGACAGACCGTTTGCGTGTTCTGCCAGACGGCGGTGCAAGTCGGTGGTTACGCCTGCGTAAAGTACCGTGTGCGTGGCGTTCGTCAAAATGTATGTATAGCTTTTCTTCAACGTTTCGGGTTTTGTTCGGATTGCCGCGTCGCTGCGCTCCTCGCAATGACGCAGGCGTTTTGCAATGATGGCGCCGGATTCAGAACGACATGGGGGCCTTGATGGCGGGCCAGGGGTCGTAGCCGGAGAGGGTGAAGTCGTCGAAGCGGAAGTCGAAGACGGACTTTACGGCGGGGTTGAGGCGCATGGCGGGCAGAGGTCGCGGGGTGCGGGAGAGCTGCTCGTCGACCTGCTCCATGTGGTTGAGGTATAGGTGCGTATCACCCAAGGTGTGGATGAACTCGCCGGGCCGGAGCCCGCAGACCTGGGCCATCATCATGGTGAGCAGGGCGTAGGAGGCGATGTTGAACGGCACGCCGAGGAACGTGTCGGCGCTGCGCTGGTAGAGCTGGCACGAGAGGCGCCCCTCGGCGACGTAGAACTGGAACAAGACGTGGCAGGGCGGCAAAGCCATGGAATCGACCTCGGCGACGTTCCAGGCGGAGACGATGATGCGTCGCGACTCGGGGTTGCTGCGGATGAGCCCGGCGGCCTGCGCGATCTGGTCGACGGAACTGCCGTCGGGCCGCGGCCACGAACGCCACTGGTAACCGTAGACGCGGTTGAGGTCGCCGTAGCGGTAACCCTCGATGGGCGATTCTTCGCCTGCCGCTGCGAGAAAGGCATCGCGGTCGAGCGGCCGGACACCCCGGGCGGCGCACAACTCGCCGTAGTAACGATAGGCGTCGTTGTCCCAGATGTGGACGCCGTTTTCGACCAGGTAACGGATGTTGGTGTCGCCCTGCAAGAACCACAGGAGCTCGTGGATGACCCCCTTGAGGAAGACCTTCTTGGTGGTGAGCAGCGGGAACCCCTCCTGGAGGTCGAAGCGCATCTGGTGGCCGAAGACGCTGCGGGTGCCGGTGCCGGTGCGGTCGCCGCGGACGACGCCCTCGGTCTTGATGCGCCGCAGGAGGTCGAGGTACTGTTTCATGGCTCGAATCGTTTGAGTGAGAGCTCGCCGTCGGGGCTGAGCACGGCGTAAGCGGGTGCGGTCTCCCAACAACCCAGGTGGACGGTATGGAGGATGCCGTCGCGGAAGTCGCGGGCGACGTGCATGTGGCCGAAGACGAAGTGGTCTATTCGCTCGCCGGGATGGGCGGCGGCGTAGCTGCGGGCGTAGGCGATGAGCGGCTCGGTGGCGGAGGGGTCGGCGGGGCCGGCGGTCCGGTGGGCCTTGCGCGACTTGCTGCTCCACCACTGTCCGAAGCGCATGGCCAAATCGGGATGGAGGCCCCAGGCGAAGAGCCGCCGCAGGACCCTGGACCGGAAGATGCGGTTGAGCAACCGCAGAGCGGGCTGCCCGTGGATGTTCAAGTTGTCGCCGTGGGCGATGAAGATGCGGCGTCCGTGGAGGGTGACGGTGTGCGGTGCCTGGTGGATTTCGATGCCGCACTCGTGCGCGAGGTAAGGCCCCGTCCACATGTCGTGATTGCCCGGGAAGAAAGCGACCCGGATGCCGCGGTCGGTGAGCTCGGCGAACTTGCCCAACGTCCGGACGAAGCCCTGCGGCACGACGCGGCGGTACTCGAACCAGAAGTCGAAGATGTCGCCGAGGAGGAAGACGGCCTCCGCATCGCGCGCCGCCATGTCGAGCCACGCGACGAACCTGCGCTCGGTCGTGCGGGCCTCCTGCGGCGTACCGCTCCCCAGGTGGACGTCGGATGCGAAGTAGATCATATCGGGAATTCGAAATCCGCAGCCGGGAGATGACGGCCGGAAAAGCGGCGCCCCGGCTGCGGAAGAAGAATTATTTTGTCAACTGGTCGAGCTTCTGTTCGAGGCTTTTGCCGTAGATGTCCTTGGCGACGATGGTGCCCTCCTTGTCGATGAGGAAGTTGGCGGGGAGCTTCTGCAAGTTGTAGAGTCCGACCGCTGCGGAAGAACGGCCCCGGAGGTCGCTCACCGAAATCCACGGCAGCTGCTGCTCCTGCACGGCCGTGATCCAGGCGGGCTTGGAGGTGTCGAGCGCGACCTGGTAGACCTCGAACGGAGTGGGGGCCGACGCGTACTTTTTATATGTTTCTTTCAATTCGGCATTGAGCGTGTTGCTGTTGCCCACCTCGGCCGACCAGAAGTCGAGCAGGACGACCTTGCCGGTGAGCGACGAGAGCTTCACCCGCTTGCCGTAGATGTCCTGCATGTCGAGGTCGGGATAACCGGTCTCGGTGACCTGCGACGTGAGGCTGATGCGGGCGTCCATGCGGGCGATCTCGCCCAGGAGCGGCTGGAGGTAGGGCGTTTGCGGATAACGCTGGCCGACGGCATCGGCGACCGTGCGGAAGTAGACCACGTCGCTGTCGCCGTTGAAGAGGTGGGTGTCGCCCGGCAGACGCTGGTAGAGGGCGTAGACGGCAGCCAGCGACGACTTGTTCTCGACGATGAAGCGCAGCTGCTCGCGGCGGATGCGGTAGTATTCGGCCGTGTAGCTTTTGGCCAGCTCCCGGCGCTGGTCGTCGGTGAGGCCTGCCTGTGCGAGCTGCGACGCGATCTCTTCGAGCTGCTGGGCCCCGATGACGTAGGCCTGGTAGAACTGCCGCAGCAACTCGGTCTCCTCGGAACCCTCGACCGTGTAGTTGCGGACGGGGCTGCCGACGGCGCCTACGGTGAGCCGGTCGCCGCCCGCGATGAGCAAGGGGATGCGCTCGCCGTTGTAGACCAGATTGTAGAGCGTGGGAGTTTCGGCCGCCTTGTTCAACCGGAACCGGTAGTTGCCCGCATCGTCGAGCCGTGCCGTGTCGATGACGGTCTGCGAGAGAGGCGTGACCTGTTCGAGGTAGATCTCTGCGGCTTCCGAGCCGACGAAGCGGCCCGCGACGGTCGCCTTCTGCGACCGGCAGCCGCCCAACAACAGGACGGAGGCCATGAGCGTGGTACAATACGTGAATCTCTTCATGTAGCAGTCTTTTTGTCTCTATCGGTTACTGTTCGGCCTCCTCCGGGGGATGTCCGGGCGAAACCGGGAGTCTTCCGCGAGTGCGGTCTGCGGGCCGAAACGGGCGGACGGCGAACGGAAAGACCTTTCGAACTTCAAATATAGGAAATTCCTCCGCTCCGTGCAAGTTTATTTCTGCAAATTGCGGCGGCTGCCGTTTTTCCGGAAGCTGCCGTGCTGCTGGCTGCGGTTGTTGTGCTGGTTGCGGTTCCGCTGCTGCTGACGCTGCTGGCCGCCTTTCTGGGGACGTGCCGAAAAGTGCTGTTTGTAGTCGCTTCGGAGATTATTCAAGGCCACTTCGTCGATTTTCACCCCACCTCCGGACATCTCCTTGATGTCTTTTATGATCACTTCGTTGTTGGGGTGCTCCTGGTTGTACTCGTAGCTTTTGGTACGCATGTAGCGGGCCAGGTCGGAGACCGTGCGGTTCAGCAGCTGCGGGTTCTTCATCTCCCGCAGGCGCCGCAGCGTCTGCTCGACGTATTTGCCGTAGTGCTTGTGGGCGAAGCGGCTCTGGGGATAGGGCATCCGGTGGGGCGAAGCCGTCAGCTTCTGGCGGCTCGGCCGCGGGTAGGGCGAATCGACATCGAGCTGGAAGTCAGACATGATGAAGAGGTGGTCCCACAACTTGTGCTTGTAGTCGGCCGTGTCGCGCAGAAAGGGGAAGAGGTTGCCCATGACGGCGATGACGGCGCGGGCCTGGCGGTTGCGGTCGCGGCGGTCCTCGATGCGCGTGAGCGAATCGATCATCTCCTGGATGTGGCGCCCGTATTCGGGCAGGAAGAGCTTGCGCCGCTTGTAATTGTAATTCTTTTCCATGTGTTGTTCGTGCGGTTGTCTCCGCTGTTTCGTCCGGTCGTGCGGAGTGTCCGGAGGGGCTCGGGCCGTGGTGCGATTCAGAGGGTCGCCGGCCGCCCGGAGCGGGGCGGGAACCGGACCTGCGAAATTGGTTTTACGCTGCGGAAAGCCCTACCTTTGGGTCGCAGCGCAATCCCGGACCCGACTTCCGTGCGCGGGGCGCGGCTGCGGCGGAGAACCGCCCGGCCCGGGGTCCGGCACCGGCAAAAGTAGGTAAAATTTCGAAAATAACAACTATGCCAAAGGTTTTAATTCTCGACCGTTCAAAAAGTATGCGAAACACCTTGCGCGAACGGCTCGAATACGAAGGCTTCTCGACCGAAGCGGCCGAAGACGACACGGCCGCCTCGGAGCTGTGCCGGCGCGTGCCGTTCGACGTGATTCTCTCCGACAGCGGGGACCGGGTGCCCGATGGCGGCGTGCCGTTCATCGTGCTGTCGTCGGAAGCCACGATCGACTCGGCCGTGGAAGCCGTGCGTTCGGGGGCCCGCGACTTTCTGACCAAACCCGTGGACATGAACCGCCTGCTGAAGTCGATACGCCGGGTGGTGGACGGCTCCGACGCCGAAGCGGGAGGTGCGGCGGCGAACTCCGGGCCGGCCGTGCAACGCCGCCCGCGCCGCGCCCGCGCCGTGCAGGTGCAGGAGATAATCGGCACGTCGAAGAGCATCGGGCTGGTGCGGCAGCTTATAGAGAAGGTGGCGCCGTGCGACGCCCGGGTGCTGATAACCGGCGAAAACGGAACGGGCAAGGAACTGGTGGCGCGCTGGCTCCATGCCAAGAGCCCGCGGGCGGCGGCGCCGTTCGTGGAAGTGAACTGCGCGGCCATTCCCTCGGAACTGATAGAGAGCGAACTGTTCGGTCATGAAAGGGGCGCCTTCACGTCGGCCATCAAACAACGCAAGGGCAAATTCGAACAAGCCGACGGCGGAACGCTTTTCATGGACGAGATAGGCGATATGTCGCTGGCGGCCCAGGCCAAGGTGCTGCGCGCCCTGCAAGAAAACAAGGTGAGCCGAGTGGGCAGCGACAAAGACATAGATGTGGACGTGCGCGTGATAGCGGCCACGAACAAGAACCTGCGCGAAGAGATAGACAAAGGCAACTTCCGCGAAGACCTCTACCACCGCATAGGCGTGGTGGTGGTGCGCGTGCCGGCGCTGCGCGAACGGGCCGAAGACATTCCGCTGCTGGTGGACCACTTCGTGCGCACGATCTGCGCCGAGTACGGCCTGCCGCCCAAACCGGTGGAGCCGCGGGCCCTGCGGGCATTGCAGGAAAAGCCCTGGACGGGCAACATCCGCGAACTGCGCAACGTGATCGAACGGCTGATTATCCTTTCCGACGAGAAGATTGCGGCAGCGGATGTAGAGTGCTATTGTTAGGGGCGTTTCCTGTTTCCGGAAGCCGGGCTCAAAGCAGGTCGAGGAGCTCTTCGGCCCGGTCGACGAGGCGGTCGGCGCCGGCCTGCTCCAACTCGGCCCGGGCGCGGAAACCCCACGTGACGCCCACGGAACGGATGCCGGCGGCCTTGGCCGTGAGGATGTCGATGCCCGAATCGCCGACGAAGAGCGCCTGTTCGCGGGGCGTGGCGGTGAGCCGGAGGATCTCCTCGGCGACGGCGGGGTCGGGCTTGAGGGGCACGCCCTCGCGCTGCCCGAAGACGGGGTCGAAGCGGATGTCGGGGAAGAAACGCCGCACGAGCTTCTCGGTGCCGGTCTGGAACTTGTTGGAAGCGACGGCGAGCCTGACTCCACGCTGTGCGAGCCCGGCCAGCAGTTCGGGGATGCCGGGGTAGGGTTTGGTCCGGACGTCGATGTGCTCGGTGTAGTAGCGGACGAAGTCGGCGCGCATGAGGGCCACGTTGTCGGGCGACCGCAGGGGCTCGGGAAGCGCCCGCTCGACGAGCCGCATGATGCCGTTGCCCACGAAGCCGCAATAATCGTCGTAGGAGTGCTGGGGCAGCCCGCGCAAGGCCAGAGCGGCGTTGCAGGCGACGGCCAGGTCGCCGATGGTGTGGAGGAGCGTGCCGTCGAGATCGAAGATGACGAGTCGGGTATTCATTGCTTGCGGTAGATGCGCCAACCGACGGCCGCCACGAGAAGCGACATGAGCGGGCTGACGAGGTTGAAGATGCAATAAGGCAGGTAGACGAAGGTGGAGACCCCCAGGACGGTGGCCTGCGTCATGCCGCACGAATTCCACGGAATGAGCACGGAGCAGACCGTGGCCGAATCCTCGACCGACCGGCTCAGCAGCCGGGCCTCGAAACCCCGCCGGGCGTAGAGGTCGCGGAAGAGGCGGCCCGAGAGGATGATGGAGATATACTGGTCGGCGGTGCAGAGGTTGAAGAAGAGCCCGGCGCCGACGGTGGACGCGACGGCCGAAAAGGGACGCCGCACGACGCGCAGGAAGATGCCGGTGAGCGACCGGAGCATGCCGCTGCCGGTCATGACGCCGCCGAAGCACATGGCGCAGAGGATGAGCCACACGGTGTTGAGCATGCCGGACATGCCGCGCGTGGCGACGAGCTCGTCGAGCTGCGGATTGCCCGTTTCGAGGGCGGTGGGGCCGAAGCAGGTCATGAGCACCCCCTTGAACCCGGAGAGGAAGTCGAGCTGCCCGACGCCGGCGACCCGGGCGATGAGCCCCGGCTGGGCCGCGAGCATGGCGATGCAGGCGAAGACCACGGCGGCGAAGAGGGTGACGATGGCCGGGAGCCGGCGGGCGATGAGGATGCCGGTGGCCAGGGGCACGAGCAGCAGCCAAGGCGAGATGCGGAACGTGGCGCGGAGCGTTTCGGCGTAGAGGGCCGTATGCTCCCCGTCGAGGTGGTCGAGCGAGAACCCGGCGACGGCGAAGACGGCGAGGGCCACGAGCATCGACGGCACGGTGGTGAGCAGCATGTAGCGGATGTGGGCGAAGATGCCGACGCCGACGGTGGACGACGCGAGGACCGTGGTGTCGGAGAGCAGCGAGAGCTTGTCGCCGAAGTAGGCGCCCGAGATGATGGCGCCGGCGACCCACCCCTCGGGGAAGCCCATGGCCCGGCCGATGCCCATGAGGGCGACGCCGATGGTGGCGATGGTGGTCCACGAACTGCCGGTCATGAGCGAGACGCCGGCGCAGATGAGGGCCGTGGCGACGAGGAAGAACGACGGGTGGAGGATTCGGAGTCCGTAGCATATCATGGTGGGGACGATGCCCCCGACCATCCAGGTGCCGGCGATGGCGCCGATGAGCAGCAGGATGATGATGGCCGAAGCCGAAGCCCGGATGTTGTCGACGATGGACTCCTCCAAGACCGCCCACCGGCAGCGGCAGATGCCGATGGCGATCATGACGCAGACGGACGAAGCGGAGAGCAGGGCGATCTGGCTGCCGCCGTCGATGGCGCCGCCGCCGAAACAACGGATGACGAGGCAGAGCAGCGCCGTGAGGATGGCGAGCGGGATGGCCGAAAGCCAGGGCGACGGGATTTTGGGAGTGCTGTTTTTCATTTTGTTCAACCTAAACGCGGGACAAAAGTAGTAAAATAAGATGGGAAACGTTGCAATGCGGAACGAAGGATGGCCGAAAAGGGTCCGGCGGGGCTCGGAGTCGGCGCGGGTTTCGGAGACGGCGCGGGACGGGCGGCGGTGCCGGGCGCTTTGGCGCGCGGTGCGTTTCTACGCGGAGGGATTCCGCGGCATGGGGCCGCTGGGGCGGACGCTGTGGACGGTGGTGCTGGTGAAGCTCTTCGTGATGTTCGCGGTGCTGAAACTGTTTTTCTTTCCCGACTTCCTGGCGGGCAAGGACGATGCGCAGCGTGCGATGCATGTGCTGGAAGAACTGACGGAACGGAGAAACTGAAAATTTGAAATTTCAATCGGATGGACTATTTGCAAACGGTCGACTGGTCGCGGGCGCAGTTCGCCCTGACGGCCGTCTATCACTGGCTGTTCGTGCCGCTGACGCTGGGTCTGAGCGTGGCGGTGGCGCTGATGGAGACTTTTTATTATCGTACGCGGGACGATTCGTGGCGCCGCACGACCCGCTTTTGGATGCGCCTGTTCGGCATCAACTTCGCCATAGGCGTGGCGACGGGGCTGATTCTCGAATTCGAATTCGGCACCGACTGGTCGAACTACTCCCACTTCGTGGGCGACATTTTCGGAGCGCCGCTGGCCGTCGAGGGCATCATGGCCTTCTTCCTGGAAAGCACCTTCATTGCGGTGATGTTCTTCGGCTGGGACCGGGTGAGTCGCGGAGCCCACCTGGCCGCCACGTGGCTGACGGCCGCGGGAGCCAACCTGTCGGCGCTGTGGATACTGGTGGCCAACGCCTGGATGCAATACCCTGTGGGGTGCGCGTTCAACCTGCGAACGGTGCGCAACGAAATGACCTCGTTCTGGGACGTGGCGCTCTCGCCGGTGGCGGTGAACAAATTCCTGCACACGGTGTCGTCGTCGTTCACGCTGGCGGCACTCTTCGTGGTGGGGGTGAGCGCGTGGTATCTGCTGCGCCGCCGCGAAGAACGGATGGCGTGCCGGAGCATTGCCGTGGCGTCGGTGTTCGGGCTTGTGTCGGCCGTGGTCACGGCGACGACCGGCGACCGCTCGGGGGCGATCGTCGCCCGGGTGCAACCCATGAAGCTGGCGGCCATGGAGGCTCTGTACGAAGGGCGGGAGGGGGCGCCGCTGACGCTGGCGGGTCTGCTGCGGCCGGGAAAAACGGCCGGCGCACTGGCCGGCGAAGACCCGTTCGTGTTCCGGGCCGAGATACCGAAGCTGCTGTCGCTGATGAGCTTCCGCGACGCCGACGCCTATGTGCCGGGCATCCGCGACCTGGTGGAGGGCAATGCGGAGCGGGGCATTCTGTCGGCCGCGGAGAAGATGGCGCGCGGACGTGCGGCGGTGGACGAACTGCGCCGCTACCGGGCGGCCCGCGAAGCGGGAGACCGGGAGGCGATGGCCGCCGTGGAACGCGAATTCGACCCTGCGACGCCCGAAGGCCGGGAGTTCCTGCGCGAGAAATTCGCCTACTTCGGCTACGGCTATCTTGAGACGCCCGGGCAGACGGTGCCCGACGTGCCGCTGCTGTTCTACTCGTTCCGAGTGATGGTGGGGGCCGGGATGCTTTTCATTGTGCTGCTGGCCGCGGTGTGGTGGCAGAACCGCCGGGGGACGCTGGCGCGGCGGCGCTGGCTGCTGCGGCTCTGCGTGTGGATGATACCGACGGCCTATCTGGCGTCGCAGGCGGGCTGGGCGGTGGCCGAAGCGGGCCGGCAGCCGTGGGTGGTCCAGGACCTGATGCCGGTGGGCGTGGCGGCCTCGAAGATACCGGCCGGCACGGTGAGTGCGACGTTCTTTGTGTTCCTGGCGCTCTTCACGGTGCTGCTGGCGGCGGAACTGAGCATCATGCTGCGGCAGATACGCCTGGGGCCGGAGGGCCCGGAAGACCCCGGACCGGAGAAACTGTGACAACCGTTTTTCGAGTCCGCAGCCTTGCGGGGCGAGCCCGACGGAGAAGCGGGTTTTATAATTTTGCGTGCTCCGCAGGCTGCGGTCCGCAGCTAAGCGAGGGACCGAACATGGAATCGACAGGGGTACGGACGAATGTAAAAAAACAATGATGGATACGCTGACAATCTTGCAACATTACTGGTGGTTTGTGATTTCGCTGTTAGGGGCGCTGCTGGTTTTCCTGCTCTTCGTGCAGGGCGGGCAGGCGCTGCTGCCCTTTCTGAGCGACGAGGACGGAACGCGAATGCTGGCCGTGAACGCGCTGGGCCGCAAATGGGAACTGACGTTCACGACGCTGGCGACATTCGGCGGTGCGTTCTTTGCGTCGTTCCCGCTTTTCTACTCGACATCGTTCGGCGGGGCGTACTATGTGTGGACGGCCGTTCTGCTGTGCTTCGTGGTGCAGGCGGTATCCTACGAATACCGCAGCAAACCGGCGAATCTGCTGGGCCGCAGGACGTACGATGTGCTGCTGACGCTCAACGGAGTGCTGGGGCCGTTTCTGCTGGGGACGGCCGTGTCGACCTTCTTTACGGGGGCGCCCTTCACGGTGGACCGGCTGAATCTGGCCGCTGCGGACGGGACGGAGAACGTGGTGATTTCGCAGTGGGCGACGCCGTGGTACGGCCTCGACGCGCTGGCCGACGGATGGAACGCGGTGCTGGGGGCGGCCGTGACGCTGCTGGCGATGACGCTGGGATGCCAATACCTGATGAACAGCGTGGCGGACGACGTATTCGGAACCCGTATCCGCCGGCTGATGCGGCCGTGTGCGCTGGGATTCGCGGTGTGTTTTGCCGCCTGGCTGGTGCGGCTGCTTTTTGCGACGGGCTATGCGGCCGACCCGGCGACGGGGACGATCGGGGCGGAACCCTACAAGTATCTGCACAACCTGCTGGAAATGCCATACGTGGCGCTGGTGCTGCTCGGCGGTGCTGCGGCGGTGCTGCGGAGCATCGGGCTGGGATGGCGCGGCAGCCGCCGGGCCATCCGGTGGGGCGGAGCGGGGACGGTGCTGACCGTACTGGCGCTGCTGCTCTGCGCGGGCTGGAACGGAACGGCCTACTATCCGTCGCTGGCCGACATGCAGTCGTCGCTGACGATTGCCAACTCGTCGTCGAGCCTGTTCACGCTGCGGACGATGGCCTGGGTGTCGCTGTTCATTCCGCTTGCGGCGGCCTACGTAGCGTGGGCCTGGCGGGCGATCGACAGCCGGCCGCTGACTCGGGGAGAACTTGATGGGGAGGAATATTGAATTGAAAATGATAACGAAAGAGGCGGAACCCTATAAAAGGATTCCGCCTCGCTGTGTCGGAGAGATTCCGGGGGATTACTCCTCCTTCTGGCCGAACGGATACTGGTTCTGCTGGACGTCGTCGAAGCGCATGCCCTTTTCGTAGGTCTTCATGGCGCGGCGCGACATGCCCATCGACGAGAAACCGCCGTCGTGGAAGAGGTTCTGCATCGTGACCTTGCGCGTGAAGTCGGAGAAGAGCGTGAGGACGTAGTCGGCGCAGTCCTCGGCCGTAGCGTTGCCCAGGGGCGACATGTTCTCGGCGAACGACATCAGGTCGCCCAGGCCCAGGACGCCGCTGCCGGCGGTGGTAGCCGTGGGCGACTGCGAGACGGTGTTGATGCGCACGTGCTTCTCGCGGCCGTAGATGTAACCGAAGCTGCGGGCGATGGATTCGAGCAGCGCCTTGGCGTCGGCCATGTCGTTGTAACCGTAGAGCGTGCGCTGTGCGGCGATGTAGGAGAGGGCGACGATCGAACCCCACTCGTTGATGGCGTCCTTCTTGCGTGCGACCTGGATGGCCTTGTGGAACGAGATGGCCGAGATGTCGAGCGTCTTGGAGAGGAAGTCGTAGTCGAGGTCGTCGTAGGTGCGGCCCTTGCGGACGTTGGGCGACATGCCGATGGAGTGGAGCATGAAGTCGAACTTGCCGCCGAAGTGCTCCATCGTCTTGTCGATGAGGTTTTCGAGGTCCTCGACGCTGGTGGCGTCGGCCGGGACGACGATGGTGTTGCACTTCTCGGCCAACTGGCCGATGGTGCCCATGCGGATGGAGACGGCGGTATTCGTGAGAACGATTTCGGCGCCCTCCTCGACGGCGCGCTCGGCCACTTTCCAAGCGATGGACTGCTCGTTGAGCGCTCCGAAAATCAGACCTTTCTTTCCTTTGAGTAATTGTGATGCCATGTGGTTTTCCGTTTAGAATCGGGGGCAAAAGTAACAAAAAAATCGCAATTGCGGCCAACGGGTGCCGGAAGTTGGCGCGGAAGGAGCGCGGACGAGGAAAAAATGCTACCTTTGCAACCCTTTGAAAAAAAGAACCCATGCAGGAAACAGACCCCAAGACCACGAGCCGCGCCTATGCATTCGAGATGTGGATGCAGGCGCCCATGCCGATGGTGACCTTCTTCCGGACGCTGGATGTGACGCGTCTGGTACGTACGGCCCGCCGGAAAGGACTGAAATTCAACATGCTGATGTGCTGGTGCATCGGCCGGGCGGCGAGCGGCATCAAAGAATTCTACCTGCTGCCGGTGGACGGCAAGCTGATGCGCTACGACGCGATAGCGGTGAACACGATAGTTGCCGACCGGCGGGGCGAAGTGAGCTCGTGCGACATTCCTTTTACGGACGACCTGCGGCGATTCAACGACGACTATCTTCGGCTGACCCGGCAGGTGGCGGAGGCGTGCGAGAACCACGACCTGCCGGAGAACATGGTAATCGGCACCTCGGCGCTGGCGCAATATGAGATAGACGGCGCGGTGGGGATGTACAGCGGTGTGTTCAACAATCCGTTCATGATATGGGGCAGGTACCGGCGCCGGCTGCTGCGGACGACGCTTGCCGTGTCGTTCCAATTCCACCACACGCAGATGGACGGCGCCCACGCCGCCCGCTTCCTGGATGCGCTCCAACGCGAGATAAGGCAGCTGCGGGGATAGGACGGGGCTTGCGGGACGGCAGAGGAATTACGTCGCTTCGCTCCGTGAACCCTTTGCTGCCGCAGACATCCTTGCAAAGGAAAACAAGTTTCCGAAAACGGATTCCTGCGGTGTTCCCCTTTTATAGGAAAGGCCTTCGTCCGAATGAATTCGACGGAGGCCTTTCGCATAAAAAAACTTCGGCTATGGGCCGAAGTCGTTTCCAGAAATTTATTTTCCTTTGCGGAGAGAGAGGGATTCGAACCCCCGGTACAGTTGCCCGTACACCGCATTTCGAGTGCGGCCCGATCGACCACTCCGGCATCTCTCCGAATATGAATCCCCGAAACCGGCGTTTCGGGACTGCAAATATAGACAAAAAAATCATTATCGCGCATTTTTCGGAGAAAAAAATGCAAATCGCGGCGGGGGACGATTGGCGGCAACCTGCTGCGGCCGGTTGGTCGGGGAGTTTGCGGGTTGGAATTCTTTTTCATGATAAACAGCTGGGAATGTTACGACATTTGTTCGGATTCCCACGCTCACTGCGTTCGCTCGGAATGACGAGGCGGGTGGGGGAGCGGCGGAGTGCAAGCGAGCGACGAAAAAACGGAAACGACATCGGGCGGAATTTTATTAGGGATTAAAGGGATGGTCATTTTGAGGGGCGTAGCGACGAAGAATCTATATAACAGCAAAAACAGATTCTTGACGACGCTACGCTTGTCGTTCTCCTCCTTGCTCGGCAGAGACTACAAGCAGTCTCTGCACTCGCTTCGTTCGTCGATTCGCTTCGCTCAGAATGACAAGGCTAAGTTTTCGGGCAGGAGCCTGCGGGGCACGCCCGGCGCCAGCCGGATAGTTGCGGGCCTCCGCCGGGGGAGGCTCCGGCCCGCCCCGTTAAGAACGGGATAGGGAGAAAGGAACGATGACGCGTCAGACAGAAAGATTCTTCGGGGGCGGCTGCGGGGGTCGCACCTGTGGTGCGAGCCGCCCCCGAGGGAAAAACAGAGATTCGAAAACGTCAGCGGAAGTGATGAAATGAATTCTTGTGGGTGGCGGTTCTTGACAGCGCGGTCGGGATGACGCCCGGCTAAGAGCCGGGATTTGAGATATTGCAAGTTGCGGATTTTTCGTTGCCCGGCTCGCGCTATGCGCGACCGCCCCCAGCCGGGCAACGAGGAAAGGCGAATGCAGTGTGGTGCGAGTAAAGGAGGGGAGGCGGGCTCCTTGGACAGGAGAGGTTGGCAACAGATTTTTAACCGCACGGTGCTTGCTTTGTTCTGAATGGGAAGGCGGACGAACTCTTTGGAATAGTGGAGGAAATTCTTCGGCCGGGTCTTGGAATGGCGAAGCGGGGACGACGGAAGGACGGGAATATGATGCCGTTCGTTCGGATTTCCGAAAAATTGACTATCTTTGTAAATAGGAGTATGGGCTCTGCGGCGGCCGAAAAGGAATTCAGGCAATGGAATGGCCTGCGGCCGGCAAGGAAGAACCGGAGCCGACCCGGGACCCGGGATGAAAAAAGCGGACGGAAACATACGAAAAACGGTATGATTTTCGTTCGGACGAAAAGGAACAACGCGAAAACCCTGTGCGTGATGAAAAAGCGTGGATACATGATCGGTGCGATGGCCCTGGCCCTGATGGCGGCAGGGTGCTCGTCGACCTATTTTGCATCGGCCGGATACGGCGACGACCTTTATGCGGTGCACGACAAGGCGGCGATAGCCCGTCGCCAGCAAGCGGAAGCCGAAGCCAAGAAAGCCGAGGCCGAAGCCCGCAAGGCGGAGTGGGAGGCACGCCTGGCCGAAGCGGAAGCCAATGCGGTGCAACGCCGCTACTACGATGCGGCGGGGACGTCGAATCCCTATGACGAAGTGCTGGCCGACACCTACGAAAGCGCCTATGCGCGGCGGCTCCGCGGCTTCGAATCGCCGACCTACCGCCTGCCGTCGAGCTACTACGATTTCCGCTACGGCACCTCGTTCAGCTATGTGTCGGCCTACGACCCGGCGTTCTACAACGTGATGGTGATGGGCGACCAGGTGTGGGTGGAACCCAAATACATAACGGCCATGTTCGGCAGTTGGGGCCGCCCCTCGATTTATGCCGATCCGTGGTACTACGGCTGGAATACCTATCGCCCCTATTATGGCTGGGGACTCTCGTTCGGCGGCTGGGGCTGGGGCTTCGGATGCTACGACCCGTGGTACGGTCCCGGGTGGGGCTGGGGGTATCCCGGCTGGAACTGGGGCTGGCCGGGCTATCCGGGACATCCCCACTGGGGCGGCGGTCATGGCCATGCTCCTCACCGGCCCTATGCCTCGAACATCGTACACCGGGCCGACCCCAATGCTTCGCCGTCGGGCCGGCGCTATTACCGCAGCAACCTGCGCTTCGATGCTCCGGTTTCCGGCGGGGGCACGTCCTATCGCAGCAGCAACCGCACGGGCGATTTCGGCGTGCGCAACTCGTCGGGCACGAACCGCAACAACGGAAGCTCGACGACCCCGTCGCGCAACAACAACCGCAACAACACCTCGGGCAGCTACAACCGCAACAACCGGGGCGGCAACACCTATGACCGCGGCAACTCGAACAACAACGGCACCTACAACCGCGGCAGCAACTCGAACTGGAGCAACTCGTCGAACTCGTCGGGCAGCTACAACCGTGGTAGCAGCTCGGGCGGCTCATACAATCGCGGCAGCTCGGGCGGCGGCAGCTCGCGCAATGCCGGGGGACGTTAAACGCAACACAGCATCATGAAACGCATCATTCTGACGACAGGAGCCCTGCTGGCGATGGCCGGAGCCATGGCCCAGGCGAGCTACGACCGCCAATCGGGCGGTCTGCTGACGGACCGCGACGTGATGACGCCGGCCGAACTTTTCTCGCTCTCGCAGACGCAGTTCAACTTCGGCACGGCGCGGGCCATGGCCATGGCGGGGGCCTTCACCTCGCTGGGCGCCGACGCCTCGTCGCTGGCCATCAACCCTGCGGGTCTGGGCATGTACCGCAAGAGCGAACTGACGCTGACACCCATGATGACCTTCGGCCGCAGTACGACGCCGGGGACGATGGCCTACGGCAAGAACGCGAACAGCCGCTTTTCGGTGTCGAACTTCAGCCTGGCGGTCAACCTGGTGAACAAACCGCGGGGGATGGTCTCGCTGACGATGGGCATCGGCTACAACCGCACCGCCGACTTCAACTACGACTATGCCTACCGGCGTGCCGGGCAGGCGGCGTCGGTGGCCGACGTCTTTGCGCGGCAGCTGACGTGGAGCGGCCTGACGCGCGACAGTTTTTACGACAGCAAAGGCAACTGGAACAACCTTCGCGGCATCGATCCCGAGTACTGGAACGCTGCGCTGGCCTACCGTGCTTTCATGGTCGACGACCCGAACAGCAACGGCGAGTGGTCGCCCACGTGGATAGGCAACGATGCCGACGTGGGCCACTATGCCGAAGTGAAGAGCCGCGGCTCTGCGGGCGAATACACGCTGGCATTCGGCGCCAACGTCGAAAACAAATTCTACTTCGGTCTTTCGCTCGGCATTCAGGACGTCCATCAGAAACTCTACGTCGACTATGCTGAAGACTACGTCTATGCCGACCCGAGCGAAGCGCATCCCTACGGTGTCGACCCCTCGCTGGACTACCAGCTGCTCTATGCGCGGCTGAACCAGGCGACGGTGACGCGCGGCGTGGGCTTCAACTTCAAGATAGGCGCCGTGTGGCGTCCGACGGCGGCGCTGCGTCTGGGTGCGGCGTTCCACACGCCGACCATCTGGTCGGTGGACCGCGAATTCCAAAGCTCGGCAGCCGGCATGGCCTTTGCCAACCGCCGCACCGACCTCGCCGTGCGGCCCGACGACAAGGGCTTCATCTCGTCGGGGACGGAAGGCATGACCTCGCCGCTGCTGGTGGACAAGGAACCCGACGGCTGGAACTTCACGTCGCCGGCGCGGGCGCTGTTCGGCGCGTCGTACACGTTCGGCGAACGGGCCATCGTGTCGGTGGACTACGAACGCGACTGGTACAACGGCATCCGGATGAAGAACAACCCGCTGGGGTCGAACTACGGCACGATGTGCAGCGATACGTTCCGCAACCGCTGCAAGGGCTCGAACACGGTGCGCGTGGGAGCCGAATTCAAGGTGCTGCCGGTGCTGGCGCTGCGGGCGGGCTACGGTTACAGCGGCTCGATGCTGCGCGACGGCACGGTGCTTTCGCAGCCGGCCGTGGAGAAGACGGTCTACTACGGTGCGGGCGTGGGATTGGCCTTGTCGCGCTCCTGCTCGCTCGATGTGGCCTATCAGTATATGAAACACACGACGGGCGACTACTATCTTTTCTATGCTTCGGAAAAGGTGACGGACGAGAGCGGCAATGAAGTGACGAAGTTTGCCGAGAGCTCGGTTTACCGGACCGAACTGGCCCGGCACAATGTGGCGCTGACGCTCAGCTTCCGGTTCTGACCGCGCGTCGGAGCGGTTGCAGGGATAAGATGCGCCCGGCCGAATGGCCGGGCGCTTTGCTTTGTGCGGCTTCGGGGGACGTTCAGCGGTTTCGGGGGCCTCGGGTGTTTTGGCGGGTTTGGGGCGGTTTGAGGG
>JAIDUZ010000021.1 GCA_029059935.1 Alistipes sp.
AATTTAGAATTTGTCATTCTGAGCAGAGCGAAGAATCTAATCGACTGAACAGATGTTTCACTTCGTTCAACATGACGCTTGTTGTAAGATTGCAAGAACCTGTTTCCTACGTTCTCGCCCGGGCCGGCTGTGGGGGTCGCACCTCCGGTGCGAGCCGGCTCCGGGCGCAAGGTCGAAGACCTTGATTATTCTTGGAGCCTCTACCTGTGGCGACGAGCAAAAATTACAAAACCCCGTTCTTAACGGGGCGGCCCGCACGATTCTTCGAATCGAGAAACTATACAACTTCGATTTTTAATTGTGAATTAATCCCCCTTACGGGGTCTTGACTTCGCTCTTGCTCGGCAAAGCTCGAACAAGTTCGGTTCTGCCCTCGCTTAATCGCGAAGTTGTGAATTTTGAATTGTGCATTGCCTTGTTCCCTCTCTGCGACATTCAACCCAGCGATTGCTTACAGCACCTGCTGCGGGCCACCGCACCGAAACGGAGGGCACGTTGTTGGACGCCGGCAAGTTCGGCCGCTGCTGGTCGTCGTCACCCCTCGCCTCGGACCACTACAACGCGGGCTACTTGCGGTTCTGGGCCGAAGAGGTGACGCCGCTGTACAACATGAAACGAGCCAATGCTCTCTCCGTGCGCTGCGTCCAAGCATCTGCCTGCGAAGCCGCTTTCCGCTTCCTGCACCCGAACGAAAACCGGCACCGTCCCGGCCGCGAAAATCACGTTTATCGACCGCCGAATGCGGCCGTCCGAAAAAGCGCGGCCACCCCGCTACTCGCCATTCACGAAAAACCCCGGCGACATATCGCCGGGGAGGGAACACGGGGGACAATCCCGCAAAACTACTGATGCTGAGGCCGCAACAAATCCTGCACGACCTTGACGGGCGAGAACGTGGAGACGGGCACGTCGACGAAGACGGTGTTCCACCGGGCCATGGCGCCGTTCCAAAGTCCGGGCAGTTCCTGGGCACGAAGCTCGCGGCCGCCGGACGACTTGGAAGAGATGAAACCCGTGGCAGGGTCGGTGTACTCGCGCAAGTCGAACTTGCTGCCGTCGGCCCTGCGGACGCCGCAGACGAGGTCGACGGGATTGAAGTGCGTGGCCGACTTCATGAGCGGCATGTCGTCGGGCGCAATCTGGCTCGACTCGGCGATTTGGAGCGACTCGGTGCCGTCGGGATTGGCCACCCAGAAAGGCCCGCCGCCGGGCTCGCCCTCGTTGCGGACCATGCCGCAGACGCGGACGGGCCGGTCGAGGATGCTGCGCAGCAGGGCGGCATCGCAATGCTCGGGCAGGCCGACGCACAACTCGTCGCGGACGAAACGGGCGACCTCGTCCAAGTCGGCGGAACCGTCGTCCAGGGCTTTCAGACAAGCGAAAGCGCGCGCCTGCAAATCGAGCAGGAGGCCGGCCAACACCTTCTTGAACCGCACGGTATCGCCGCGCAGGGCGTCGGTCGTGACGTTGTCGATGTTCTTGATGAAAATCAGGTCGGCGGCGATGTCGTTGAGGTTCTCGATGAGCGCACCGTGACCCGCAGGACGGAACAGCAGCGAACCGTCGTCCTGGCGGAACGGCGTGTTATCGGGGTTGACGGCGATGGTGTCGGTCGAAGGCTTCTGCACCGAGAACGAGATGTCGTAGCGGATGCCGAAACGCTTCTCGTAAACGGGAATCTTTTCGGCCAGCAAAGCCTCGAAACCGGCGCGGTGCTCGGGCGAGACGGTGAAGTGGATCTTCGCCGCGCCGTCCGCCGCAGCGTAGGCGGCACCCTCGACGAGATGCTCCTCGACGGCCTTGCGGGCCCCCTCGGGATAGGCGTGGAACGTCACCAGCCCCTTGGGCTTGCTGCCGTAGCCGAGCCCCTCGCCCACGATGGCCCCGACGACGGTCTTGTCGTCGGCCCCGGCGGGCAGCACGGCTTTCAGTTCGGGCCAGAAGGCGAAACGCTCGATGTGCTGCAACAAGGTGTCGATTCCCTTGCCGCGCCGGTCCTCGTTGACGAACTCGAAGAGCTCCTTGAACATGCGCGTGGCAGCGCCCGAAGCGGGCACGAACTTCACGACGGAGAGCCCTGCGGCGGCCTTTTCATAACGGGCCGCGGCGGCATCGGCCTGCGCGGGGTCCAACACGACGACTCCGTCGCCGGGCGATGCGGCGCGCACGACCTTCAGGAAAGGGAATCCGCGCCGGAAATTGTCGATCTGCCGCTCGACGGCCTCGGGAGTGAGGCCATGGCGGGCGATCTGCTGCAAATCTTCGGGAGTGAACATATTTCAGTGTTTTAGGTTGGTCGGTTCTCGGTGGCGCAGCCTGCGGAGTGCAGCCCGGACAAGAACCGGGCCCCGAAGAGTTCGCAAGCTTCCGCCGGGCGGGAACTGCGACCTGCGCAACTCCCGGCTCCGTGTTTATCAAAGATACGAAATAATTTCTAACTTTGCGCATCATGACCAAAGTATTTCAACACGCCGACCTGAGCGACCGCAACAGTTTCCATGTGAAGCAATATGCGGCGCGGCTGGTCGAATTCGAGACGACGGAGGAGCTGCGGGCGGTATTCGCCGACGGGGTGCCCGAACGCTGGACGGTGCTGGCCGGCGGCAACAACATGCTTTTCACGCGCGACTACGACGGACTGCTGATAACGCCGGTCTCGCAGAAAATCGAAATCCTCGGCGAACAAGGCGACGAAGTGCGCGTGCGCGCCGAAGCGGGCGTCGAATGGGACGACCTGGTGGCATGGGCCGTAGAACGGGAGCTGTGGGGCATCGAGAACCTCTCGCTGATTCCGGGCAAGGCGGGGGCCGCACCGGTGCAGAACATCGGCGCCTACGGCCGCGAAGCCAAGGACGTGATCCGGCGCGTGGAGATGTACTGTCCCCACAGCGACACGATGCTGACGCTCGATGCGGCGCACTGCGAATTCGGCTACCGCGAGAGCGTCTTCAAACATGCGCTGAAAGGGCGCGCGGTCATCACGGCGATAGAGATAGGACTGTCGCGCACGCCGCAGCCCCATCTGGGCTACGGCGACGTGGAACGCGAGGTGGAAGCCCGCGGAGGCGCGACGCTGCGCAACATCCGCGACGCTGTCATCGCCATCCGCCGGGCCAAGCTCCCCGACACGGCCGAGCTGGGCAACGCGGGCAGCTTCTTCAAGAATCCGGTGGTCGACCGCTCCGTGGCCGAACAACTGCAAGCCCGATGGCCCGAGATGCCGCTCTACCCTGCCGCCGAAGCCGGCAAGGCGAAGCTGGCGGCCGGCTGGCTGATAGACAAGGCGGGCATGAAAGGCCACCGCGACGGACGTGTCGGCGTACACGAACGCCAGGCGCTGGTGCTGGTCAACCTGGGCGGCGCGACGGGCGGCGAAGTCATCGCCCTGGCCCGCAAGGTGCAGGCGGCCGTACGCGACAAATTCGGCGTGGAGATAGACACGGAAGTGAACATTTTATAAAAGTGAAAAGTTAAATGTGAAAAGTTAAAAGTACGGAATCGGAGCACCTTTCACTTTTCACCTTTCACCTTTCACCTTTCACCCAAAAGACAATACGATGGCTCTTCCCGAGACATTCGAACGATACATAGAAGAAAACGGACTTTTCACGCACGACGACCGGGTGCTGCTGACCGTCTCGGGCGGCGTGGACTCGATGGTCATGCTGTCGCTCTTCACGCAATGCGGCTACTGCGTGGGCGTGGCCCACTGCAACTTCCAGCTGCGGGGCGCCGAGAGCGACGAAGACGAAGTGCTGGTGGCCGACGAAGCGGCCCGCCTGGGCGTGGCGTGCTACAACCGCCGCTTCGACACGCAGGCCGAGATGGAACGCACGGGCGAATCGATGGAGATGGCGGCGCGCCGCCTGCGCTACGCCTGGTTCGAAGAACTGCGGCGCGAACACGGCTACACGGTCATCGCCGTGGCCCACCATGCCGACGACTCGGTCGAGACCTTCTTCATCAACCTGCTGCGCGGCACGGGTCTGCGCGGTCTGACGGGCATTTCGCAACAATTCGGGCGCATCGTGCGCCCGCTGATGTTCGCCTCGCGCAAAGAGATACTGGAATATGCCGTAGCCAACAAAATCCGCTTCCGCGAAGATTCGTCGAACCGCTCGACCAAATACCTGCGCAACAAGGTGCGCCTGGGGCTCATCCCCCGCATCCGCGAAATCAACCCCAAGTTCACGTCGCTCATGCGCCGCAACATCGCCCGCCTGACCGAGGCGCAGCGCTTCATCGACCACGCCATCGAACGCATACGCACCGAAGCGGTGACTTCCGACAACGGAATCGACACCATCCGCACCGACCGCATCGATGCGGCGTTCCCGCGCGAATTCGTCATCTACGAACTGCTGAGCTCGGCCTACGGCTTCAAGGGCGACGTGATCGACTCGCTCTGCCGCGCCCTGGAGAGCGGAGCCACCGGACGCCGGTTCTACTCGCGCGAACGCATGGCCTGCATCGACCGCGGCGACATCGTGGTGGCTCCCATCGCCGACGACGACCCCTGCGCATGCAGCGTCGAACAGGGCACCCTCCGCAGCTACTGCGGCAATGCGGCACTCTACTACGAATATGCGGACATCGACGCCGTGGAGACGTTCGGCGTACCCGAGAACACGGCGCAGGTCGATGCCGACAAACTGCGATTCCCGCTCACGCTGCGCCGCTGGCAGGAGGGCGACTGGTTCGTGCCGTTCGGCATGGCGGGGCGCAAGAAAGTGAGCGACTATCTGGTCGACGCCAAGGTCTCGGCGGCGGAGAAGCAGCGCCAGTTCGTCCTGGTCTCGGGCGACGACATCGTGTGGCTCGTAGGGCGCCGCATCGACGACCGCTACCGGCTGACCGACACCACCGAAAACGTTTTACGCATCACCAAAGAGATCGTCTGACATGGCCAAAACCGCAATCCGCTTCCGCGACACGGTCGCCCAATACGAACGCATCGGCGCCGAGCTGACGGCCCGGCGCTATGCTCCGATCTATCTGCTGATGGGCGAAGAGAGCTACTTCATCGACGCCCTCTGCGAACGGCTGGCCGCCGAAGTGCTCGGCGAAGCCGAACGCTCGTTCAACCAGATAACGGTCTACGGCAAGGACTCGGAGGCGGGGCAGGTCATCAACCTCTGCCGGCAGATGCCGATGATGGGCTCCTACCAGGTGGTCATCGTCAAGGAGGCGCAGCAGCTGCGGGGCCTCGACAAACTATCGCTCTACACGCAGAAGCCCTCGCCCACGACCATCCTGGTCATCTGCCACAAGGAGAAGAGCGTGGACAAGCGTTCGGCCTTCTACAAGGGTTGCACGGCCAACGGCACGGTGCTCGAATCAACCCAGCCGCGCGACTACGAAATCGTGACGTGGCTCCAGCAGTTCACGCGCGACCGGGGCCTGACGATCGACCCCAAGGCGCTGTCGATGCTGAGCGACCACCTCGGCACCAACATCGCCAAGATCGCCAACGAACTGGAAAAACTGATGGTCTCGCTGCCCCAGGGCACGAAGAAGATCACCGACGCCGACATCGAAGCCAACATCGGCATCTCGAAAGATTTCAACAACTTCGAACTCTGCAAGGCCGTTGTGACGCGCGACATGAACCGCGCCCTGCTCATCGCCGACCACTTCGCCCGCAACCCCAAAGACAACCCGCTCCTGCTGACGATCATGGCGCTCTTCGGACAGTTCAAGGAGATCTTCATCGTCAACTACCTGCGGTGGATGTCGCGCCACAAGGGGAAGCCCTTTCCTCCGGACACCGAACTGATGCGCATCCTGCGCAAGAGCAACGTCTTCTTTGTCAACGAAGTCAAACAGCACGCCGCCCTGTGGGACAACCGCAAGGTGTTCGCCATCCTGGGGCTGATGCGCGAATACGACGCCAAGAGCAAGGGCATGAACACGGGAGGCGCCTCCGACGGCGAACTGCTGCGCGAACTGCTGCTGAAAATCTTCCTGCTGTGACGGAACTGCACCTCTACCAGACGGTTCATGTGGCCGGAGGACGCCCCCGGCAGGTGCGGGCCCATGCAGCGCTGCTGACCGGGGCGGCCCGCATGCTGTTCGGCTGCGACTATGCACCCGACGTACGGATGCTGGAGAGCCGGATTGCGGCCCTGGCACGTGCAGAACGCTATCCGCAGTCGGTATCGGGGTTCGTGCGCATCGAAGTGGCGCCCGACGGCACCGAACGGCTGCGGCCGGCCGGACTCTCCTTTTACAAAGGCTACGCCCTGCGCAGTCTGACGCCCGACGCCCGGGTTGTCCGCTGCGAAATACCCCATATCGAACTGCCCACGTCGGGCCGCGAAGCGCTGCACCTGCTCGCCGACTGCCGGGCCCGCTCCCTCGGAGCCGACATCGCCGTATGCGCCGACCGCCAGGGCATCTGCCATTCGGCCGACAGCGCCCCGCTTTTCGCTGTACGCGGCAAAGAAGTCCTCGTATCGCCGCTCTCCCTGCCGGAATGCGACGGCACGATGTCCGCAGTATCCGGAGAAGGTTCCGGAACCGCCGGGGCTTCGGCCGACGGCGCATCGCCCGACAATCCGGCCGCCGCGCCTGAGCTGTTCGCCCCCGGCACGGCGACCCCGGCGTTCCGCAGCGTAGAACTCGAAACGGCCCTCCACGCCATCCGGGCCGCCGGACTGACGCTGCGCGAAGAACCCGTGCGGCAAACGGAACTCGACCGCTACGACGAACTCTTCTACGTCGACCACCGCGGAGTCACGGCCCTCGCCCACTGCGACGGCACAGCCTACATGTCGCTCGCGGCCGAACGCATAGCCGCCGCCATGGAACGGATGTTCTGAATGTGCGACGCATGATTTACAAACGAACAAGACCGCCCGCCATTCATCTTGGGAGGCTCGCGCCTTTGGTGCGACTCCCGCAGCCGCCCAAGATGGCGACGCCAAGCATTGCTGCATAGCTGCATAGCCGGGAAACTGCGAATTTGAGAAAAAAGGACACGATTATATACCTTGTCGTACCGACAATGCCGTAATTTGGTTTCTTTCGGATTTCCGACCGAAGCCCCTGCCTGAGGCGGGGTTCGGGGGTGGGTCAGAACTTGAATACGCGGCCCCGGCCGCGAGTTACAGCAGTCGGATTCAGGATGCCGCCAAGGATGCCGGTACATCAAATAGATGGGAAAAAGAAAAAGCCCGGCTGGCCGAACCGCCCGGCACAAGCGGATTTGTCCCGCCGCCCTGCTTTCCCCTCCGCCCGGCCGCGACAATTGTGCATTCCGAATTGTGAATTCTGAATTTTTCGCTACCTTTGTTTTTTATGGAGAGAACCGCTATCTTCCCGGGGTCGTTCGACCCGTTCACCCGCGGCCATGCGGCGCTGGTCGACGATGCGCTGCGAATCTTCGACCGCATTGTCATCGGCGTGGGCAACAACACGGCCAAACAGGGACTGCTGGCCGTCGAACAACGCAAACGGCTCATCGACGACATCTACGCCGGCAATCCGCGCGTCGAAGCCCGCATCTACACCGGGCTGACGGGCGAATTCGCCGAAGAGACCGGTGCCTGCGCCATCATCCGCGGCGTGCGCAACACCACCGACTTCGAGTACGAACGCACGATGGAAGCGACCAACCACCGCATCTATCCGGCACTCACGACCGTCATGCTCTTCACCCCGGCGGCCGTGGCCGACATCTCGTCGTCGACCGTGCGCGAGGTGCTCTCGTTCGGCCGGTCGGTGGAGGAGTTTCTGCCGGAAGGCATCGACATCACAAAATACCTATGATATTATGGCAATGGAATTTACAGCCGAAATGATCGCCGGATTCCTCGGAGGCGAGGTCGTCGGCGACAAACAGGCGGCCGTGCACACCGTGTCGTCCATCGAGCAGGGCAAGGCGGGCTCGCTGGCCTACCTGACCAATCCGAAATACGAACCGTATCTTTACACCACGGGCGCCAGCATCGTTCTGGTTGACAAATCGTTCGAACCCTCGCAGCCGGTTGCGGCCACGCTGGTCAAGGTCGACGACGCAGGTGCCTGCGTGGTGAAACTCCTCGAAATGTACAACGCGGCCAAACCCCGCCGCACGGGCATCAGCGAACGCGCCTCGATTTCGGAGAAAGCCCAGCTCGGAGAGGCGTGCTACGTGGGCGACTTCGCAGTCATCGAAGAAGGCGCCAAGGTAGGCAAAAACTGCCAGATTTATCCCCAGACGTACGTGGGTGCCGGGGTCGAAATCGGCGAAGGGACGACGCTCTACCCCGGGGTCAAGATTTACGAAGGCTGCAAAATCGGCAGCCGCTGCATCCTCCATGCCGGGGCGGTAATCGGTGCCGACGGCTTCGGCTTCATGCCCAATGCCGAAGGCGGGTTCGACAAAATTCCCCAGCTGGGCAACGTAGTCATCGAAGACGACGTGGAGATAGGCGCCAACACCTGCATCGACCGCGCCAAGACCGACTCGACGGTCATCCGCCGCGGCGTGAAGCTCGACAACCTGATTCAGATAGGCCACAATGTGGAGATAGGCGCCAACACCGTGTCGTCGGCCCAGACGGGCATCGCCGGCACCTCGAAGGTGGGCAGCAACTGCTTCCTGGCGGGCCAGGTGGGCATCGCCGACCACGTGGCCATCGGCAACCGCGTGCAGGTGGGCTCGAAGAGCGGCATCGACAAGAACGTGCCCGACGGCGAAATCCGCTTCGGCTACCCGGCGCTGCCGGGCATGCAGTACCACCGGTCGGCCGCCGTATTCAAGCGGCTGCCCGAACTGGACAAACGCCTGCGCGACGCCGAAAAGGAGATCGAAGCACTGAAAAACCGATAACGCTTGCAGCCCGCCGCACCATACCGCATCATGGGCATCGACCCCGGCACCAACTACATGGGTTACGGAGTGCTGGAGGTCGACGGACGCACGGTGCGCGCGGTGGTGCTGGGCGACATCGACCTGCACAAGCTGACCGACCCCTATGCCAAGCTGGCCCGCATCTTCGAACGCGTGGGAGCCCTCATCGACGAATACCGGCCGCGCGAAGCGGCGCTCGAATCGCCCTTTTTCGGCGAGAACGTACAGTCGATGCTCAAACTGGGGCGCGCCCAGGGCGTAGCGATGGCCGCAGCGCTGAGCCGCGGCCTGCCGGTCTCGGAATACGCCCCCATGCGCATCAAGCAGGCCATCACCGGACGCGGTTCGGCCGGCAAGGAACAGGTGGCCTCCATCGTCTGCCGCACGCTCGCCATCGAACCGCCGGGACGCCGGCTCGACGCCACCGACGGCATGGCCGTGGCGCTGTGCCACTACTACACCACCGCGTCGCCGCTCAACGCCGCCCTCGGGTCCGAACGCATCAAGGGGCTCGGCGGCGGCAAGAAAGCGGCATCCAAAGGCGGGTCCCAAAGCTGGGAACAGTTCCTGCGCGCCCACCCCGACCGCGAAGTGAAGTAAGCGAAGAGCGCTCAACCTTGCGAACAAGCAGGGGCAGAACTCCGGCTGGCTCTGCCCTAAGCGGGGCGATGACGGTGCAAACCAGGTGCAATGCCGAACTTGTTCGGACCCAGCCGAAGCGCCGTCCATCCAAGACGTAGACAAAGTCAGGCCATTTCCGGAGACTTGATTCTTATAAAAATTCCGGTGCATACCGGCTGTTTTATGTTACGCCCGTCCTGCCCCTCGTTGCCGACCGCCAAGCGCCGCAAACGAAGAAGCCTATCAATCAACGACATAGAGTCAACACAATCAACGAGCGTCGTTTTTTATTAAAATTCTTGCCCGATTTCTTGCTCGATTCGGATTTTTGCCCTACATTTGCATTCGCAATTCGGCACCGTAGCTTAATTGAATAGAGCATCTGACTACGGATCAGAAGGTTACAGGTTTGAGTCCTGTCGGTGTCACTGAAAAGGGAGCGAAAAGACCGCTTCCTTTTTTTTGTGTATGGTCTCGAACATCGGCCGAAATCCTTTTCCGAAGACAATCTACACATCCGAACTCCAATTCGCAATCCAATCCCTGCGGCCGGAAAACCTTGCACCGAATTTGCAGGGAAGCCGGCTATGACACGAAAAGGGATACTGCTGGTAATACTGGCGCTGACGACAAAGATAGAAACGAGAGCGGAAATGTGCACGAGAGTAGTATACGCCGGCCCGGAACAGACGGTGCTGACGGGCCGGACGATGGACTGGAAAGAAGACCCGCAGAGCAAGCTGTGGGTATTCCCGCGGGGCATGCGGCGCAACGGCGCGGCGGGCGCGAACTCGCTGGAATGGAGCTCTAAATACGGAAGTGTCATCACCTCGGCCTACGACATCTGCACCACCGACGGGATGAACGAAGCGGGCCTGGCCGCCAACCTGCTGTGGCTCGCCGAATCGGAATACCCTGCCCGCACGACCGGCAAACCGGCCCTCTCGGTCTCGGCATGGACGCAATACGTGCTGGACAACTTCGCCACCGTGGATGAAGTCGCAGAGGCTTTTTCCGACAACCGGTTCGATGTGGTCTCCGACCTGATGCCCGACGGAACAAGAATGGCGGCCCTGCATTTGTCGGTCTCCGACGCTGCGGGCGACAGCGCCATATTCGAATACATCGACGGCAAACTCACCATCCACCACAGCCCGGCCTATACGGTGATGACCAATTCGCCCATATTCGAACAACAGCTGGCGCTCGACGACTATTGGGACAGCATCGGAGGGCTGGTCTTCCTGCCGGGCACGAACCGTGCGGCCGACCGTTTCGTGCGGGCGTCGTTCTACATAGGCACGATACCGAAGACCGACGACACCCGGCTGGCCGTCGCCTCGGTATTCAGCGTTATCCGCAACGTCTCGGTGCCGCTCGGCATCAGCACACCCGACGAACCGAACATCTCGTCGACGCGCTGGCGCACAGTCGCCGACCAGAAAAACCGGGTCTACTACTACGAATCGGTGCTCTACCCGTTCCTTATCTGGGTGGATTTCGAAGGGCTGGACTTCTCGGCCGGCGCTCCTGTCAAGATGATCGACCCCGCATCGGGCAAACGATATGCCGGGAACACCACCGCCGAATTCGTTCCGGCAGCACCGTTCGTCTTCCAGGCAGCAAAGTGACCCACCGAAAAAGACCCGCAAAAAACAACGTCCGGAAAAACTGGTTTTTCCGGACGCTGCGTATCTGCACGGCAAGCTCTACTCCAAAAAATGGTTCTCCTGATTGTTGGCGAGGGAGAATTCGCGGATCGACTTGAGGTGGCGCTGCAACATGGCCACGCACCCCTCCTCGTCGCGTTCGCGCACGCACCTCAGCAACTCACGGTGCTCGAAGCACACCTCGTCCATAGGCACGGCACAAACCCGATAACGCTGATAATAACGCAACACATCGGGCGTGATGACCAGCAGCAACGACACGATGACCGGATTGTGGGCGCCGCGCGCCAGCGCCTGGTGGTAGGCGAAATCTTTCGACACGCGGTCGTCCGTGACGAACGAATCCTCGCATGCGGAGAGCGCCTCCTCGATGGCGGCCAGATCCTCCTCCGTGCGGTTGCGGGCGCAGAGACGCAAAGCCTCCGTTTCGAGCAGCTCGCGCACGTAGACCAACGACGCGAAATCGTAGGGCTGAATCTGCAACGCATCGGTAATCATGCGTTCGAGCACCTGCATGGTCTCGCGGGCCACGACCGTGCCGCTCTGCGGGAAGGTCTGCACGATGCCGTAGAACTCCAGTTTCTGGAATGCCGTGCGGACATGGGCGCGCCCCACGCCCAGCTTCTCGGCCAGGCGGCGCTCGGCCGGCAGTCGTTCACCGGGCTGCAAGCGCCCCGAATAGAGTTGTTCCTTGATATATTTGAGTACTTCTTCTACCTGCGTGTGTCCGGGTGCGTAGTTCATAGGGTCCTTGCTTCCGTTTGGGCACGCAAAGTTCGCAAAAAAACCAATCAAACCAAAATTATCGCCGCTCCTTTTTCACCTCGAAATCGGCGAATTTCAGGATTTCGTCGCGCAGTTCGGATTTCAACGCCCCGGCCTTGCCGAAACTGCGGTAGATGCCCCACTTCGGACGCATGCCGGTCGTTCTGTCGCGCCACATGGCCAGCGGCGCAAGGGGCACGGAGAGCAGCTGGCGGCCGTCGCGCAGGCGCCGGACCGACAGCCGGTAGCTCCCTTCGGCGCCGCAGACGATGCGCTCCTCGGCCTCGAC
>JAIDUZ010000022.1 GCA_029059935.1 Alistipes sp.
CCCCCGAAGAGCCGTTCCGTCCGACGCGACATCCCCGCCCGCCTCGTCAAGAACGTTTTCGATAAGCCGAAAGCAAATCGAAGATATTCGAGCTTTGCCGAGACGGGAAAAGGAGCATGAAATGAACAAAAAGCGGCAAACGACAAGCGCAGCCGGCCCGAGCAGGGAACAACCCGGTCATTCAGCCGCGTTTGTATGTTCCGAAAAGTTTTCGTACATTTGCATATGGTACTGGTCTGTGCAGACCGGGATTACAGCGTTCTTTACATATCTTCGTTATAAGCGATTGTATCTATTCTCAAAATTCTGGTAAAATCTTGATCAAGGTACAGCATCGCGCCACGGGAGGCGCGTGTTGGTTTTATTGGTCAAAGGTTTACCAGAGCCTTGAGAATGTAGAGTCAACGGCGTCTTCCTTTTTGTCTCGGAGGACATGAGCTGCATTTACAGGTAGAGTAAAAACCTTAGAATCGGCACCGCTCTTCTTGTTTTAGGTTCTGCCGGATGCAATCGGAAAAGATAGCAGCGGCAGACTTTTTTTGCTTGGTCGTGTGATTGACAAGCAAACGTGAGTTGCGTCACCTGCCGCTGCTTTTCTTCTTCAGGCAGCCCCCGCCCGGAGTGGTGCAGGTCACGGCTTGTGTCAGCGTGGCAGCAGATGCGGGTTTGCGCTGAAGGTCGGAACCGGAAACGATACTCTCGGGCAGGCCTCGGGAGCCGTCCGCCGACCTGCCAGCGGCAACGAAACCAACGTTTTCGATAAGCCGAGGGCAGAGACTGCTTGCAGGCTTTGCCGAGGCGAGAAAATGTGCAAGAAATTGAACTTAAAGGAAGCGTTGTAGCCCTGCATTTGCGGGGCTGCCTTTTTTATGCGGCAAAGGGCAGAAATCTTGAAACCATCCCCGTCACTTTTCCCCTTTTACCTTTAACTTTGCGAACGGCAACTTCACACCCGGAGTGGTGCAGACCAAGGTTTGCATCAGAGAGGTTTGGTAGATTCAGCAATCCGCTGCCCGCTTAAGAAGCGGGTTTTATAAAAGGAGTTTGTTTTGTCGTTTGCTCGCAGAGACTTGGCGCAGCCTTTTGGTGGGCTGGGCTTTGCCGGGCTTTGTCGGGTTTTGCAACTCGCAGAGTTGCGCGAGCCGCAGCCTCCCGGCGCGGAGGCTCGCCCGGCTAAGAGCCGGGTTCTATGATTTGGGCTACATTTGCTCCGAGCAGACGAGACAAGGATTCCTTTTCCGAACCCGCATGGCTGTCAGCTATACATTCCAGTCTGCCGCAGAGCCGAGAACAATTCAAAATGCAAAATTCATAATTCACAATTAAACCTTTTCTGTGTGGGCGGCTCGAAGAGCCGTGCGGGCCGCAGCCGGTAGAGGCCCAAGAATAATCAAGGTCTTCGACCTTGCGCCCGGGGCCGGCTCGCATCGGAGATGCGACCCCCGCAGCCGGCCCGGGCGAACGAATCGGCAGAAAAGGAATTATCGATTTCTAATTGTGAATTAATCCCCCTTACGGGATCTTGACTTCGCTTCCGCTCGGCAAAGCTCGAACAAGTTCGGCTCTGCACTCGCTTAATCGCGAAGTTGTGCATTGTTTGTTCCCTCTCTGCGTCATTCCCCTTGAGCGATTGCTTCTTGCGCCTGCTACGGGCTACCGCGTCGAGACGACGGGAGACTTGTTGTATGTCGGCACGCATCTTGGCAACTGGTCTTCCTCGTCTTACACCTCAGAGTCCAGTCATGCATCTTGGTTGCGCTATTTCAATGACGATCTTTCTCCGGCGCATGGATGGCATCGTGCCTGCGCCTTCTCCGTGCGCTGCGTCCAAGCATCTGCCGGGAGTTGCTTTTATATATAAGGTGTGGGAAACAAGGCGCGGAGACTTCCGCCCGCCGGATGCGTGCTTGCTGCAACAGACGCTGAAGATTATGGATTTCTCCGAAACGGCGGCTCCGGCTGAGAGTTCGAATCTCTTTCCAAGAGATAGACTTGATGGGGCAAATATAGGTAAAAAAACGGAATAACCAGCATCGGACGTTACATTTTTTTAATCACGACTGCGGTTTTGTTGGCCGAATATCCGGATTTCTGAACAAAAAACGGCCATATCGGGCTTGGAGGGCAGGTTTCGCCAGGTTACAATCCGTAATAATATCTCTTGGAAAGAGATATTTTATGAATTCAAACTCAAACTTCAGGTCTATGAGAAAAATTGTACTGCTCTTCATGGCTGTTTTGGGAGGTCTGGCATGCGCCGTGGCCCAGAACATAAAGGTTTCCGGTACAGTTACGGGCGTGGACGGCAAGCCGATCGCCGGTGCTACCATCCTCGTCGAGGGAACATCCACAGGAACCACTTCCGGTGCCAACGGCAGCTTCGCCGTTGTCGCTCCCGCCAACGGTTCGTTGCTCGTGTCGTTCCTCGGTTACGATACGCAGACGGTGGCCATCGCCGGTAAGACCGGCATCGACATCGTCCTGAGCGAGGAGTCGCAGTCCATCGACGACGTCATCGTCGTGGCTTACGGTACGGCCAAAAAGGAGTCGTTCACCGGTTCCGTCGCCGTGGTCAAGGGCGATGACTTGAAGCAGCGCAAAGTCGCCAACGTCACCAAGGCATTGGATGGCCTGGCTCCCGGCGTGCAGGTGACTTCCGGTTCCGGCCAGCCCGGTTCGGGTACGACGGTCGCCATCCGCGGCTTCGGTTCGATCAACGCTTCGTCCACACCGCTCTACGTCGTGGACGGCATTCCTTTCGACGGCGCCATTTCGGCCATCAACCCCGACGACATCGCCAGCATCAGCATCCTCAAGGACGCTTCGGCTTCGGTGCTCTACGGTTCGCGCGGTGCCAACGGCGTGGTGCTCATCACCACCAAGCGCGGCAGCAGCCACGAAACCAACGTCGAGCTCCGGGTCAACATGGGCGTCTCTTCGCGCGCCATCCCCCGTTACGAGACGGTCGGCGCCAAGGATTACATGGAGATCATGTATTCGGCCTTCTACAACAAATACGGCAACCGCGCCTTGGCTCAGATGGCGGGCGGTTCGGAGCGTATCTTTGGCGCCAACGAGATGTACAACCCCTACGACATCCCCATCGCCCAGCTCTTCACGGCCGACGGCCGCGTTCGCGAGGACGCACGTCTGCTCTGGGAAGAGGATTGGCTCGACCGGGTGACCGACAATGCCGCGCTGCGTCAGGAGTACGGCGCCAGCATCTCGGGCGGCAACGAAAAGTCGCAGTACATGTTTTCGCTGGGTTATCTCAACGAGGACGGCGTGCTGAAAACCACCAATTTCGAACGTTATACGGGGCGTCTCAACGTCGAAACGCAGGCCAAGCCGTGGTTCGCCGCAGGCCTGGGCGCCAACTTCGCCTACAACTCCTCCAATTCGTCCAGCACGGCGTCGGGCGCTTCTTCCAACGTCTTCTATTCGGCGCAGCTGATGGGCCCCATCTTCCCGGTCTATCAGCGCGATCCCAATACGGGTGACTATCTGCTCGATGCCGACGGCAACAAGATGTTCGACTACGGTGCTTCGCGTCCTTCGGGCCAGCATAGCAAGTTCAACTCCATCGCCACGCTCTACGACGACAAGTATTCGACCGAGTCCTATTCGCTGTCGACCCGTTCGCACATGGATTTCATGGGTGTCGACGGTCATTGGAGCGAGGGGCTCAAATTCCAGGTCAACTTCGGCGCCGACTACTACAATGCCGCCCAGATGACCTATTACAATCCCTTCTTCGGCAATGCCCAGTCGGTCGGCGGTCGTATCCAAAAGGTAAATACCACTTCGCTGGGCTACACGTTCAACCAGCTGCTCTCGTACAACCGTTCGTTCGACCGTCATAATGTCGACCTGCTCGTCGGTCACGAGTACTACGCTTACAAGACGTCGCAGTTGTCGGGTCACAAGACGGGTCTTCCCGGCGCCGGCATCTACGAGTTGGACGCCGCAGCCGTCATTGTCGGCACGGGCAGTTCGACCGACAACGACCGCATCGAGTCGGTTCTCTCGCGCGTGGGTTACAGCTACGACGACAAGTACTACGTCTCGGGCAGCTGGCGTACCGACGGTTCGTCGCGCTTCGCTCCCAAGAAGCGTTGGGGCAACTTCTGGTCGGTAGGCGCTTCGTGGCGCATCTCGCAGGAGCAGTTCATGCGCAACGTGTCGTGGATCGACAACCTCACGCTCAAGTTCTCCTACGGTGTGCAGGGCAATAACAGCGTCGGTTCCTACTATGCTTACCAGGCGCTCTACGACACCTCCTATCCCAATGCCACGCTTCCCGGCGCCATCATCAACGACGTTGCCAACGAGGAGCTCACCTGGGAGTCGAACCATAACCTCAATACCGGTATCGAGGCCCGTCTGCTCGGCTGTATCGACCTGAGCTTCGAGTTCTACAACCGCAAGACCACCGACATGCTGCTCGCTTACCCGCTCGCTTCGTCCACCGGTTTTTCGAGCTACTACCGCAACGCCGGCGAGATGCGCAACCGCGGCGTCGAGTTCGCTGTCACGGGCCATATCTTCGACCGCTCCGACTTCCAGTGGAACGTCACGCTGATGGGGTCGACCGTCAACAACAAGGTGTTGAAACTCACCGAGGACGGCCGCGACATTCTCAGCTCCACACAGATCATCCGCGAGGGCAAGACACTCTATTCCTTCTACGTGGCCCGTTCGGCCGGCGTCGATCCCATGACCGGCGAGAAGATGTATTGGGCCACCGACAAGGAGGGCAACGCCTACATCACCAAGTCCACCACCGTGGCCCAGGCCAACCGGGTGCTCTGCGGCAGCCGCATCCCCGATCTCTACGGGTCGCTCTCCACATCGCTGCGCTGGAAGAACCTCGACTTCTCCGTCTCGACCAACTATTCCATCGGCGGCAAGATGTACGACGGTGTCTACTACGAGCTCATGAGCTGCTACTATACGGCCCAGGCCAAGCACAAGAACATGCTGCGTGCATGGCGTCAGCCCGGCGACGTCACCGACGTGCCGAAGTACACCATCGGCGAGACGCCCATCGTCACCGACGACAAGCTCTTCGATGCCTCCTACTTCGCCATCAAGAACATCACGCTGGGCTACACCTTGCCCAAGCGATGGACTTCCCGGATCGGGTTCAAGGCTGCGCGCATCTCCGCTTCGGTCGACAACCTCTGCATCTTCACCCGTCTGAAAGGCATGGATCCGCAGTATTCGCTCACCGGCGGTACGGGGTATGTCTACGCTCCGACGCGCACCGTGTCGTTCAACCTCGATCTCAAATTCTAAACTAATTTCGGATTGTCATGAAAAAAATACTTTGTTTTCTCGTCGCTGCGGGGTATGCCGTTCTCTCCGTTTCGTGTTCGGAGGATATGCTGAACACCTCGCCGGCAGGTTCGCTTTCGGGTTCCGAAATATTCTCCGATTCCGACAAGGCGCAGAGCGCCGTCGACGGCATCTATCGTCTGATGTACGCCAACGGCTGGAGCTCCGGCTGGCCTCACGAGCACCCCGGTCTGGGCGGTTTCACCATGGTGCGTTCGCTCATGGGCGAGGACCACTACCAGTACAAGCAGGGGCAGGGCTGGTTCTATTTCGACTATGCTTTCAACACCGCCTCCGACTGGGCGTCCACCAACGGCCGCCAGTACGGTACGTGGAACATGTTCTATACTTTCATTTCGCAGGCCAACTACATCATCGACGCCGAGGAGTCGTTGAAACTCGATGCCAAGGGCCAGAACGTCCTCGGCCAGGCCTATGCCATCCGCGCCTTTTCCTATTATTGCCTCTACGAGTCGTTCTGCCAGGGCAACTACGCCGAGAACAAGGACAAGCCCGGCGTGCCCGTCTATACGACCGGCACCAACAAGGAGACGCAGGGCGTCGGCCGCGGCACCATCGAGCAGCTCTTCGAACAAATTAACAAGGACTTCCGGAAGTCGGTCGATTATTTTGCCGCTGCCGGCGTGGCGCAGAGCCATTGTTCGCACATCGACCTCTACACGGCCTACGGTCTGTGGGCCCGTGCTTCGCTCGGCCAGCAGAACTACGATCAGGCCGGCATCTGTGCCGAGGAGGCGTTGAAGAAGAGCAAATTGAAGCGGGTCGCCTCGCTTTCCGAACTGACCGGTTTCAACAACCGCAGCGTCGCCGACGTGATGTGGGCTTTCGAACTGACGGCAGACCAGGTTGCTCTGTTCGGCAGTTTCATCTCTCACATGGCTATCGACGGCACCTACGGCTCCATGGCTCCGCAGTGCATCGACGATTGGCTCTATGAGGTCGGTATGACCGATTCCGACGGCCGCCGCGCCTGGGCTACGCTGCCTGCCAACAGCGCATTGGTTGCCGATGATTCCGATTTCAAGGGAGATCTTATCTATTGGCAGCAGAAGTTCTCCTATCAGAACGCTTCGACCGGTGTCGCCGACATCATCAACCTGCGCGCCGAGGAGATGTTGCTGACGCTGGCCGAGTGCAAGTGCCGCGCCAACGATTTCGCGGGTGCCCGCGCTCTGTTGGAGGAGCTCTATGCCGAGCGTTATTCCGCTCCGCGCGACATCTCCGCCTTGGAGGATTCGGCTTCCGTCAGCCTCGACACGCATTCGTTGCCCAAGTCGCTCCTCGACGAGATTCTGCTCCAGCGCCGCATCGAGCTCTGGTGCGAGGGCATGGGCCGCGTGCCCGACCTGCGCCGCCTGAACCTCGGTTACACGCGTTCCAAGTCGCAGCCCGTCGCCGATTCGAAGCAGCCCAACGATCCCGACTTCATCCTGGCCATTCCGCAGAAGGAGTTCGATTCCAATTCGGCGCTCGATCTCACGAAGGACCAAAACTAACCCTACAATAATGATTACGCCATGAAAACAATAAAATCGCTTTTCTGCTTGCTTGCCGTGCTGGGTTTCGCGGCTTCGTGTTCCGAGAAGACCGAAATGACCACCTACGGGGGTCGTGCGGACGAAGCTTTCTTCAGCAAGACCGGGTATTCCTATACGGTTTCGGCCGACATGGAGGACGCTTGTTCCATCGACGTGCTGCGCGCTACTTCGGTCGGTGCGGCACAGGTGGCCGTAACCGTCGAGGTCGAGGATGCCGAGGTCGCCGATGCTTTCACGGCACCCGCTGCCGTCGAGTTCGCCGACGGCGAGATCGGTGCTCCGTTCAAGGTGTCGTTCGACCGTTCGAAACTGACCGTCGGCAAGGAGTACGCCGTCAGCATCAAGCTCCAGTCCGATACGCAGCTTCCCTACGCCACCGAGACGGAGCTGGTCGTCTTGCGCGACTATACGTGGAAGGATTACAAGACGGGCGTCTATTCGTCGCATATTTTGCCGAACTTCTTCGGCCGGGCCGTGGTTTGGCGGCAGACCATGCAGGTCACCGAGGAGAATCCGCAGCTCTACCGGCTGACCGGTCTCTACCACAATGCGGGCACTTCCTATTCCGAGTCGGGTTACAACCTGAATTTCACGTGGGACGGCGGTTCGACGGTCGAATTCCCTTATCCCGCCGACAAGTACGGCTGCGTGTTGGCCGCCTCGGGCTTCTCGCATCCGAGCTACGGCATGGTCTATCTCTACATCGACCCATCGCCCGAATATTCGGGTTACGATGCCGCGTCCAAAACGTTCACGTTCAACTGCGCCGGTCGGGTTTCCGCTGGCATGCTGATAGACTGGAACAACGACACGTTCACCTTGGCCGACTGATTCCGGTCATCGCTATGATGGACATTCTTGCCTAAACGTTTTTAATAGGTTAAAATAAAAAGTTCAAAGTTCATTCGGAATGTTCATCCGGAGAGGAGCCGTGACGGTCATCCTCTCCATTTTTTTTGCCGGGTTCCGTCCGGCTTTTTTTGTCGTTAGCTATTCTTCGGCTTCGCTGAGACGGAGTATCTTTGAGATTGCTCGGAGATATTTATTTGGTATAAACGATTTAGAATAGAGTCGTATAAAAGAGGGCAACGGATAAGTAAGTTGCAAGTGTTTAAGAACACTTCATTTTTCCGGTACCCACATAACTCTTTTAGTTCGTGCAGAGATAGTATTATTTCGTATATATGACACTTCTAATACCGAAAGAAACAGGCGCTACTGCCAACAGGAACCCTTTTCGGGTTCCTGTTTTTTTGCGGGCGGGAGTGCGGGAGAAAATACGATCGGGAACCGGGGCGGGAGGAAAAACGACGAATAATTTGCTACTGCACGCAAGTTGCGCTATCTTTGTATAACAGAAAGGAAAAATATCCGAAAACCGCCGCACTGCCATGCAGGAAAACATCGAAATCATACAGATAAACATTTCGGGAGCCGACAAACCGGGCATGACCTCGTCGCTGACGTCCATCTTGGCGCGCTACGACGCCTGCATCCTGGACATCGGCCAGGCCAACATCCACCAGTCGCTGACCTTAGGCATTCTTATCATGACGACGCCCGACAAGTCGGGCAGCATCATGAAAGAACTGCTGTTCAAGGCCTCGGAGCTGGGCGTGATGATACGCTTCACGCCCATCCCGGAAGAGGACTACGAAGCGTGGGTGGGCCGTCAGGGCAAGAACCGCTACATCATCACGCTGCTGGGCCGCACGGTCTCGGCGCGCCACATAGCCGAGGTGACGGGCGTGGTGGCCGAACACGGGCTGAACATCGACGCCATCAAGCGTCTGACGGGCCGCATGCCGCTGCACGAGGACGACCGCGCGGCCAAGGCCTGCATCGAACTTTCGGTGCGCGGCTCGCTGACGGACGAGAGCCGCAGCGCCATGCAGGAGCGGTTCATGAATCTTTCGGAATTGGGGCTCGACGTCTCGTTCCAACGCGACGACATCTACCGCCGCAGCCGCCGTCTGATATGTTTCGACATGGATTCGACGCTTATCGAAACCGAGGTAATCGACGAACTGGCCGACCGTGCGGGCGTGGGCGGCGAGGTACGCGCCATCACCGAAAGCGCCATGCGCGGCGAGATAGACTTCCGCGAGAGCTTCACGCGCCGCGTAGCCCTGCTGAAAGGACTCGACGTGGCGGTGATGGACGAAATAGCCCGCAACCTGCCCATCACCGAGGGGCTGGAGCGCATGATGACCATTCTGAAACGCGTGGGCTACAAGACGGCCATCCTCTCGGGCGGATTCACCTACTTCGGCAACTACCTGCGTCAGAGATACGGCTTCGACTACGTCTATGCCAACGAACTGGAGGTCGAGAACGGCCGCCTGACGGGCCGCTACGCCGGCGAAATCGTCGACGGCCGCCGTAAGGCCGAGCTGCTGCGCCTGCTGTGCCAGTTCGAGGGCATCAACATCGCCCAGTCGGTGGCCGTGGGCGACGGAGCCAACGACCTGCCGATGCTCAACCTGGCGGGCCTGGGCATCGCGTTCCACGCCAAACCCAAGGTCAAGGCCGGAGCGCGGCAGTCGATTTCGACCATCGGACTCGACGGCATCCTCTACTTCCTGGGACTGAAAGACTCGCGCATCGAGGGATAGGCCATGCGAGGGGTGCGGAGAGGGCCGGAAGCAGGGATGTTGGCAGGAGTGCGGGGAGCGCTGGCCGGACTGGCCGTGCTGCTGGCCGGCTGTTACGACTCGTCGTTCGGCGAAAAGACGCCTGCGGAAGCCTCCGTCCCGGCTACGGCGACGCTGAAAACCCTGCGCGAAGCGTTCGAAGGACAGCCGTTCGTCGTAGAAAGCGCCATTACGGTGAAAGGCCGCGTGACGACCAGCGACCGAAGCGAAAACTTCTACCGCACGCTCTGCATCGAAGCCGACGGCGCAGCACTCGAAATCATGGCGGGGCTGGACCATTTGCACAACGACTATCCGGAGGGCTGCACCGTGACGGTGCGCCTGCAAGGCTGGATGCTGGCCGAAAACCGCGGCATGTTGCAGCTCGGCCGCAAACCCTCGGTCGCCAGCGGCTATCCGACGGACTACATTGCTTCGCGGCCGGCACTCGACCGCACGCTCGTTCGCTGCGGCGAAACACCGCTGCCGCTTGAGCCGGCCGTGCGAACAATCGGCGACCTGCGGCCGACGATGTGCGGCACGCTGGTCCGGCTGGAGGGGCTGCACTACGCCCCGGAAGAACCCGTGCCGGGAAACTGGAGCGGCTACAACCGTTTTGCGGACGATGCCGGCAACGAGATATACACCTATGTCCGCTCCTACGCCCGATTCGCCGACTACGGAATCCCGGCCGGCCGCTGTACCCTGACGGGCATTCTCCAACGCGACGGCAAACGCTACCTGCTGAAACTCCGCGATGAAACCGATTGTGCAAGGCAGTAGCATCCTGCTTGCCGGGCTGCTGCTGGCTGCCTGCGACCGGGCCACGCCCCTCGCATACGAAACCCCGCCGGAATCCCTCAGCTCCATCGCCCGGCTGAAAACCCTTTGCGACGGACAATACTACGCCATCGCCGACGGAACGACCGTACGCGGCACCGTGACGGGAAACAACCGCTACGGCGAATTCTACGGCGAACTGGTCATCCAGGATGCGACGGGCGGACTGACCGTTTCGGCCGACTATCCTGCCGCCGACAACCCCTATCCGCTCGGCGAAGAAGTGACCGTCTACTGCAACGGACTGACGCTCTACGACTATGGCGGGAAAATAGAACTGGGCAAAATTACGGAAGCGGGCACCCGCATCCCGCGCGAAGAACTGGGGCGACACCTGCGGACGGAGGGAAAAGCGCCCGCACGGGTGGTGCCCCGGCCGCTACGCATCGACGAACTGACGGCGGCGCATGCCGACGTATATGTCCGGCTGGACGACGTGCGGTTCGTCGAAACGGGCTCCTGGTGCGACCGCGACCCGCAGACGGGCCGGACCGTCACCACCGAACGGACGATTGCGGACCCGGAAGGCCGGACGCTGAAGGTCCGCACCCTGGGTTCGGCGCTCTATGCGAACGAGCCGCTGCCTGAAGGCAGCGGCTCGCTGTGCGGAATCATCGATTATTTCGGCGGCGCCTGCTCGCTGCGCATCACCGGGTTCGAAACGGCTTTCGTTGCTACTCCTGCAACGCTTCCCACAACATATCCTTGAGCTGCACGATGTTGAGGCCCGAGACCGACGAGATAAAGACCGCGGGGATACCGGCCGGGAGATGGGGTTTCATCTGTTCGATGAGTTCGTCGTCGAGCATGTCGCACTTGGTGACGGCCAGCAGACGCCGTTTGTCCAGCAACTCGGGATTGTATTGCGTGAGCTCGCCCAGCAGCACCTCGTAGTCGCGCTGCACGTCGTCGCTGTCGGCCGGAATCATGAACAACAGCACCGAGTTGCGCTCGATGTGACGCAGGAAGCGCGTGCCGAGCCCCCGGCCCTCGTGCGCCCCCTCGATGATGCCCGGGATGTCGGCCATGACGAACGACTTGTGGTCGCGCACCTCGACGATGCCCAGGTTGGGTTCGAGCGTCGTGAAAGCATAGTTGGCAATCTTGGGCTTGGCGGCCGAAACGACCGACAGCAACGTCGACTTCCCGGCGTTGGGGAAGCCCACCAGGCCCACGTCGGCCAGCACTTTCAGTTCGAGGATGAAAGCCCCCTCGTCGCCCTCCTCGCCGGGCTGGGCATAGCGCGGCGTCTGGTTGGTGGCGCTCTTGAAATGCCAGTTGCCCAATCCTCCGCGGCCGCCCTTGAGCAGCACCAGCTGTTCGCCGTGCTCGGTCACCTCGCCCACCGTCTCGATGGCCGTGGTGCCGTCCTCCTGCTCCACCAAACGCTTGGCCACCGTACCGAGAGGCACGGGAATGACGATATTGGGCGCATCCTTGCCCGACGACCGGGCCCCCGAGCCGCACTGCCCGTCCTCGGCGAACTGGTGGCGCTGGTATTTGAGGTGGATGAGCGTCCAGTACTGCCGGTCGCCCTGCAATACGATGCTGCCGCCCTTGCCGCCGTCGCCGCCGTCGGGACCTCCGAACGCCACGAACTTCTCGCGGCGGAAATGGGCCGAGCCGGCACCTCCGTGGCCCGAGCGGGCGAATATCTTCACGTAGTCTACGAAGTTGGAACCTGCCATAACTTTGGGGATTTCGTCTGCAAAGGTAATAAATAAATTCACTACCTTTGTATGAAACCAAACCACCAAGCATGAAAACCTGTTTTCTTTTGTGTCTGGCGCTGCTGGCATGCGCGACGACGCGAAGCGCCGAAAAAGTGAAGACCGAAGTTTCGAAAGTGACCCTGTTTCTCGACGGAGCACAGGTGACCCGCACGCGGCAGCTCGAACTGCCGGCAGGCGAAACGACCCTGCGTTTCACCGATCTGTCGCCCTATCTGGATGCCAAAAGCCTGCAGGTGACGGCCAAAGGCCGGCTGACGATACTGAGCGTGGAACGCATCTACGACTATGCCGACTCGCTGGTCCGCACCCGACACCAGCAACAGTTGGAACAGGAACTCCAGGCGAACGAACGCGAAGCCCGGCGCAACGAAGCGGAGCGGGAAAACGTGCAAGCCGAAATGAAACTACTGGAAGTCAACTGCACGGCGAGCACCCGGGCAGCCAACGTACCCATAACGACGGTGAAAGAACTCACCGGCTACTACGCCGCACAGCTGCGCCAACTCCGGACCCGGCAACTCGAACTGGAAGAACAGCAGAAAACCCTGGCGGAAGAGAAACAGCGCATCAGCAAGGAACTGGCCCAGGCCGGCGGCAAACCGAAGGACCCGATGAGCACCGTGGAGGTGAAGATCGACGCGAAAACGCGCTGCCAGGCGACCTTCACGCTGGTCTACTATGTGAACAACGCCGGCTGGTATCCCAGCTACGACATCCGTTCGGCAGGCCTCGACATTCCGCTCGCCCTCTCCTACAAGGCCAACATCCGGCAGAACACACGCGAAAAGTGGACGAACGTAGAGCTGACCCTCTCGTCGGCCAATCCGCTTGTCGGCAACATCGTACCCGAACTGCAGACCTACTGGCTCGACTACGGACTCAGCGCGCCCCGCTACGACCTGCGACTGAAAGACAACACCGTTTCGGGCATGGTCTACGATGCGGAAACACACGAACCGATCGCCGGGGCCATGGTAACGATTCCGGGCACGACGATCGGCACGGCAACCGATGTAGGCGGACGCTACTCGCTGACGCTTCCGAACGGAGCTTCGGAACTGAAATTCAGCTTCGTAGGCATGCAGACGGAAGTACGGCACATCACGGGGCCGACGCTCAACACGGTGCTGCGTCCGAACATGCAGCAACTGGACGAAACGGTGGTTGTAGCCTACGGCACACGGAACAAACGCGGAATTGCAGGCAGTGCGGCACAAAATCGAACAATGACATTTGAGTCGTACTCCGATTTTGCGGAAGCAGAAGAAGCGAGCGAAACGATCGCCGTAGATCGGACGCAGAACCGCACAGACTACGAATTCGCGATCCGGCGCCCCTACACCATCCCGTCGGACGGCAAACCGGTCGCCGTAGAGATCGGACGCTACGACCTGCCGGCGAACTATCTCTACGGCAGCACGCCCAAGATCGACAAAGACGCCTTTCTGACGGCCGAAGCGACGGGCTGGAGGCGGTACAACCTGCTGGAGGGCGAAGCGAACGTCTACTTCGAGGGGACGTTCGTAGGCAAAAGCATCCTCAGTCCCGATCTTGCGAACGACACGCTGCGCTTCTCGCTGGGCCGCGACCGCGGCATAGCGATCAAGCGGGAAAAAGAACACGACTATACGGCCCGGCGCGCAGTAGGTTCGAACCGCACGCAGACCGTAGGCTGGCTGCTCACCGTGCGCAACACGCGCAACGAAGCGGTGATGCTGATACTCCGCGACCAGCTGCCCGTCTCGCGCAACAGCGAGATAACGGTGACGGCCGAAGAACTGAGCGGCGGACGTCTGGACCCGGACAAAGGTCTGGTAACCTGGGAAATGCAACTGGCACCCGGCGAACAACGCGACCTGCGTCTGCACTACAAGGTGAAGTGCCCCAAAGGGCGCTGGCTCGACATCGAATGACCGGACAGCGGCCGTCTCTTGCAGGAGACGGCCGCTTCGATTGAGACCGGTGCCGGAATCAGAAGTTATAGGCGACCGTGAGGTAGAACGACCGCGGATAGGCATAGGTGTAACGCGTGGCATGGGGCCGGAAGCTGACGGCGTCGCCGGCCGTGACACGCTGGACGCGCAGGGACTCGTAGCCGTTGTAGACCGTATTGCGGAAACCTGCGAGATTGCGGACGATGAGCGACGTCACCAGGCGCGAACGACCGAAATAAAAGGACTTGAACAACGAAGCGTCGACCGTGAAGGCGTCGGGCAGGCGCTCCTGCCGCACGAAATCCTCGAAATCCTCGGGTGCGACGCTGCCCTGGCGGGCGATGCGGGAAGTGCGGCGCAGCGGCACGGGCTCGATGTAACGCACGCCTGCATAACCGGCCGAAAGACGCCCGCCCCATCCTTTCGGTCCGAAATAGAGCGCTTCGGAAGCGGCGGTGATGCAGGGTGCACCGCCGACAAAACACCCGCCCATATGACTCTCCGCCCGAGTGTCGACAGCCCGGTTGTCGGCATCGGAGATGACCGTGACGCGGGGATTGCGGATATACTTGCAGCGTCCTGCCGCTGCGGCGAACGACAAGCGCCACCGATAGGAAAGCCGCACGGAAGCGGCCGCTTCGAGACCGCAGGAGATGCGGCCGATGCCCGCGACGGCCATGTCGCAATAGAGTCCCGAAAGGTCGTCGAAATAACGCCGTGTCTCCGAGGCATCGAACGAAGCGGTGACGAAAGCCGAAACCTGCAAGTCGACGACGGAACCGGTCCGACGATAATTCAACTCGGCAGCGCAAAACCGCTCGGGAAGGCATTCGCCGACGGTGAGGTTGTTATAGAGCGGCTGGAAAAAGAGCGCTCCGGGCTCGGGGGCCGAAGCGCCGGCCGCGGCCGAAAATCCGACGTAGCTGCGCGGCGAAAAAGCCCACCCGGCAGACGCCTTGAACGCATATTCGGCCGTACGCATCCGCCGCGAACGGCCGTAGGAACGCTCGCCGGGGAAGAGCTCCTTCTCCATGCGTCCGCGCCGGAAGACCGAACACGCGCCCGCCTCGGCGGCAACATCGGCCCGGAACCGGTCGGCGCGCCACGCGACCGACAAACGCACGCCGGCCCGAAGCTGCACGAGGCTGTAATCGTAGCCGAAGCGGTCGCCTTCGCCGACCAACCGGCCGGGGCGGCGCAAATCGTTCTGCAAGCGGTTGCCATAGGTGTCGTCATCAACCAGATAGCGGTCGATGTCGGCCACATAGCGAGCCCCCAGCAAATCGCGCATCCGCTCGAAACTGCGGGTCGCTTCGCGACCGAGAAAAAGGCCGTAGCCGAATGTCAGGCGCGGGTCGGGACGGGAAGTGAACGCGGCATCGAGATGCAGGTTGCAAAGCTGTTCGACCCGGTCCTCCAAAGCATAGACCGCAGGGCCGCCGGCCAGTCGGTTGGCAGCAATCAAGGCGTCCCAGTCAATCTGCGTATAACGCGGATCGGCGGCACGCCAAGCCTGCAAAGTCTCGGAGTCGCCGGCGAACGAAGGCATGTACCGGTAATTGTCGGGCAAGGGCGTGCGGGCATCGTACCAGTCGAGCATGCTGTAACGCCGGCTGCCGCTCTCCAAGCTCACGGCGGCAAGCAACGAAGTGACGTCCGAAAGTTCGCTCCGGCAGGAGACGACGGCCAAAGGCACCGCCTCGCGCCGCACACGCGAATTACGCACCTTGCCGTTCTGGTAGCCCCAGGAAGGGTTGTAGAGCCGATCGCCCGTAAGCGAAAAAGCCTCTTCCGTGGCAGACAAACGGGTGCCGCGCGTGGAAAACGGAAGGACGGCGAGCAAGGCGAGACGGTGGCGCCGTCCGAGGCTCTTCTCCGCGCGGAAAGCAGCGGTCAGTGCATTGGTAAAGACCCCGTCGACATAAAGGTCGCGCCCGGTGCGGACATCGAGGGCGGCGGCATAACGCCAACCGCCGGACGCCTCGCCCACAGCGGAAAATCTGGCGCCCACGAGGTAGTTACGCCCCGAAAAGGAGACGGAAGCACGGTAAGGCAGCAAAGGCAGCCCCTCCGGAAAACCGAACGTCCGCATGCCGGCGACTCCGCCCACCCGGTCGCCGGCAGAAGCGAGACCCGGCAAAGCCGTCTCCTCGGCACCCAGCCCGCGCAAAGCATGAAAGACGCGATAAGGCACCTGCGCGCCGTCGGCCGTGGCAATCTCGGCGTCGAACGCCTGGCCGCGCCGTTTCGTTGCGACCTGCGGCAAGGTAAAGCGCACGGTCTCCCCGAAGAGGTCGGGTGCCGACTGCACGGCCCGGTAGAAGAGCGCCGAATCGGGCACGAGCAAAGGCCGCGGCTCCTCGTATTCGGCATAAGGATAGTAGACGTCATCGAACTGCTGTGCCGCCGCCGGCCCCGCAACGAAGAGGAAGACAAGAAGAATGCGGCCTTTCAGCATGCGATACGGGCTTTTCGGAATACACGAAGATACGAAAATGTTTGCAATAAACGATACGCTCATGCGGGGTATTGCGGCGGCAAAGTTAGCGCAAACCCTTTGAAAATCGTGTTTTTTCTTTTGCTATGTTATGCGTATGTTGGCCGTTTTTCGCGGTTCGGGCGTGCTGCTGCGGCTATCGGCGGTTTCGGATGCCTCGGCGACGGTTCGGGCGGGTAGGGTGGAGCTGCGGCGATATGTCGGCCGATTATTTCCGGATTCGGCGGAATTTGCCTATTTTTGCGGGCAGAACTCAAACAGAAAGACTTATGTGGACATTCTTCGCCCAGGCTCTCCCTGTCGACGAGCCGTTGCTGGTTCCCGACAGCGTGCAGAAAGCCAACCTCGCGCAGACCATCGACAAGGTGGTCAATATGGACTACCGCGAGTTTTTCACGGGCATTCTCAACGACGCCGTGTGGATTTTGCTGAAGCTGCTGCTCGCCGTGGCCATCTACATGATAGGCCGTTGGGTGGTGAAGCGTATCGTGCATTTGCTCGACATGGCTTTCGAGCGGCGCAAGGTCGACATTTCGCTGCGCATGTTCGTGCGCAACGCCGTCAAGGTCGTCTTCACGCTGCTGTTGATTCTCATTGTCGTGCAGACGCTGGGCGTCAACGTCACCTCGGTCATCGCCCTCTTCTCGGCCGCCACGCTGGCCATCGGTATGGCACTGAGCGGCACGGCGCAGAACTTCGCGGGCGGCGTGATGATTCTCGTCATGAAGCCCTACCGTGTCGGCGACTTCATCTCGGCCCAGGGACAGTCGGGCACCGTGCGCGAAATCAAGCTCTTCTCCACGGTCATCACCACGGGCGACAACCAGACCATCTACATCCCCAACAACTCCATCGCCACGGCCATCGTCGACAACTATACCACCGCCGACCTGCGGCGCGTCGACTGGACGGTCGGCATCTCCTACGGCGACAGCGTCGAGACCGCCCGCAAGGCGCTGCTCGAAATCCTCGCCGCCGACAGCCGCGTGCTCGCCGACCCCGCACCGGTCGTGTGGGTCGCCGCACTGGCCGATTCGTCGGTCAACCTCACCGTCCGCGCCTGGGTGCGCAACGCCGACTATTGGGACGTCTTCTTCCAGAACAACGAGCGGTTCTACAACCTCCTGCCCGAGCACGGCATCTCGTTCCCGTTCCCGCAGATGGACGTGCACATGAAGAAAGAGTAGTATCTATAAAAGCATAAATCATGGAACTCAAAGAGATTCTGGCCATCTCGGGCCAGCCCGGTTTGTACAAATATGTCGCGCAGTCGACGCGCGGCGTCATCGTCGAGTCGCTGGTCGACGGCCGGCGCATCAACGCTTCGGCTTCGTCGAAGGTCAGCGCGCTGACCGAGATTTCGATGTATACCGAGGGCGACGACATCCCCCTGGCCGAGGTTTTCACCCGCATCTACGCCCTCACCGGCGGCAAGGAGGCCCTCAGCCATAAGGAGAGCCCCGAGAAGCTCAGGGCCGCTTTCGCCGAGGCGATTCCCGAGTTCGACCGCGACCGCGTGCACGATTCCGACATCAGGAAATGTTTTTCGTGGTTCAATACGCTCGTCGCCGCAGGGTTCACCGAATTCAAGCTCCCCGACGAGAGCGAAGCATAGGTTCGGTTTGTTCCGAATACAGGGTCCCGGCGCGTTATGCGCCGGGATTTTTTGGTGCTTCTCCGTGCGGTTTTCGGGGCGGTAGGGGAGGGGTGCGGGCCGCAGGTTTTTCCGGGGAGGTGCGCAAGCTATAGCTATCCGGCTCCGCAGGCTCCAATCCGAAAATAATCGCAGCACTCCGTTCGGAACAGCCCCGTCCGCGGGCCGCAACGCCCGGATTCTCCGAATGCCGGTGATGGAGCTGTTGGAGCGAAAAAACTTATGGACCGCAGCCTTGTCGGCCACGGTCCATAATCATCGGATAACTCGTATCCGGCATGCGCGCTGGAACACATGCGAGGAACCCGGCGAAGGAACATGCCGTAGGTTCCCGAAAGTTGCGTCACTGATCACCTTCCGCGGTGTCGGAACACCTGAAAGAATGATTCTTGAATTCGGATCCGCCGCGTTCCCGAGATGCGGGGAGACGGCCGATCGACTTCCGGGTCATGCGTTTGGGGCGTGCGTTTCCAGGTTGCGCGCGTCCTTCGGTCGTTCACGCGTCCTGTTTCCGAAACGACGACGTTTTCCCGAACGTCGGTATGACTCGTTCGTCGAATGCAAAGTTACGAACTTACGTGTTTTGCAGTGTTTTTCGGCATATCCCAAATGAAACGTACAATCGATTGGGAGCCACTCAATTAAAAATATTTAATTACTCTTCGTATTGGGATGCGATTTTCGGACTGAAAAATAGGGTAAAAAGACGCGCCGGACGGCCTCCATCGTGCCTGCGGCGGTCTCTGGCCGTGGTTGCCTTGTTTCGCTTTGCCGCTCTTGTCCGCTCTTGTTTTCGGTCTCCTTCGTTCCGCAGGGGGAAACCGTATTCTCTCAGTGTCGTTGTGGTGTCCGGGCCGGTTTTTTCTTTGGATTTCGGGTGCTTCGAGGCCGTGCAAGTGCCGATCGGGATAAAAAATAATTTGAATAATTTCGTAAATAATTTTATTAATTAGTGTTTTTTGCATTATCTTTGCCGCGTGAACCACGACGAAGACGGGCCGGACTTCGGCTGTGCGGAATCCGTGCAGGGGTTTTCCCGTCTTTGCTGCCGGCAATCGATGCAAGTTGGAAAACCGGGAATCGCCGGCAGTTCCCGACAGATGCGAAATTTATGGACAAAAAGAAAATGGTGGCGCTCGTAGCGCACGACAACATGAAGCGCGGCTTGGCCGAATGGGTCGACTGGAACTGCGCCGTGCTGGCTTCGCACCCGCTGGTCTGCACCGGTACCACGGGCAAGATGGTCGAAAAGACGCTGAGAAATCATACTTCGGAGGACTGCAACGTCGACGACCTGGACATCACGCTTTTGAAATCGGGTCCTCTGGGCGGCGACCAGCAGTTGGGTTCGCTCATCGTCTCGGGCAAGGTCAGCGCGCTGATTTTCTTCTGCGACCCGATGGCCGCACAGCCCCACGACGTCGACGTCAAGGCTTTGTTGCGCCTTGCGTCGCTCTACAACGTGCCTACGGCCATCAACCGTGCTACGGCCGACTTCCTCATTTCGTCGCCCCTCTTCAAGGACGAGACCTACGAGCCCGAGGTCAAGGACTACCGCGAGTATGTCGAGCGCGTGTTGCAGTAGGCGCACCCGCCTCGTATGAAAAAGGAGCCTCTCAGCGGGCTCCTTTTATTGTTTCCAGCAGTTTTTCCAGCACCGCATCGCGCCCCGTCAGATACTCCGCCGCTACGCAGGGTATCGCTATGTCGGGCACCACATAGCCGTCGTCGCGGCGTGTGCATTCGTCGATTTCGACCATCGAAACGCAGCTCTCGGCCAGTTGTACGGGGATGAACCAGCCTCCGTCGAGCACTTCGCCGTATTTCAGCGCATTGTGCCGCAGCGGTTCTCCGACCAGCTGGGCCGCACCGTGGTATTGCAGCATGTTGACGAACGACGCGGCTATCGAGCCCGTGTCACGGCTCACCAGCACGTAGTAGCGCATGCCGTCGACATACATCTTCGGATTCGTCTCGAACGAGCGGACATATTCCGTCTCCGGCAGCTCCACCACTTGGCCCAGTTGTTCTTCGGTCAGAAAATCATAGTATCGCATCGCTTCTTTCGATGCCTTGATCCGTTGTCCCGTGCAGTAGTCCACCACCGGTTTGTCGATGAATATCGAGAGCAGTTCGTCGAATGCGTGGCCGTTGCCGCCCGGGTTGCGCCGCAGGTCGAGAATCACGTTG
>JAIDUZ010000023.1 GCA_029059935.1 Alistipes sp.
CCCCCCGGTCGGGCTGCGCGGCGGGCCACACAACACCACCACAAACCACAAACCAAAACCACGACTCGACTGCGGTGCTTTCGCGTTTCGGACGCGACAAGCGCCAGCGCATCGCTACTTCTACGGCGGAGCGTGTCGAGCGTCGCCCGCGTTCGCAGCGTGACGCTGCCGATTCGGAGCAGCAGGCGGCCCAGGGCCGCAAACGGGTTTCGTACAACCCCAACTTCACGCAGGACAACCGTCCCAAGTTCGACGGCAAGCCCCGCCGTGCGTTCGGCGAGCATGCCGAGCGGAGCGACAAGCCTTACCGCAGCGAGCGACCCTATTCCGGCGGCGACCGCACCGACCGGTTCCAACACGGCGACCGGCCCTATTCCGGCGGCGACAAGCCGCGTTACGGCGAGAAACCCCGCTATGGCGAAAAGCCGCACTACGGTGCCAAATCCCGTTTCGGAGAGCGCACCGGCGAGGAGTTCCGTCCTGACGGCGAGCGTCCCGCCTACGGCGAGCGCGGTCCTAAGAAGTTCGGTCCCAAACCCGGTTCCAAGGGCCCCAAGAAGTTCGGTCCTAAAAAATACGGCGACAGAAGTTTCGGCGACAAGGGTGACCGGAAGTTCGGCGACCGCCCCGCCGGCCGCAAGCGTTCGGACAAGCCCGTTTCCTATCCCAAATACGACCCGGCCCGGCAGACCGGCGAGATGCGTCTCAACCGTTACCTGGCCCAGTCGGGCATCTGTTCGCGCCGCGAGGCCGACGACTTCATCATGGCCGGGCTCGTCTCGGTCAACGGACAGGTCGTCACCGAGTTGGGTACCAAGGTGTTGCCCGGCGACGAGGTGAAGTTCAACGACAGCCGCGTGCAGGGTGAAAAGAAAGTCTACTTGGTGCTCAACAAGCCCAAGGGTTACGTCACTTCGCTCGACGATCCCCATGCCGGCAAGCTCGTCACCGATCTTATTGCCGGGGCCTGCGAGGAGCGCATCTATCCCGTGGGGCGCCTCGACAAGAACAGCCTCGGTCTGTTGCTCTTCACCAACGACGGCGATCTGACCCGCCAGCTCACGCACCCTTCCTGCCAGAAGAAGAAGGTCTATCAGGTCTCGCTCGACAAGCCCCTCACGCGGGCCGACATGGACCGCATCGCCGAGGGCGTGACGTTGGAGGACGGCGAGATTTTCGCCGACGAGATTTCCTACGTCAAGGAGAACAAGCAGGAGGTGGGCATCGAGATTCACTCGGGCCGCAACCGCATCGTGCGCCGCCTCTTCGAGTTCTTGGGTTATACCGTCACCAAGCTCGACCGCGTCTACTACGCCGGTCTCACCAAGAAGAACCTCAAGCGCGGAGCATGGCGTTTCCTCTCCCGCGAGGAGGTCGAGCGGCTCAAGTCGGGTCGTTACGAGTAGCGCGCTTGGGTGCAGCAAACAGATTGGCCCCGGAGTCCGTCGACTCCGGGGCCAATCGTTTCTACGCTTGCCTGCAAATTGTCGCCGCCGGCAAACATGCCGGCAGGGTCCGCCCGATACGAAGAGCCGCAGTTTCTTCCGGCGCCGGCATGCCTTTTCGCCGGTCCGGTTCTCCGGGGCGTCAGGGTATTTCCCGCACAATGCCGGGGTCGTCGAGCCGCAGTATCCGTATGTTCTGGCCCGTCCGTTTGTAGCATACTTCCAGCGGACACGTCCGGGCATCTACTTCGGTCATGTCGGCGGCGCAGGCTGCAACGTTGAGCAGTACGAGCGGATTCGACGGGCAGCGCAGGGTCCGCAGCGCCGCGTTCGTCGTCAGGTCCAGATTTTCCAGGTCGTTGTCCGCGCATTCCAGCGCCGTAAGACTCCGCAGCCCCTCCACGTCGAGCGTATGCAGCCGGTTGTCCGTGCAGTCCGCGGTCTCCAGACGGCGGCATCCGCGCAGGTCCAGTTCCGTCAGCCGGTTGCCGCTGCACACCAGCGTCCGCAGGTTGACGAAATCGCCTATCTCCCCAAGCGATTCGATGCCCAGGCCGGAGCAGTCGATACGGCGCATGCATTCGGCTTCGTAGCGCGAGATGCGGCCGTCGCCGTCAGCGTCGGCTTCGTCCAGGCACCACGCCGCGAAGGCCGGGTCGGAAAAGGTCAGGTATTCGTGCTTCTTCTCTTCTTCGCGCGGGTCGTCGGAGAGTCCGCAGGCGGCCGGGCCGCCCGCAGCGCATGCCCATGCCGCCAGGAAAAGGAGGCGCCTGACCATCAGATGTCCACGTCGTCGTCCGTCGTCTCGTTCTGGTCGGAGTTGTCGTCCTGCAACTCGTCTGCACCCTTGATTTCGTCGTCGTAGTAATCTTTCTCGTCCTCCTCCTGGGCGTTGTCGTCGATTTTCACGTCGATCTTCACCAGATAGGCCACTTCGTCCGTGTCGAAAGGCACGGCATAGAAGAAGTCGCCGTTGGGCTTGTCCACCCGCATCATGGCTTCGGTGAAGCCGAGGGGGTACTTTTCCTTCACGGCTTCCTGCATTTCGGGTGTCAGATTGCGATAGCTCGTTACGATATGTTTCTTCACGATATGCTGTTTGGTCATGGTAGTACGCTGAAATTTTTTGCAAGTATAAACAAAATTTGCATACCGCGCCACATCCGTATTTTTTTTTGCATTTTTTTTGATTTTAGCGGCTCTTACAAACAAAATACGTACCTTTACGGAGGTTATGACCACCTTTCCGGCCGTCGTTTCCCGCCGCCGTCTTCCGGCTGCGGGGTCCGGTTCCGGAATTCCCGCGCCTTTTCCGGTTGCCGCCGCAGGTCGTCGAAGTTGCGATGGGCGGGCCGGGCGCCGGTGGTTTGTTGAGAGATAAAGTTCTGCCATGGTTCGCGAAAGAATCGAGGAGCTGCGCCGGCAGCTCGAATACCACAACCGCAAATATTATGTCGAGAACGACCCGTCGATCTCCGACTTCGAGTTCGACGCCCTCATGCGCGAGTTGCAGGAGCTCGAAGCGGCGCATCCCGAGTTCGCTGATCCCGATTCGCCTACGGTGAGGGTGGGCAGCGACATCTCGTCGGAGTTCGCCACCGTGCGGCACCGTTATCCCATGCTCTCGTTGGGCAATACCTATTCGCTCGACGAGTTGCACGAGTTTCTGGAGCGCATCGAGCGCGAGGCCGGCCCCACGGAATACGTCTGCGAGCTGAAGTTCGACGGCACGGCCATCTCGCTCACCTACGAGAACGGGCGTTTGTCGCGTGCCGTCACGCGCGGCGACGGCGTCCGGGGCGACGACGTCACGGCCAACGTCCGCACCATCCGTTCGGTGCCTCTGAAGTTGCAGGGCGGCGATTGGCCCGCTTTCTTCGAAATCCGCGGCGAGGTGTTGATGCCTTACGCTTCGTTCGACAAAATCAATGCCGAGCGCGAGGCCGCCGGCGAGGCCCTCTTCGCCAATCCGCGCAATGCGGCGGCCGGCACGCTCAAGCAGCAGCAGTCGGCCGTGGTCGCCCGCCGCGGTCTCGATTGTACGCTCTATCAGCTCTCGGGCGACGACCTTCCCTTCTCCACCCATTGGGCCAGCTTGCTCAAGGCCCGCGAGTGGGGGTTCAAGGTCTCGGAGTACGGCCGCATCTGCCGCACCGTCGCCGAGGTCGACGCCTTCATCGCCCATTGGGACGAGGCCCGGCGCGACCTTCCCTTTCCCACGGACGGCGTGGTCGTCAAGGTCAACGACTTCGCCGAGCGCCGCCGCATCGGTTTCACGGCCAAGGCGCCCCGTTGGGCCGTGGCCTATAAGTTCAAGGCCGAGCAGGCGTTGACACGCCTGACAAGCGTCGACTTCCAGGTGGGCCGTACGGGCGCCGTGACTCCCGTGGCCAACCTCGAACCCGTGCGGTTGGCCGGCACCACGGTCCGCCGCGCCACGTTGCACAACGCTGAGCAGATGGCGTTGCTCGACATCCGCTTGGGCGATATGGTCTACGTCGAGAAGAGCGGCGAAATCATCCCCAAAATCACCGGCGTCGAGCTTTCGCAGCGTCCCGCCGACAGCCGTCCTTTCGTCTACGCCTCCGTCTGCCCCGAGTGCGGCACTCCGTTGGTGCGTTACGAGGGCGAGGCCAAGCATTATTGTCCCAACCAGAGCGGGTGCCGCCCGCAGCTCATCGGCCGCATCATCCACTTCATCCGCCGCAGGGCGATGGACATCGACGGCCTGGGCGAGGAGACCGTCGAGTTGCTCTACGCCAACGGTCTGTTGCACGACATCTCCGACCTCTACGATTTGCAGGCCGCCCAGTTGGCGCCGCTGCCCCGTTTGGGCGAGAAGTCGGCCGACAACATCATCCGGTCGATAGCCGCTTCGCGCGAGGTGCCGTTCCATCGGGTGCTCTTCGGTTTGGGCATCCGTTTCGTGGGCGAGACCACGGCCAAATACCTCGCCGACCACTTCCGGTCGCTCGACGCCGTCATGCACGCTTCGCGCGAGGAGTTGGTCCAGGCCGACGAGGTGGGCGCCAAAATCGCCGACGCCATCGTCGATTACTTCGCCGACCCGGAGAACATGCGCATCATCGGCCGCCTGCGCGATGCCGGATTGCGTTTCGAGGCCGAGGAGCGGACGCTGGCTTCCGATTCGCTGGCCGGCCGGAGTTTCGTCATCTCCGGCAAGTTCGCCGGCCACAGCCGCGACGAGCTCAAGGAGTTGATCGAGATGCACGGGGGGCGCAACCTCGCCGCCGTCTCGGCCAATGTCGACTTCATCGTCGCCGGCGAGAACATGGGTCCGGCCAAACTCAAGAAGGCCGAGAAACTGGGCGTGAAGATCATCTCCGAGGAGGAGTTCATGGCCATGCTCGGCGGCGGCTCCGCCCCGCAGGATGCGCAGCAGGACAAGGCAACGCAGGGAACGCTGTTCTGAAAAGTGAAAGGTGGAAAGTGAAAGGTCTTTCTTCGGTCCGTTTTCGTCTGCCGTTTTGTCCCGCCGCCGCTTCGCACTGCCGCAAGGCCCGAAAATATGATTTTTAATTAGGAAAACAGTATGCTACAGCACAAACTTGCCGGCGTGGGAGTCGCCCTCATCACTCCCTTCACTGCTCAGGGCCGCGTCGACTACGAGGCGTTGGCCCGCATGGTCGATTACGTGATCGACGGCGGCGTCGACTACATCGTGGCCCTCGGCACCACGGCCGAGACCCCTACGCTCTACAATCCCGAGCGCGCCGTGATAGCCATGTTCATCGCCAACCACATCGCCGGGCGCGTGCCTTTGGTCATCGGCTGCGGCGGCAATTCCACGTCGGAGGTCCTCGACCAGCTGCGCGAGTTCGACCTGCGGGGCGCCGATGCCATCCTGAGCGTCACACCTTATTACAACAAGCCGTCGCAGGAGGGGCTCTACCAGCATTTCCGCACCGTCGCCGAGCATTTGCCGCTGCCCGTCATCCTCTACAACATTCCCGGGCGTTCCGGCGTCAACATGACCGCCGAAACCACGTTGCGCTGCGCCCGCGACTTCAAGAACGTCATCGGCATCAAGGAGGCTTCGGGCAACATCGACCAGATACAGCAGATTCTCGACCGCCGGCCCGAAGGGTTCCTCGTCCTCTCGGGCGACGACGGCATGGTCCTGCCCGTCATGCAGCGCGGCGGCGACGGCGTCATCTCGGTGGCCGCCAACGCCTTCCCCGTGCGTTTCATGCGGTGCGTCAACTTCGCCAAGGCGGGCGACTTCGCCCGGGCCGAGGCCGAATTCGCCGCATTGGACGACGCCGTGAAGGCGCTCTTCGCCGAGGGCAACCCCACGGGCGTCAAGTGCGCCCTCGCGGTCATGGGCATGATAGGCCCCGCCATGCGTTTGCCGTTGGTCGAGGGGTCCGAGGCCTTGCGCGAGCGTTTCCGAAATCTGATTGCGGAATACGATTTGCGATAAAACTGCGTTAATACCTAAAACGCTTTGCCGATGAAACGACTCCTGCTTCTGTTGGCGTTCCTGCCGTTGGCGGCCGCAGCCCAGGTTCCCGTCGAGGACGACATCCTGGCCCGGACGCTCGATTCGTCGTCGCCCTATTACTACACCGGGTTGATGATGCGTTACAACGCCGGCGACTCCACGCTCACCGATGCCGACTACCACTATCTCTACTACGGCTATGCCTACCAGGATGCCTACAAGCCGCTGGCATCCGTCCCCGAGATGGACCGCTTGCTTCTGTTGGCTTCGGGGCTCAATCCCGAGGCTCCGCAGCGCGAGACGCTCGAAGCGATCGTCGCCACAGGGCGCGAGGTTCTGGAGCACGATCCTTTCAGCCCCAAGGTGCTCAACCTCATGGCATTCGCCTACGAGGCCCTCGGCGACCGCGAGCAGGCCCGGGCCTATTCCGCCCGCATGAACGGCGTCTTGCGCGCCATCCTCGCTTCGGGTGACGGACTGACGCAGAAGTCGCCGCGCCACGTGCTCATGTTCGACCATGCGCTGGACGTCATGGACGTCGAGGGGCTGGCCTACGACAAGGCCCGCATCATCAGCCGCACCGTGGAGTTCGTCCCCTTGGTGCGCCCCTATTCGGTCGAGGGCAAGAAGCGCAAGGGCTTCTACTTCGACTTCGGCCGCGTCTATTGGAACAAGCCCGAGGGCTACACCTACAAGCGCAGCCGCACCTGGCAGTTCAACAACCTCAAACCCCGCGAATACAAATGATCCGGTGCCTGTTCTTGCTTCTGTCCGTGCTCTTTTTGTCGACGGCGTGCCACGAGAAGATCGCAGCGCCGCCTACGTCGCGCACCTTGCTGATGTACTTCCCGTGGTCGGGTGACAGCAGTCCGCTGACCCATTTTTTCGAGCAGAACATCGAGGATATGGAGAGCGTCGTGGCGCAGGGCGTGTTGAGGAACGAGCGCGTCGTGGTCTTCTTCATGCCGAACCGGATGCAGGCCGAGCTCTTCGAGTTGCGGGCCGAGAACGGGGCGTGCCGTCGCGTGCAGCTCAAAAGTTATACCGACCTGCCCGATTTCACCACGGCCGACGGGCTGGCTTCCATTCTCGGCGATGTGCGCCGGGCGGCTCCGGCACTGCGTTACGCCATGACCGTCAGTTGCCACGGCATGGCTTGGCTGCCGGCTTCGCAGGTCCGGGCAGGTTATCACGTCGGCCGCGAAAAGGAGCATTGGGAGTACGAGAATCCCGACGGCCCCGTCACCCGTTGGTTCGGCGGCTCGGTCTATCAGACCGAAATCGAGGACTTTGCCGCCGGCATTGCGCAGGCGGGCATGAAGATGGACTACATCCTCTTCGACGATTGTTATATGGCCACGGTCGAGGTCGCCTATGCCTTGCGTCACGCCGCCGAGCGGCTGATCGCTTCGCCGACCGAGGTGATGGGTGCCGGATTCCCCTATGCCAGCATCGGGCGGTACATGGTCGGTCAGGTCGACTATGCCGCCGTCTGCCGGGAGTTCTACGAGTTCTATATGACTTATCCCTATCCCTACGGCACCATCAGCGTCACGGAGTGCGCCGAAATGGAGGCGCTGGCCGACGTCATGCGCCGAATCAACGAGCGTTTCACGTTCGACCCGACATCCGCCAACCTCGCAGCCTTGCAGCGTATGGACGGTTATTCGCCCGTGCGTTTCTTCGACCTGGGGGATTACGTGCGCGCATTTTGCGACGACCCGGCGTTGCTCGCCGAATTCGAAGCGCAGCTCGAACGCACCGTCCCGAGCGCCTGCCGTTATCACACCCCTTATTTCTATTCCATGTCCAACGGTGCCAATTTGGTCCGTACTTATTCGGGCATCACCACCTCCGACCCGAGCATCAGTCCCGCGCTCGTCGATGCCAAGCCCTCGACCGAATGGTGGCAGGCCACGCATTGAGCCGTTCCGGCCGGTGTTCCGATTTGCGGTGTCTCGGGTAATTATCCATCCCGAAGCATCTGCTTGTCCGGTGAAATTGGGCAGTGCTCCCGTTTTGTGCTATCTTCGTCCTGGCAACTTCACATGACCCGGAATGACGGCGGCCACGGCTGCCGTCAGAGAGGTCGGTAGATTCAGCAATCCGTTGCCCGCTTAAGAAGCGGGTTTTATAAAAGGAGTTTGTTTTGTCGCTTGCTCGTAGAGACTTGGCGTGGCCTTTCGGGCCGAAGCCAGCGGGGCGAGCCCCGTTAAGAACGGGGTTTTGTAAATTCTGCGAGCCTCCGCAGGGCGGGGCTTCGGCTCGCCCGGCTAAGAGCCGGGTTCTATGATTTGGGCTACATTTGCTCCGAGCGGACAAAACAAAGATTCCTTTTCCGAACCCGCATGGCTGTCAGCTGAGTATTCCAGTCTGCCGCAGAGCCGGTTTATCAATTCACAATTCAGAATGCAAAATTCAGAATTAAAAATCAGAATCGCATAGTTTTGTGTCCTCACCGCGATTCGAAGAATCGTGCGGGCCGCAGCCTTCCGGCGCGGAGGCCCGCAAGCGTGCCCCGCAGGCTGCGACCCGAGAACTCAGCTTTGTCATTCTGAGGCAAAGCCGAAGAATCTATATAACAAGCAAGAAACAGATTCTTCGTCGCTACGCTCCTCAGAATGACGTCCGACTAAGAGCCGGAGGTTATAATATTGCAAGTCGCAGATGCTTCGTTGCCCGGCTCGCGCTGAAAGCGCAACCCTCGCAGCCGGCCCGGGCGAGCAAATCAACAGAAGAGAATTACCAATTTCTAATTATGAATTTTGCATTCTGAATTATGCATTGATTTTTCCCTCTCTGCGGCATTCATTTGAGCGATTGCTTCTTGCGCCTGCTGCGGGCTACCGCCACCGCGACGGGGGAGCCTTGGCCAATGTCGGTACGCATTGTTGCTGCTGGGCTTCTTCCGTCTATGCTTCCGACGATGTGGCTGCCGCTACGCTCTTCACGCATGCGGTCGAATTGGTCTTGTTGGGCAATGGCGATCGTGCGTTCTCGCGTTCCGTGCGCTGCGTCCAAGCATCTGCCGGAGTTGCTTTTCCATCGGGGCCGCGGTCCGTCTGGGCCGCGGTTAGGATTGAATATGCCGCTTGTGGCGGCGGAGCTCGGCAATGCCCTTTTTCGGCCCTTGCTCTATTAAAGTATGGGATTAGGATTGCAAATAAGTTTGCTTTTTCGTATCTTTGGATGCAAAAAACGTCTTTTGCGTCAAAAACAGTCATCTGATTCAGATATGGAAAAAGTCGACGTGATCCTCGGGCTGCAATGGGGCGACGAGGGCAAGGGCAAGGTCGTGGACGTACTGACGCCCCGCTACGAGGTCGTAGCGCGTTTCCAGGGCGGTCCCAATGCCGGCCATACGTTGGAGTTCAACGGTGAGAAGTACATCCTGCGTTCGATTCCTTCGGGCATCTTCCAGGGCGGCAAGACCAATATCATCGGCAACGGCGTGGTCATCGATGCCATCCTCTTCCGGGCCGAGGCCGAGGAGTTGGCCAAGAGCGGCCACGACCTCACCCGGCAGCTCTGCATCTCCAAGAAGGCGCACCTCATCCTTCCCACGCACCGCATCCTCGATGCCGCTTACGAGGCCGCCAAGGGCAGCGACAGAATCGGCACCACCGGCAAGGGCATCGGCCCCACCTACACCGACAAGATCAGCCGCAACGGCATGCGCGTCGGCGATTTGTTGAGTCCCGATTTCGAGCAGATCTACGCCCGCGCCAAGGCCCGCCACGAGAAGATTCTCCGGAGCCTCGATTATTCCTACGACATCGCCGAGCTGGAACGCCAGTGGTTCGAGGCCGTCGAGTTCCTCAAGCGGTTCCGCCTCATCGACAGCGAGTATTTCATCAACAGCGCCCTCTGTTCCGGCAGAAGCGTCCTCGCCGAGGGTGCCCAGGGTACGTTGCTCGACGTCGATTTCGGGTCCTATCCCTTCGTCACGTCGTCCAATACCGTCTGCGCCGGCGTCTGCACCGGCCTCGGCATCGCGCCCAACCGCATCGGCGAGGTCTACGGCATCTTCAAGGCTTATTGTACGCGCGTCGGCTCCGGTCCGTTCCCCACCGAGTTGTTCGATGAAACAGGGGCCGAACTGCGCCGCATCGGCCACGAGTTCGGCGCCGTCACCGGCCGCGAGCGTCGTTGCGGGTGGCTCGACCTCGTCGCTCTGAAGTACGCCATCATGATCAACGGCGTCACGCAGCTCATCATGATGAAGTCCGACGTCATGAACGACTTCGATACCATCCGCGTCGCTACCGCCTACGACATCGACGGCAGGCGGACCGAGGAGTTCCCCTTCGGCATCACCGAGGGCCTGAAGCCCGTCTATACCGATTTCGAGGGGTGGAAGTGCGATTTGCGCGGCTGCCGATCTTTCGACGAGTTCCCCGAGGCGTTCAAGCGTTACGTCGGGTTCATCGAGCGCGAGACCGGCGTGCCCGTGCGTATCATCTCCGTCGGCCCCGACCGCGACGAAACCATCGTAAGAGAATAAGCGTAAACGGAGGTGTAAAAGGGGAGGAGGCGTTGCCGGAGTCCGTTCTTTGCCAGACCGGTTTTCCCGTTTCGGCTTGCCGAAAACAGCCGCACAGGCTTCGACTTTTCACCTTTCACCTTTCACCTTTCACCTTTCACCTTTCACTTTTCACTTTTCACTTTTCACTTTTCACTTTTCACTTTTCACCTGTAACTTAAATACCTAAATACCTTTTATGAAAAAACAATTGAAAATCGTCGTGTTGGCCAAGCAGGTGCCCGATACCCGCAACGTGGGTAAGGACGCCATGACCCCCGAGGGTACGGTCAACCGCGCGGCGTTGCCCGCCATCTTCAACCCCGAGGACCTCAATGCCCTCGAAATCGCCCTCTCGTTGAAGGACCGCGTCGAGGGCGCCACGGTGCATGTGCTCACCATGGGTCCCCAGCGTGCCGCCGACATCATCCGCGACGCCATGTTCCGCGGCGCCGACGGCGGTTACCTCCTCTCGGGCCGCGAGTTCGCCGGTTCCGATACCCTCGCCACTTCCTATGCCCTTTCGTGCGCACTGCGCAAAATCGGTCCCAACGTCATCATCGCCGGCCGCCAGGCCATCGACGGCGATACGGCGCAGGTCGGTCCTCAGGTCGCCGAAAAGCTCGGTTTGCCGCAGGTCACCTATGCCGAGGAGATCGTCGAAATCAAGGACGCTTCGCTCGTCATCAAGCGCCGCCTCAGCTGCGGCACCGAGGTCGTCGAGTGCCCCGTTCCCGCCGTCATCACGGTCAACGCTTCGGCTCCCGAGTGCCGCCCGCGCAATGCCAAGCGCGTCATGAAGTTCAAGTGCGCCCTCGCCGATTCCGAGGTCGCCGCCGCTCCCGATTCCGAGGCTGCGCGCCGCGTCGCCGAGAAGCCTTACCTGCGCATCGTCGAGTTTTCGGCCGCCGCCGTCGACCCCGATCCGCAGCAGCTCGGCCTCACGGGTTCGCCCACCAAGGTCAAGAAGATCGAGAACGTCGTCTTCCAGGCCAAGGAGGCCAAGCGCCTTACTTCGTCCGACGAGGACTTGAATTCACTGATGGTCGAACTTATCGCGAGCCACACGCTCGGTTAATGCGTTTTTGACATGAACAACATTTTCGTCTATATCGAAATCGAGGAGGGCAAGGTTGCCGACGTGAGCCTCGAATTGTTGACCAAGGGCCGCGAGCTGGCTTCGACATTGGGCGTCGGTCTCGACGCCGTCGTCCTCGGCCAGGGTCTCGCCGGCATCGAAAAGGAGCTCGCCAAGTACGGCGCCGACACCGTCTGGGTCGCCGACGACGCTACGTTCGCTCCTTTCCGTACGTTGCCCCATACCGCCGTCATGTGCGGCCTCATCGAGCAGGAGAAGCCCCAGATCGTCCTCTTCGGCGCCACCTGCATCGGCCGCGACTTCGCACCCCGCGTCTCGTCGGCTCTCCACAGCGGTCTGACCGCCGACTGCACCCAGCTCGTCATCGGCGACCACAAGGACCCCAAGAGCGGCAAGGAGTATTCCGACCTTCTCTACCAGATTCGTCCCGCTTTCGGCGGCAACATCATCGCCACCATCGTCAATCCCGACTGCCGGCCGCAGATGGCCACCGTCCGTGAGGGCGTCATGCGCAAGGAGTTCGCCGCACAGCCCGGCAAGGGCGAGGCGAAGGCCATCGACTGGAAGAAGTTCGTCAAGGACTCCGACCTCGTCGTCCGCATCGTCGAGCGGCAAATCGAGGAGCGTAAAATCGACATCAAGGGCGCCGGCATCATCGTCGCCGGTGGTTACGGCATGGGTTCCAAAGAGAACTTCAAGCTCGTCCACGAGCTCGCCGACGTTCTCGGCGGCGAGGTGGGCGCCAGCCGCGCCGCCGTCGATGCCGGTTTCACCGAGCATGCCCGCCAGGTCGGCCAGACCGGCGTCACCGTGCGTCCCAAGCTCTACATCGCCTGCGGCATCTCGGGCCAGATCCAGCACACCGCCGGCATGGACCAGTCGTCGATGGTTATTTCTATCAACTCCGACCCCGAGGCGCCCATCTGCAAGATTGCCGACTACGCCATCACGGGCGACGTCTGCGACATCATCCCCAAAATGATCAAGTATTACAAGCAAAATTCGAAGTAATGGCCAATTTCTTTTCAGATAATAAGGATTTGCAGTTCCACTTGCAGCATCCCGCGATGCGCAAAATCGTGGAACTGAAGGAGCGCGGTTTCGCCGAGAAGGACCTCTACGACTACGCGCCGCAGAATTTCGACGACGCCATGGATTCCTACCGCCGCGTGTTGGAAATCGCCGGCGAGGTGTGCGGCGACGTCATCGCGCCCAATGCCGAGGGCGTCGACCACGAGGGCCCGCGCGTCGTCAACGACCATGTCGAGTACGCCTCCGGCACCGTCCAGAACATGAAGGCCATCGTCGACGCCGGTCTGAGCGGCCTCACATTGCCGCGCAAGTACGACGGTCTCAATTTCCCGCTCGTCTGCTTCGTCATGGCCAACGAGATGGTCGCCCGCGCCGACGCAGGCTTCGAGAACATCTGGGGCTTGCAGGATTGCGCTGAGACGCTCAATGAGTTCGCTTCCGAGGAGATCAAGCAGAAGTTCCTGCCGTGGGTTTCCGCCGGCGCCACCTGCGCCATGGACCTCACCGAGCCCGATGCCGGTTCCGACCTCGGTGCCGTCATGCTCAAGGCCACCTGGTCCGAGGAGAAGCAGACGTGGCTCCTCAATGGCGTCAAGCGCTTCATCACCAACGGCGACGGTGACGTCTCGCTCGTCCTCGCCCGCACCGAGGAGGGCACGGCCGACGCCCGCGGTCTGTCGATGCTCGTCTACGACAAGCGCGACGGCGGCGTCAAGGTGCGCCGCATCGAGAACAAGCTCGGTATCAAGGGGTCGCCCACGTGCGAGCTGGTCTTCACCAACGCTCCCGCACAGCTCGTCGGCGACCGTAAGATGGGCCTCATCAAGTACGTCATGTCGCTGATGAACGCCGCCCGCCTCGGCATCGGCGCCCAGTCCGTCGGTACGTGCGAGGCCGCCTACCGCGAGGCTCTGAAGTACGCCCACGAGCGCGCCCAGTTCGGCAAGCCCATCATCCGCTTCGCCGCCATCTCGGAGATGCTCTCCAACATGAAGGCCAAGTTGCAGGGCGCCCGCGCGCTGCTCTACGAGACTACGCGCTTCGTCGAGATTTACAAGCAGTATACCCACATCTCGCACGAGCGTTCGTTGGAGGCCGAGGAGCGCCAGGAGATGAAGTTCTACACCCGCCTGGCCGACGGCTTCACGCCGCTCGTCAAGCTCTTCTCGTCCGAGTATGCCAACCAGTTGGCCTACGACGCCATCCAGATTCACGGCGGTTCGGGCTTCATGAAAGACTATCCTTGCGAGCGCATCTACCGCGACGCCCGCATCATGAACATCTACGAGGGTACTTCGCAGTTGCAGGTCGTCGCCGCCATCAACGCCGTCACCAAGGGTACGTTCATGGAGCAGATCGAGCGTTATGCCGCCGAGACTTATTGCGAGTGCATGCAGCCCGTCGTCGCCAAGCTCAAAGAGTTGACGGCCAAATTCGCCGAGATGATCGAGCGCGTCGAATCGGGTGACAAGGAGAAGCCCGGCTTCAAGGACTTCCACGCCCGCCGCCTCGTCGAGACCGCCGGTCATATCATCATCACTTACCTCCTGGCTCGCCAGGCCGGCGAGTGCGAGGATTACACCAATTCCGCACGCGTCTTCGTCAAGCTCGCCGAGGGTAAGATTTCCGAGGCGCACACCTACGTCATGAACTCCGCCCTCGACGACGTCGACCTCTTCAAGGCCGTCGAGCAGGAGTGTTAGTCTTTTGCGGCAGGGCCGTTTCCGTTGCCCGATGGGAGGCGGTTCTTCGTCTCCCGATAGCAGCGGCTTTCCGGTCGGTAGGGTAGTTCCCGCCCCGGCAGAGCGGCTTCTTCCGTCGATTCTTTCCGCGCGGGACCCTTTTTCGAAAGGGTCCCGCGTTTTTCTGTCTCCTGCCGAATAGGCGTTCTTCTGTGCCGCAGAATAATCCCCGTTAGTCCTTCTTCGTATGTTCAGGCTTTTGTCCATCATTGCGAGAAGCACTCCGTGGCATGCTCTTACTCCCGTATTCGCAGAACCTCGTCATTCTGAGGAGCAACGCGACGAAGAATCTGTTCTCATCCCGTCATTCCAAGAAACCCGGCGGAGGAGAGGAACGAAAAAAGCGCTGGAGAGACCGACGCGGGAAAAGGGGAATGCGGTGAGGACGGAAAAACTCTTCGGGGGCGGCTGCGGGGGTCGCACCTTTGGTGCGAGCCGCCCCCGAGGGAAAAACAAAGATTCGGGAACGGACTCTCGATGAGTCAGCGGAAGCGACGAGATGAATTCTGGGGGGGGCTTGACGGCGCAGTCGGGATGACGGGCAAGATTCTTCGTCGCAGTTCGGCGAAAAGCGGCAAACAATTCTCTAACTCCCGCGTCTTAGCCATGCAGTCCGCGGGTTGCGGGACTTGCGAGATAATAAAACCCTGTTCTTAACGGGGCGTCATTGCGAGGGCCGTAGGCCCGCGGCAATCCGAATAGTAGTTGTGACTTTCTTCTCTTCTGTCTTCGCAAGCCAGCTCTGTTGTTCCGAGAAGCATAGCGGCAATCTCTTCCGTTCCCTTTGTCCTCTTCCCAACCGACTGTGGCAAGCCAACATTCGTTTGATTAAGGTGTGTCCTTTTGTTGCCCGGCTGGGGGCGGTCGCGCAAAGCGCGAGCCGGGCAACGA
>JAIDUZ010000024.1:0-23447 GCA_029059935.1 Alistipes sp.
GTAGAATCGGGGGTCGGAGCGGGGAAAAATTCCACACTCCGCCTCCTCACTCGGCCTCCTCCATGCCGTACTGGCGCAGTTTGTTGTAGAGGGTTTTGCGGTCGACACCCAGGAGCCGCGCGGCCTGCGACTTGTTGCCCCCGGCAGCGGCGAGAGCCCGGCGGATGCGCTCCTGCTCGTCGGCCCGGTCGCGGAGCGGAGCCGCCGCAGGAGCCTCGGCCCGGACGATCTCCTCGGGCAGGTCGCGGACCGCGATATACTCGCCGGCAGCCAGCAGGGTGGCCGACATGACCGTGTTTTTGAGCTGGCGCAGGTTGCCCGGCCAATCGTAGCGCACGAGCAACGCCATGGCCTCCTCGTCGAACCCCACGATCTCCTTTTCGAGCAGACGGTTGGCCTCGTCGAGGAAGAACTCGGCGAAGAGGCGGATGTCCTCGGCCATCTGCCGCAGCGCGGGCATGCGGAGCGTGAATTCGTTGATGCGGTGGTAGAGGTCGGCGCGGAAGGTTCCCTGGGCGATGGCCGCTTCGAGGTCCTCGTTGGTGGCGGCGACCAGACGGATGTCGACCGGAATCTCGCGCGTAGTGCCCACGGGGCGGATGCGGCGCTCCTGCAAGGCCCGCAGCAGTTGCACCTGCGTTTCGTAGGTCAGGTTACCCACCTCGTCGAGAAAGAGCGTGCCGCCGTTGGCCGCTTCGAAGGCGCCGGTCTTGTCGCCCAGCGCCCCGGTGAAGGAGCCCTTGACATGGCCGAAGAACTCCGAGGCGGCCAGCTCGCGCGGAATGGCGCCGCAGTCGACCGCCACGAAAGGCCGGTCGGCCCGCCGGCTCGTGCGGTGAATCAGCCGGGCGATGTGCTCCTTGCCCGTGCCGCTGGCACCGTTGATAAGCACCGACATGGGCGTAGGAGCCACCAGACGGACATATTCGTAGAGCCGCTTGGCCACGTCGCTGCGCCCCTCGATGTAGCGGAGCGAATCGGCTGCCGGGCCGCGGCGGAGGTCGGGTTTCGCCGGCTTCGGAGAAGCCGCGGGAGCCGGGGTGTCGGCCGGAGCCGTGGAGAGAGATTTGTCGAGAGCCTCGCGTATCTTGCGCAACAACTCCTCGGGATTGACCGGCTTGGCGATGTAGTCGCTGGCGCCGCTCTTCATGCTGCGCACGGCGTTGCCGATTTCGGCATAACCCGTCATGACGATCGCCGGCACGGCGATTCCCTCCCGCGCCATCCATTCCAACAGGGCGATGCCGTCCTCGTCGGGCAGGCGCATGTCGCTCAGCACCAGCGCATGGCCCCCGGCGGAGAGCGCCTGGCGGGCGGCCGCGACGCTCGACACGCTCGCGGCATCGAATCCCCGTTTGGAGAGCCACGTGCGGAGCATCAGCGCGAAAGTGAGGTCGTCGTCAACGATCAGAATCCGTTCCATGCCGCAAAGTTACTTTTTTTTGCGCTTCGGCGATGATTCCGTCGATTTTTTCGAGCGCCGCCAGCAACTCCTCCTCCCCGAGTTCCCGGGGAGTCCGTTCGGCCCGGCACAAGACGGTCACGACCGCATCGGCGTGCAACATTGTGAAGACCGGCAGCATCCGGTGGGCGAGGGCCTGCAACCGGCCGGTATCACGGGCTTCGAACGCCTGCCGCAGGTCGGAACGTGCGGCCGTATGCTCCTCGACGAACGACCGCAGGATGGCCCGGGCGGCCTCCGCATCGTCGCCGGCAAAGGCGGTGAGGGGCCCGAAGTCGATGGCCGGAGCACTCTCGGAAGCCGGAACTTCGGAAGTCGGAGCATCGGCAGCAGGAACGATGTCAGGGGCGGAAGGCTCGGGTGTCGAGGTGCGGCATACGGCGGCGATGGCGGCCGTGAGTTCTTCGGCGGAAAAGGGTTTGCGGAGGACGGCGGCGAAGCCATGGGCCGTGTCGTGCAGGTCCCCGCGTGCCGACACGGCGATGACGGGGAGCCCCGGGGCATGCTGCCGGATGCGCTCCAACAAGGCGAAACCGTCCATGGAAGGCATCTGAATATCGGTGAGAACCACGTCGAAATGCTCCTCGGCGACCAACCGCACGGCCTTTTCGGGCTGCTGGCAATAGACCGCCCCGATACCTGCCCGGCGGCAGACGGCCGTGATGAGTTCGCCCTGCAACGGGTCGTCGTCGATGGCCAGCGCCCGCAGACCTGCGGCCGGCGACGTCGGTCGGGACATACGGACCTCGCCCACGGGGAGCATGACGATGAACTTGCTGCCCCGGCCCGGCAGGCTGTCGAGCGCGATGGAACCCTGCAAGAGCTTGACGAGCCGGTCGACGATGGAGAGCCCCAGGCCGAAGCCCTCGACCTCCCGGGCCGAATCGAGCCGCACGAACTCGCTGAAAATCCGGTCCCGCTCTTCGGGCGCGATGCCGCGCCCCGTATCGGCGACCGAAAAGACGAGCCGCCCCCGGACCACGTCGGCACGGAGCGTGACGGAGCCCCTGTCGGTGAATTTCAAAGCGTTGGATACGAGGTTGTCGGCAATCTGCCGGATGCGGAAAGCGTCGCCGCACACCTGCCGGCGAGCTTCCGGGCCGAGTTCGAGACGGAACTCCAAACCCTTGGCCGCAGCGGCGGCGGCGAACTCCGAGCGGATTGCATCGAAGAGCCGGGCCGGCGAGAAGTTCACCTCGCGCACCTCGACCTTGCGAAGGTCGAGCCGGTGGAAATCCAACAAACTGTCGACCAAGGCGAGCAGATGCTCCGACGAACGCCGCATGTTGCGCAGATAACGCTCCTGCCGTCGGTCCGGAGCGAGGCTCACGAGGAGGTCGACGTATCCCATCATGGAACCCAACGGAGCCTTGATGTCGTGGGTGATGGCCAACATGAGCTGCTCGCGGCTCCGCAACAGAGTCTCCTTGTCGCGGTTGGCCTGCTCCAATTCGCGGCGATAGCGGTTGCTGCGGTTGATGTCGCGCCAGAGGATGGCGACGAAACACAACATCAAGAGGACGGCCCCTACGGCGATGGCCCCGAGGATATGGGCCGAACGCCGGCGGAGCAGCTCATTCTGCCGGATGCGCCCGACCAGATAATCGGTCTCCTCGGTCTCGTAGTCGAGAAGCAGGCGGTAGACGGAACGGTCGATCAACTCGTTGCTGTAACGCAGCCGCAGGCTTTCGCGCCAGGCACGGCTGTGTATCTGCGTGCGTTCGGTGGCGATGCTGTCGCGCAGGGCCTGCAAGAGCAGCGTGATGGTGTCCTGCACGAGAATGCGCGCCGGATCGGTCTTGCAGACGGAACCCGACCGGGCGTCGGGCGCGAGGAGGTTATCCCTGCCGAAGAGCGAACCGATGTCGAACGTTTCGGGGAGCACGGAGGCCCGGGGACCGGTGATTTTGTGGATGTTCTTTTCGAGAAGCCGTCCGTCGGCCGCCGAACGGATGGCCCGCTGCAACTCGGCGGTGCGCTGCCGCTTGTCGTCGAGCAGCCGCACGATGCTGTCGAGGCGCATGGGCTGAAGCGTATCGGTCCCTCCCGGAAGCGACCGCAGCGTGTCGATGTAACGACGGGCGCAAAGCAGCTCCTGGCGGTGGCGCTCCTCGTAGGCGGGATTGTCGGCGAGCATCAGCTGCCCGAAGCCCTCGGCCCGGTAGAGATGATAGAGCACCTGGCTCACCAGGCTGCGCTTGGTCTGGAGCAAGGCGTAGCTGCCGGCCGGCGTGGAAAAACGCACCGTTGTGCGATAGACGTAACCCACCGAAAGCAGGCAGACGACGACCAACAACAGATAACCGGCCGCGATCTTCGTTTTGACGAATCGGGACTCTTTCATGTGCCCAAAGATAGGCATTTCTTCGGGTAAAAGCCGAAAAAGACACCGGCGGATTGAACCAACGGAGGCAAAGGCCCGCAGCCTGCGAGCACGAGCCCGGGGCCTCGAAGAGCATTCATCATTCTGCAACTTTTCCGACTCCGGCAGAACAACGCAGCCCGGCATTGCCCCGGCCCGGTTTCAGACAACCTCTTCGCCGGACCGGCGAACAGCAAGAGTCCGGAAAGGAACAAGGGACTAAAACCGGTCTTTCGTTCCGAAAAAACAGCCGCAGATGCTTGGACGCAGCGCACGGAGAAACCGCAACTCCGGTTGAAATCGGACAACGGATCCGCCAGGTCCACAGCGATACGCAACCGCGCGGCATTGGGATGTTCGGAAACATACGGCGACGATGCCCATGCGTAACCGCGGATACCGACGTTGCCCAAGTCTCCCGTCACCTCGTTGCGGTAGCCCGCAGCAGGACCGAAAGCAATCGCTGGAATGGATGCACCGAGGAAGCCGGCGGGGCGCTTCGGGGCATCCTGAAATGCATAGCTGCTCTTCCCGGTTTCAGAACTGCGATAAATTCCGCCCCGAGGCCCGAACCGTCAGCGGAGGAAAGGCCCCAAGCGGCAAACGAAGAACAGCGGACTGCTGAATCTGCCGGTCTCGCTGCCGCAAACCCTGGTCTGCGACACTCCGGACCGAAACTGTTTTTGCAGCACAAAAATAACGCAATCCTGCATACTGCCGAAGCACAGGCCGGCATCTCTTTCTGTCGGGCATCCGAACCACCGCCCGGTTCAAACGGCATCCGATTCCGGCGCCTCCCGGAGTCAGGGATTTCACTACGGAAACCGGAGATTTCATTGCGAAAGTCGAAAATTTCACTGCGGAATCGGCTCCCGCCAAAAAACCTCAGCCATTTTGCGGCCCTTGCAGGGCGCAGGCCGCGGGAATCGGTATAAAAGGATTTCACAGACAATCGCAAAAACCTTTCACTTCTTGCTTTTCCATTTCACTTCGTCCGAAGTCCCCCAGCAGACCGAGAGACCGAATAGGGAGCAGGCCGAGGAGAGGTGTTTTGCGGATAAGCACAAAAAAATCGCTATCTTCGCGCCACACATCCCCAACCACGAACACCATGCTCGAATACGATCTCGTAGTCATCGGCGGCGGACATGCCGGATGCGAAGCGGCCGCAGCCGCGGCCCGGCTGGGAACCCGCACGCTGCTGCTGACGATGGACATGACCAAGATGGCCTCCATGTCGTGCAATCCGGCCATCGGAGGAATAGCCAAAGGTCAGATTGTCAGAGAAATAGATGCACTCGGAGGACAAACGGGACGCATCGCCGACCTCACGTCCGTGCAGTTCCGCATGCTCAACCGCTCGAAGGGCGCCGCCATGTGGAGTCCGCGCGCGCAATGCGACAAAACGCGCTTCTCGGAGGAGTGGCGCCGCACGCTGGAGAACACCCGCAACCTCTATATCTGGCAGGACGCCGCCACCGAACTGCTGGTCGACACGGCCGGCCCGGCGCCCCGCATCCGCGGCGTCAGAACCCGCATGGGCGTGGAGTTCGCCTGCCGGGCCGTCGTACTCACGGCCGGCACCTTTCTCGACGGCATGATGCACTGCGGCGACTCGCATGCCGAAGGGGGTAGGGCAGGGGACGCCGCATCGCACGGCATCACACAGTGTCTCAAAAAGTTAGGATTCGAAACCGGGCGCATGAAGACCGGTACGCCGGCCCGCCTCGACGCCCGGACCATCGACTTCGAAGCACTCGAAATCCAGGAGGGCGACGCGAAGCCCGAGAAGTTCTCTTTCTCGGCCGACACGCACCCCGTCGAGGAGCAGCTGCCCTGCTTCCTGGTCTACACCTCGCCCGAAGTCCACGACATCCTGCGCCGCGGCTTCGACCGCTCGCCCCTCTTCAACGGCACTATCCGGGGCATCGGACCGCGCTACTGCCCGAGCATCGAAGACAAACTGCGGACTTTCGCCGAAAAGGAACAACACCAGCTTTTCCTCGAACCCGAAGGCCGCACCACCAACGAATACTATCTCAACGGATTCTCGTCCTCGCTGCCCTGGGAAATCCAGCTCGAAGCGCTGCACCGGATTCGCGGACTGGAAGACGTGCATGTTTTCCGTCCGGGCTATGCCATCGAATACGATTATTTTCCGCCCACGCAGCTGCATCATTCGCTCGAAACCAAACTTGTGAAAGGGCTCTATTTCGCCGGGCAGGTCAACGGAACGACCGGTTACGAAGAAGCGGCGGCCCAGGGTCTGATGGCCGGCATCAACGCCCATCGGGCCCTGAAAGGGGAGGAACCCGTCGTGCTGAAACGCGACGAAGCCTATATCGGCGTGCTGATCGACGACTTGGTGACCAAGGGGGTCGACGAACCCTACCGCATGTTTACGTCGCGGGCCGAATACCGCATTCTGCTTCGACAGGACAACGCCGACCTGCGGCTCACACCGCTGGGGCATGCAATCGGACTGGTCACACGCAAAAACCACGAAAACTTCCTCCGGAAAAAGTCGGCAGTGGAATCGCTGGTCGCATTCGCCCGCGAACAAAGCGTCAAGGCAAATGAAATAAACGACTATCTCGAATCGGTCGGCAGCGACGCTTTGACCCAGGGACGCAAGCTCAACGACATTCTGATGCGCAACGGTGTGACGTTCGAATCGCTGCGAAAGGTTCTTCCGAAAGTCGACCGGTTCATCACGACCAACGAAATATCCGCCGAAGCTGTTGAAGAAGCCGAAATACAAATCAAGTATCGGGGATATATCGAACGGGAAAAGTTCATTGCCGAAAAGCTGCACCGGCTTGAAAACATCGCCATTCCCGCAGATTTCGACTATGCACAAATGAACGCGCTGACCATCGAAGCGCGCCAGAAACTGGCCCGAATCCGTCCCGCAACCATCGGCCAGGCATCGAGAATACCCGGCGTTTCGCCGGCCGACGTAAACGTATTACTGGTCAAATTCGGCCGCTAAAACAAGCATTAGCCGACCAAGAGCGTTCCACGTGGAACGCTCTTTTTTTGCGTATTACAGAAAGTGGATTCCGCCGCATCTTATTGTTAACCAATAGATTATGTAGGCAACTTCTCTGAAATCATATCTTTCGGAGCATTCAAAAGGCCAGCTATCGGCCAGCTATCGGAGTAACCGAAAAGAACCTTTACCCCCCCCCTCAAACAAGAGATTTTTTAACGAATAATCGTATACTCAAACCCGACTTTTTACTGAAAAAGAGGGAAAATCCAGCAAAAACAGACCCATATATTAAGGATAATAAGCATATTTCCCCACTCAAAAAAGGTAGCGTCATCCCAAAAAAATTACGCTCATTTCGCCCAATCGGGCATAGAAATCGAACTTAATACCAAGCGAGCGGGGACATCAGAAAGCCGAAATTTCAAGAAAACAAGCAAAAAAAATAATTTTTTCACTGAAAAATTCCAGTTTCTTTTGGGAAAGCAAGAGGCAGCAAAATAGATGCAGAAAAGCCAAAAAAGCAATTTTGACGAAAAATCAAATTTGCCAACAACAAAAAAAGCAAAAAAACGAAGAAAAAACTACAAAAATCCAGAGGATATTTTTACCTTTCCCAGGCAGAGGGGGAGGGTAGACTATAAAATAAGAAGAAAATAAATAGAAAAATATCACTCAAACCAACCTGAGCTGGGAATAATACGACTATTTTCTGCGGCTAAAAACATAAAAATGCTAATTCTTCCACATATTCAGAAGCAGGAAGAGGCAATAAACAAACAAAAAAAAGAGAATATAGGGTAGAATACATGCAAAAGGGATCTTATCCGAATCCTAAAAAAACATTCCATAAACACAAGAAGGAAGAGAGAATTCAGCCCGGGGAGGCTATAAGATATTCAGAGAAACAGTTCAAAGACTCGCTACAAGGATAATATCAACTGAAAACATTCGGAATTCTACCAACATATTCCCAACTCCGAAGAATTGCATGCGAAGATGCTACAAAAAAAGAATGGGATGTGTCTGCAAACACACCCCATTCTTAAAAGTAATCGAAAAGCAGACGAAAAAACAGCAGCAGTAAGTAGAGTAGGGCAGAAGTCTACAGAATCGTACACCAACCGTGCTTGTCCTCGGCCCGACCGTACTGAATATCCTGCAAGAGGTTGAAAAGCTTCATCGAAACCGGGCCGACCTCCTCGCCGTACTCGTATACCTTGTTGGTCTGCATATCGAAAATCTTCGAGACGGGAGAAATAACCGCCGCCGTACCGCAGGCACCGACCTCCTCGAAAGTGGAGAGCTCTTCGATAGGGACTTCACGCTCCTCGACCGTCAGACCCGAATCGGCTGCCAGCTGGCGCAAACTCATGTTGGTGATGGAAGGCAGAATCGACGGCGATTTAGGAGTAACATATTTTCCGTTCTTGATACCGAAGAAATTCGCAGCTCCGAACTCCTCGATGTGCGTATGGGTCGCAGCATCGAGATAGAGGACATTGGAATAGCCCAAGTCATGTGCGTGCTGGCCGGAATAGATGCTGGCCGCATAGTTGCCGCCGACTTTCACGTCGCCTGTTCCACGTGGAGCAGCGCGGTCCTGTTCCCGGTCGAGAGCGACCTTAATGGGTTTGATGCCCTCCTTGAAGTAGGCACCGACGGGCGAAGCATAGATGATGAGCATCGCCTCCTTGGCCGGCTTCACACCCAAACCGACCGACGTGCCGAACATGACCGGACGCAGATAAAGCGAAGCACCCGTGCCGTAAGGCGGAATGTAAGCCTCGTTGCGGCGCACCACCTCCTTGCAACCCTCGACAATCATCTCCATGGTCGGCACCGGCAGGCACAACCGCTCGGCCGAAGCACGCAGACGCCGCGCATTGTCGGCGACACGGAAGATGCGAATCTTACCGTCGGCACCGCGGAATGCCTTCAAGCCCTCGAAGAGTTCGAGACCGTAATGCAGACAGAACGACGACATGTGCATCCGTATATACTCGTCGTCGGAGATTTCCATCGGACTCCATTTACCGTCGGCAAAAGTATAGCGGATGTTGCAATCGGTCTTGTGGTAGTCGAAACCCAAGGCACCCCAATCCATATTGGCCATGATGATCAGATATTAAAAATTAGCTGTTTATCCTACGATCGCACCCTCGGCCGTCTTTTCGTCGGGTCCCAGCAGGCGCAGTTTTCCTCCGGCATCTTCGGCCATCAGAATCATGCCGCGCGACAAAGTACCCTTCAACTCACGGGGTTCGAGGTTGACGAGCACGAGCACCTGGCGCCCGACGAGCTCCTCGGGAGTGAAATGCTCGGCAATTCCGGAGACGATTTCACGCCGGTCGATGCCGGTGTCGACGGTCAATTTGAGCAATTTTTTGGTTTTTGCGACTTTTTCGGCCGTCAAAATGGTCGAAACGCGTATATCCATCTTCTGAAAAGCGTCGAAAGTAACGGTTTCTTTCTGTTTTTCGACTTTTTGCGACGCTTCGGCAGCCAGGTTGGCAGCCTTGGCAGCTTCCAGTTTGTCGAGCTGGCGCCGGATCACATCGTCCTCGATTTTCTCGAAGAGGAGAGCCGGTTCGCCGATGCGATGGCCGGCGGCAATCAAATCGACCGAGCCGAGACAATCCCACTCGAACTTATTGACAGCCAACATATTGAGAATCTTAGCCGCCGAGAACGGCATGAAAGGTTCGATGGCAATGGCTGTGTTGGCCGTAATCTGCAACGCAATGTTGAGAATGGTTTTTACCCGTTCGGGGTCCGTCTTGATGACTTTCCACGGTTCGGTATCGGCCAGGTACCTGTTGCCGATGCGGGCGATGTTCATCGCATCCTTCAACGCCTCGCGGAAATGGTAATTCTCGATGTTGTTTTCGAGCGACCCTTTGACGGCGGCCATCTCGGCGATGGTTGCGCGGTCGTAGTCGGTCAACTCGCCGCAAGCGGGGACGATGCTGTCGAAATACTTCTGTGTCAGGACCAAAGCACGGTTGACGAAGTTGCCGAGAACGGCGACCAACTCGTTGTTGTTGCGGGCCTGGAAATCCTTCCAAGTGAAGTCGTTGTCCTTGGTTTCGGGAGCGTTGGCGCAGAGCACGTAACGCAGGACATCCTCCTTGCCGGGGAAGTCGTCGAGATACTCGTGCAGCCAGACGGCCCAGTTGCGCGAAGTGGAAATCTTGTCGCCCTCCAAATTGAGGAACTCGTTGGACGGCACGTTCTCGGGCAAGATATAGTCGCCGTGCGCCTTGAGCATCGACGGGAAGACGATGCAATGGAAGACGATGTTGTCCTTGCCGATGAAGTGCACCATCTTGGTGTCGTCGGACTTCCAATACTTCTCCCAATCGGGTGTAAGGTCCTTGGTAGCAGATATATAACCGATAGGAGCGTCGAACCACACGTAGAGCACCTTGCCCTCGGCACCCTCGACGGGAACGGGAATGCCCCAATCGAGGTCGCGGCTCACGGCACGCGGCTGGAGCCCGCCGTCGAGCCAGCTTTTGCACTGTCCGTAGACGTTGGTTTTCCACTCCTTATGACCGTCGAGAATCCATTCGCGGAGGAATGTTTCGTATTGATTCAAAGGAAGATACCAATGTTTCGTCTCGCGCAGCACGGGCACCGAACCCGACACGGCGCTGTGGGGCTCGACGAGCTCCTCGGGCGAGAGGGTGGAACCGCACTTCTCGCACTGGTCGCCATAGGCGCGGTCGTTGCCGCACTTGGGGCAGGTGCCGACGATGTAACGGTCGGCGAGGAACGTTTTGGCCTCCTCGTCGTAGTACTGCATCGAACTCTTTTCGATGAACTTGCCCTCGTCGTAGAGCTTGCGGAAGAAAGCCGAAGCGGTCTCGGCATGGGTTGCGGACGAGGTGCGCGAGTAGATGTCGAACGACATGCCCAGGCGTTCGAACGACTCCTTGATGATGCGGTGGTAGCGGTCGACGATCTCCTGCGGCGTGACGCCCTCCTTGCGGGCCTTGATGGTGATAGGCACGCCGTGCTCGTCCGAGCCGCAGACCGAGACGACGTCGCAGCCCCGGAGCCGCAGGTAGCGCGTATAGATGTCGGAAGGTATATAGACTCCCGCCAAGTGGCCGATATGCACGGGTCCGTTGGCGTAGGGGAGTGCCGAAGTCACCAAATATCGTTTGAATTCTTTTGCCATCGTGTTACGAATGCTTCTTTCCAATGTCAAAATTACGAATTTTTACGATAATCCGAAACTTATCGGCCTTTTTTGTCGACGGACGGCAAGAGAAAGCGACAACATAACAATCAGACCAACTTTAAAACACAAAATACAACCTCCTATATGTTATCCAGGTTCCAAATTATTTTAGCAGCTTCAAGGATTTTATAATAACGTTTCTCTATGCTTGCCTTGTCCCAAACGGGATTTTCTTTATCTGTAACAAATTCAATAATTTCTTTCTGTTGGTTCAACAAGTTGTCTTTACCATAAACTTGCAGCTTTTGTGAAAATAGACAATTTCCTAATGAACTGTTCTGACGACCAGCCATCAACATCAGATTCCCTACGCAATTCATCCATTCTCCGGAAACAATACCTTCCTCTGGATTTTCTTTGTCGTCATAAATACCATAACCATTATCCAAAGATTCAGGTTGAGTTTGTGGCGCAATGTGTTCGATACTTTCGTTTGAAATAACATCTCTATAAGAAACTTTGGGTGTAGGATAGTTGTCGCTACATAAATACTGTTCATATCTCCATAGCAAATAATTGTCAACACGATTTCCATAAAACCAACCGCTTTTCAGATGATTGAACATTTCGGTATCACTCCAATAACTCCACCACCAATCATATTTAAGTTTCGATATAACAGAATCGATCATTTGATTAAAACTTCGATTATCATTCGCACTTGGCAATACATTTTGCAAACGGCTCGTTAAATCGGCTCGTCCGCCTCTGATCAACGAGCGAAACGTAAGGTTTTCCATAAGTTTGACAAGGCGATCGAAAACATTATCGTCTACATTCGACAATTTGGCTTTGATAAGCATCGGATAGGCAGAAGCCATATTGTTCATGTTTTTCAAATTCGTCATATAAAACGAATCGTCTCGTTCTATTTGTCGAACAAAACCAAAAACCTTAGCCAATTCATTGACGAAATTTCTGATGTGTTTGGTTTGCTCTTTTTGAGGAAATGTTTTCAACCAATCCTTTACCTCACGAATTACATTCTCACTATAATATCCTTTCGGACCAACAGCTCTCCAATAATAGTTGAGAACATTATCCTCTTCCACTGTAATAAGGACTATATTACGATAAATTTCCTCAAAAGCTTTCTCTATATAAGCAATATCATCTTCATTATTTGGCAAACGATAAATCTGCAACATGAAATATGCTTTGAGAACTTCCAAATTTGTTAATTTTTTCCCTCTGTCATTCTGGTAAGCGAATATCTGCACTGCTTGCAATTTATTTTCGACAACATAGATTGTAATAGACGCATTTTCCAATGAATCGGCCCAAGACAGTAACTGTTCGATTGAAACTTTGCCGAATTCCTCCTCAAAAAAAATCAATGCATCATAAATTGACTTTTTTGATTTGGAAGTTATATCCTCCCGTGAAACAACTTTACGATCAATGATTGTATCCACGAAAAAATTATTATCATAAGCCACTGTTACAAACTTTTGTTTTTCATGACATGCGTCTTTCAAATAATGACCGGTAATATCATTTATCCGATTTTTGATATTCTCTGCTTCCTTACTATCCGTCCATTCATCTTTTCTACGATTCAGCGTTTCAACAAGCGCACTGAAAAAAATAATGCATGTAGTCAAACGTTGTTGTCCGTCAATGATATGAAGTGTATTTCCATGCCGTTCAAACAACAAATGCCCCAAATAATAATTACAGTCTCCGCACTCTCTCAAATCTTCTATGAATTGACCGAATTGTTTTTCTTCCCAGGCATAAGCTCTTTGGTACCCCGGAATGACAAAACGAACGTCGCAACTTTCGAATAAGTCCTTAATAGTTGTTGATTCCATTGTCTGCTTCAATGTTTAATAATCATTATTCTTTTATCATTCAAAGAAACTAAAATACCTGCCTTGATAAGATTCAATCTACTCAAAGCAGGTATATGAATAATCGTAATAATTATCGCTTATTCCAACTTCTACCCTCATTTGTAGAATAATACAACCCTTTGCTTGTTGTTGCTAAAAGATTGCGTCCGTCAGTGTTCAATTGTTGGAATGTTCCAGCCGAAGAACCTGTATAACGCGAATTCCAACCTCTACCCTCATTAGAAGAATAATAAACACCTTTCGAAGTACAGGCCAAAAGTTCACTTCCGAATTGACATAAATCATAGAAAATTCCAGCCGAAGAACCGGTGTAGCGAGAATTCCAACTACGTCCATCATTGGTTGAATACTCTATCGCATTTTTTTGAGTATTAATGCGAATCATTTCACGTCCATAATTGATTAACTGTGCCATAATATAGCCTTTATGCCTACCAGTTCCTTCTTGGCTTTTGATGATCAAACGTAGAAAGCGTGGAACTGCAATGCCACGTCTTGTATTGGAGGTCCTGAGAAAACCTTAGTGTATAGATGTAGTAATAGCAGCCCACGCTACAGCGTGAGAACCACTATGCCTTTTCCCATACACTATTCGAAAATTTCTCAGGTTTCCAAATACGAGATAAGCATAACGCTTCCTTGAATATGTTTTTGGAAAGGTTTCCCTATCCGAATACAAAAGTAATTAAAATTTATAACAATCGTTTATCATATATCCGATTTTTATTGCACGCCTATTATTATTCATAGGCCATAAAAAAGCCGGGGTTGATGCCCCGGCTTTCTACTTATTGTATAATATCTATTTCTTCCCTCCGACAAGCGTCATTTCGTCGAGGAGCCAGGAGGCGCCGGCGAACTTGTCGATGATGAAGAGGACATAACGAACGTCGACGGAGATGGTACGCTGCAACTCGGGCTCGAACGCCACGTCGCCCGACATAGCCTCCCAGTTGCCGTCGAAAGCCAGACCTATCAACTCGCCGCGGGCATTCATCACCGGTGAACCGGAGTTGCCGCCCGTGATGTCGCAGTCGGCGAGGAAAGCGACGGGCAACTCGCCCTGCTTGTTGGCATAGCGGCCGAAATCGCGCGCTGCATAAAGCTCTTTGAGCTTGGCGGGCACGGTGAACTCTGCGGGATTCTTGGGGTCCTCTTTCTCCATGACGCCTTTAAGCGTCGTGTAATGGTTGTAACGGATGCCGTCGGCCGGATTGTAGGGCAACACGCGGCCGTAGGTGAGACGGATGGTGAAGTTGGCATCCGAAGCCCAGGCCTTGTCGGGCTGCTGCAACATCAGACCGGCCACGTACTTGCGGCTGCCCTCGGAAAGCTTCTTGAAGGCATCGCCCCGGGCGGCCGACAACTCCTTGTAGAGCTCCAGCACCGAATTGGCCAGCACGACGGCCGGATCGGCAGCGACCTTTTCAGCCGAATAATCGTCGATCAGCGCCTTGACATTATCTTCCGAAACGAAAATCGAACTGTCGTAAAGCCAGTCGACATAGGCATCGCTATCGCCGCCGAATTCCTTGTCGATGATTTCGGCATAGAACGACGGCAGGGTCTTCATGTTCTCGCGCGCGATGCGCAGCATGCGCTTGGCCACCTTGCGGTCGGTGGGAGCGTTGTAGTCCTTGTACCAGTTGGCCATCGCCTTGGCGACCTTCGCGGGTTCCTTGACCTCCGTCATACGCGAGAAAGTCATGGCCGGAGCCAGCAACTCGATGCCGCGCAGCATCGACTCGGAGAGATACTGCAAACCGGCCGACGGAACCTCCAACGTTTCGTAAGCCTCGCGGATTTTCGGCAGCGCACCGACATATCCCTCTTCGGGCAGCGTATGCTGCTCGGCCCAGGCCTGGAAAGCGGCCTCCTGCTCCTGCTTGCGGGCTTTCACGTTGAGTTTCTCGATGCCGCGCGACATGCCGATGGAGTTCTTCCAATAGTTGGACGACCCGGCATATTTCGAAGCATACTGGATGCGCACCTTGTCGCTGGCCAGCATATCCTCCCACAGAATGGCCTGGCGCTCGCCGCGGATGAAGATGCGCTGCGGATTGGAGACGCGCAGCATGTTGTCGATTTCGTAGGAAGTGGCGTAGCGCTGCGTAGAACCGGGGAAACCCATGATCATGGCGAAATCGCCCTCGTCGACGCCGTCGAGCGAAACTTTCAGATACTTGTCGGCCTTGTAGGGACGGTTTTCGGGCGAATAGTCGGCCGGCTTGTTGTCGGGGCCGGCATAGACGCGGAAGATGGAGAAGTCGCCCGTATGGCGGGGCCACATCCAGTTGTCGGTGTCGCCGCCGAACTTGCCGATCGACTGCGGAGGCGTACCCACCAGGCGCACGTCGCGGAACTGCTCGACGACGAAGGCGAAGAACTGGTTGCCCTCGAAGAAAGGCTCGATCTGAATCTGCATGCCGGGGTGCTCCTCGGAGAGCTTGTCGGAGAGGGCCTTGATGTTCTCCGAAGTGATGCGGTCGTACTCCTCCTGTCCGGCGGTCGAAGGAACGTTGCCCACGATTTCGGGCGTCACGTCCATGATTTTGCGGATGAAGCGCACGCTCAGACCCGGTGCCGGCAGCTCCTCGGCCTGCGACATGGCCCAAAAACCGTTCTTCAGATAGTCGTGCTCGACCGACGAAAGGGCCTGAATCGAACCGAAACCGCAATGGTGGTTGGTGAACAGCAGCCCTTCGGGCGAGACGATTTCGCCCGTGCAACCGCCGCCGAAGATGACGATGGCGTCTTTCAGCGACGACTTGTTGATGCTGTAAATCTCCTCGGCGGAGAGCTTGCAGCCGCGCTCCTTCATGTTGCGGATGTTCATTTTCTGCAAGTAGGGCAACATCCACATACCCTCGTCGGCCGAAGCCGAAGCCGACACGCACAGTGCGGCGAAAAGCATAAAGAGTCTCTTCATGATTCGGAATTATGATTTTTGAATTGCATTGTTCTCAATTTCGGCGCCCGATCCCCAGCATTCGGGACGCTCCGGCCGCCTTGCGGGAAACCCCGCACCGACCGAACGGACGGGAAACCTATAATATTATATACGGTGCGAAAACGGGCGCCGCGTCCCTTTCCCCGAACGCCGGAAGCACCCTGCCAGCTTATCCTATCTTAATCATATTCAGGATGGAACGCTCGGCCTTGCGGCGCACCTCCTCGTCGAGGATGATTTCGGGCGATTCGTTTTCCAGGCACGAAACGATGTTTTCGAGCGTCACCATCTTCATGTAACAGCAGTTGTTGCAACCGCAGCTCTCGTCGTCGGGAGGCGCCGGAATGAAGGTCCGGTCCGGATAGCGGCGCTGCATCTCGGCGAGAATGCCCGCTTCGGTCACCACGATGAACTCCCGGGCGTCGCTCCGGCCGCAATAGTCGAGAATGGCCGCCGTCGAACCGACGAAATCGGCCGCCTCGACGATATAGGCCCGGCACTCGGGATGGGCCACGACGTGGGCTTCGGGGTGCTCCTTTTTGAGCGCCAGCAGCTTTTCGAGCGAGAACTCCTCGTGGACATGGCAGGCACCGTCCCACAACACCATGTTGCTGCGGCCGGTGAGCTTGCGGATGTAGGAGCCCAGGTTGCGGTCGGGAGCGAAGATGACAGGCTGCTCCTCGGGAATGGAACGCACGACCTGCAACGCATTCGACGAAGTGCAGCAGATGTCGGTCAGCGCCTTGACCCCCACCGTCGTATTGACATAGGAGACCACCTTGTGGCCGGGATATTTCGCCTTGAAAGCCGCGAATTCGGCGGCATCGCACGACTCGGCCAGCGAACAGCCCGCCTCGGGGCAGGGAATCAGCACCTTCTTGCCGGGACAGAGCACCTTTGCCGTCTCGGCCATGAAATGAACCCCGGCAAACAGAATGATGTCGGCATCGACCGCTTGCGCCTTGACCGAGAGTGCGAGCGAATCGCCGAGGAAATCGGCCACTGCCTGCACTTCGGGCCTCGTGTAGTAGTGTGCGAGAATCACCGCTCTCTTCTCGCGCTTGAGTGCTTCGATACGACGACTCAGCGATGCGGTGTTGTCGGCTTTCATGTTTTTATTTTTTAATTAATATATGAATATATTAAATATAAATGAATATATATAATGCCTGTTCATAATGTCGATAACTCGGCGGTCCGTATATTTATCGACATTTTTCCGTTCCGCTGTTCATCCGGAATATCCGTATTTGTTTCATTTTGAAACGGATGGAATGAATATCAACAGTTGTTCACAATCGGTTTCAACATATCGACCGCTTCGGGTTATCCACATCGCAGCCCGGTTCCGGAGTCGTTTCCCTGCCGATAAAAAGAGAAAACTATTTTTGGAAAATGCGAAAATCCGTATAGAGGACGTCCGATGACAAAAACAAAATTCCGGAGCGGATAGTTATCATATCTTATGAAAAGTTATCGACCGTTTCCTCACCGGGTTTTCAACCGTTTTTCATCACTTTTTCCACAATCCGTCCGGCGATTCCGCGGTAGTATTCTTCGACGCGCGGGTCGATGCCGGCGGCGGGGTGTCCTTCGTCGGAACCCTCCATGATGGAGCGGACGATGGGTATCTCGCCCAGGAAGTCGACTCCGTGCTCTTCGGCGAACCGGCGGGCGCCGCCCTGGCCGAAGAGGTAGTAGCGTTTGTCGGGATACTCCTCGGGCGTGAACCAGGCCATGTTTTCGAGGATGCCGGCCACCGGGATGTTCACGTTGGGATTGCGGAACATCTCCACGCCGCGCGTCACGTCGGCCACGGCCACCTGCTGGGGGGTCGACACGATGACCGCCGCGTCGATTTTCAGTTCGCCGATAATCGACAGATGGATGTCGCCCGTGCCGGGAGGCAGGTCGGCCAGCAGGAAGTCGAGCGTGCCCCAGCACGTCTGGTGAATCATCTGTTTGAGTGCGTTGACGGCCATGGCGCCGCGCCACAGCAGGGCGTCGGTGGGTTTGATGAAGAAACCTATCGACATCAGCTCCACGTCCATCGACCGGGCCGGCACGATGCGGTCCTGCCCCTCCTCCTGCACGGCATCGGGCACGTACTCTTCCACGCCGAACATCTTGGGCTGCGAGGGTCCGTAGATGTCGGCGTCCAGGATGCCGACGCGGAAACCCATGTTGCGCAGGGCGATGGCCAGGTTGGCCGTCACGGTCGATTTGCCCACGCCGCCCTTGCCCGAGGCGACGGCGATGACGTGGGCGATGCCGCCCGTGGTGGTGCTCTCCTTGGGTTCGGGACGCGGCGGCCGGCCGCCCTCCTTGATCGTCACCAGGATTTCAGCCTGCGGAAAGCGTTCTTTGAGCAGGTTTTCGACCTGGGTTCTGATTTTCGATGCGAAGGGGTCGCGCGTCTTTGCGAAACGCAGCACCACGGTCGCTTTTTCGGCGGTTGCCGCCACATGTTCTATGAAGCCGCTCGTCACGATGTCTTCGCCGGTCTCGGGATGGACCACGGCGGCGAGCAGTCGTTTGATTTCGTTTTCCATGATTCGTTGTCTGCTATGGCAAAGATACGAATGAGCCGGGCGCAATGCCAAATTTATTTGAGCATTGCCGAGGCGGAAGTATCCAAGACGGAGTCAAAGATACGAAAATAAGGTGAAAGTTGAAAAGAGAAAGGTGCGCTTTGCTGGGGCCGGAACATCTCCGGCTTTGTCGAAGATAGCGATATTCGGCGACAATACGATGCGATGCCCTGACAAGAGGCAAATAAATTTGGCAGTGCGTCCGGCTTGTGTTATCTTTGTATGAGGCGGGCTGTGTCCCGGACGGAGCGAATCGCTCCGGACCTGCGCCGTCTCGGTTGAAAAATAGCATGATATGAAACTTTACGGACACTTTTTGTTTGCGTGGCTGTCGGCAGGTCTTGTCGGGACCGCCGTGGCGGCGGAACCCGACCTGAAACTGCGCTACGATGCTCCTGCCCGCGTGTGGGAGGAAGCTTTGCCGCTGGGCAACGGCGGACTGGGGGCCATGGTCTTCGGCTCTCCGCAGCACGAGCGGTTCCAGCTCAACGAGGAGACGGTGTGGGGCGGAGGACCCTACAACAATACCAACCCGGCGGCCCGCGAGGCGCTGCCGGAGATTCGGCGCCTGATTTTCGAGGGCCGCAACCGCGAGGCGCAGGAGCTGTGCGGCCCGGCCATCTGTTCGCCGGGCGGAGTCAACGGCATGCCCTATCAGACGGTGGGGTCGCTGCATCTCGATTTCGAGGGTGTGGCCGATTATGGCGATTACCATCGGGAACTGGACCTCGCACGGGCCGTGGCGACCACCCGTTTCACATCGGGGGGAGTCGTTTTCACGCGTGAGGCCTTCACTTCGTTCGCCGACCGGCTGCTGATCGTGCGGCTCACGGCTTCGAAGAAGGGGAGCATATCGTTCACGGCGCGTTACGATACGCCTTTCACGTCGCATGTCTCCCGTTCGGCCGCCGGCAACGAACTCCGGCTCGACGGCAAGGCCGACGACCACGAGGGCATCGAGGGCAAGGTGCGCTTCACGGCTATCGCCCGCATCGAACCCGTGGGCGGCGAAACGGTCGTGCTGTCGGACAGTACGATGCGGGTGTGCGGGGCCGACGAGGTGATTGTCCGGGTGTCGATAGGCACCAACTTCATCGATTACAAGGATGTTTCGGGCGACTCCGAAGCGGCGGCCCGCAGGTGCCTGGCGCAGGCGGAGCGCAATTATCGCAAGGCGCTGCGGAAACACGAGACGATTTACCGGCATTATTTCGACCGTGTGTCGCTCGACTTGGGCCGCACGCCGCAGGCCGACAAGCCCACCGATGTGCGGCTCGGCGAATTCGCCTCGACGTTCGACCCGCAGCTGGCGGCGCTCTATTTCCAGTTCGGGCGTTATCTGCTGATAAGCTGTTCGCAGCCGGGCGGGCAGGCGGCCAATCTGCAAGGCATCTGGAACGAGCGGCGCCATGCTCCGTGGGACGGAAAATACACCACCGACATCAACGTGGAGATGAACTACTGGCCGGCCGAGGTCGCCAATCTGACCGAGATGCACGAGCCTTTCATCGACCTGGTCTCCCATACCGCCGGGCAGGGCAGGGCGTCGGCGGCCATGTACGGCTGCCGGGGCTGGACGCTCCATCACAACACCGACATCTGGTGTTCGACGGGTGCTGTCGACGGACCCAAATACGGCGTGTGGCCCACGTGCAACGCCTGGTTCTGCCAGCATCTGTGGGACCGCTATCTCTTTTCCGGCGACACCGGTTATCTGGCGCAGGTCTATCCGCTGATGCGCGACGCCTGCCGGTTCTATCTCGATTTTCTGGTGACCGAACCCCGGTACGGCTACCTTGTCGCGGCGCCTTCCTATTCGCCGGAGAACGCACCCCGGGTCGACGGCCGGCGCGATTTCGTGGTCGTGGCCGGCACTACGATGGACAACCAGCTGCTGCACGACCTTTTCAGCAATACGTTGGAGGCGGCGGCCGTCGTGGGCGAGGCGCCTGCTTTCGCGGACAGCCTGCGGTCGGTGCTCGGGCGTCTGGCTCCCATGCGGGTGGGGCGCTGGGGACAGCTGCAGGAGTGGCTCGAAGACTGGGACAACCCGCAGGACCGCCACCGTCACACGTCGCATCTGTGGGGGCTCTACCCCGGGCGGCAGATTACCGATGCTTCGCCGGCTCTGATGGAGGCGGCCCGCACCACGCTGCGCGGCCGCGGCGACCACTCCACGGGGTGGTCCATGGGGTGGAAGGTCTGTTTCTGGGCCCGGCTGCTCGATGGCAACCATGCCTATCGGCTGATTGCCGAACAGTTGAGCCCTACCACCGACACGCGGGGTCAGAACGGCGGCACCTATCCCAACCTGTTCGACGCCCATCCGCCCTTCCAGATCGACGGCAATTTCGGCTGCACGGCAGGCATTGCCGAGATGCTGGTGCAGAGTCATGCCGGAGCGGTGCACTTTCTGCCGGCCTTGCCCGACGTGTGGACGGACGGCATGGTGAAAGGTTTGCGCTGCCGGGGCGGCTTCGTGCTGGACGCCATGACCTGGAACGACGGCCGTCTTGCGAGCGCCGTGCTGACATCGACCCTCGGCGGCGTGCTGCGCATCCGTTCGGCCGTGCCGCTGAGTCTCGACGGCAAACCCTTGCAGCCTGCTTCCGCGGACGAATCTCCCAATCCGCTGTTGAGGGTGCAGGCCGTCGCATCGCCGCAGGTCTCTCCGGAGGCTCCCCGCACCCCGGCGGAAAACGGCCCGGCGGACTATCTCTACGACGTGCCGACCGTGGCCGGCGGCACCTATCGGTTCGTACGGGCCGGCGAGTAACGGCGCAAGGAAGTTCATTTGACTGTGATTTTATCGAAAAACGATAAATTTTATTTGTTTTTCGTAAAATCTTCGTACCTTTGTCTTCGCAGACGGTTTGCTGTCGGGCCGCAAATGCGGCACCGGCGGTCTGCGACGACGGAACAAACACTTTAATATATAGGTATCATGAACTTTTTCAAAACGTTTCTTGCCTGCGTGCTTGCGGTTTTCGTAAGTTCGCTCGTCTCTTCGTTCATGTGGTTCTTCATGGTGATCGTCATGGCAGTCTCCATGGAGGGCAACACCGTTTCGGTGCGCGACGGTTCGATTCTTGAAATCGACCTTGCCGAGCAAATCGTCGATTCGCCGTCGACCGACCCCCTGGCCGACTTCGACTTCATGTCGATGCAGTCGACCAAGAAGATGCCGATCATGAAGGCCCTGCGTGCCATCGAGGCCGCCAAGGACGACGAACGCATCGAAGGCATCTACCTGCGTCTGAACGGCGGCGGCGGGGTCATGGGCACGGCGCTGCTCGAAGAGCTGCGCGAAGGAATCGTCGATTTCAAGCAGAGCGGCAAATTCGTCGTATCGTACAACGAGACCTATTCCCAGGGCCGCTACTACCTTGCTTCGGCCGCCGACAGCATCTACCTCCAGCCCCAGGGCGGGATGGACTGGATCGGCCTGTCGTCCAATTTGATGTTCTTCAAGGGCTTGCTGGACAAACTCGACGTCAAGGCCGAGGTCTTCCGTCCCACGGCGTGCAAGTACAAGTCGGCCGTCGAACCCTACATCCTCGACAAGATGTCCGACGCCAACCGCGAGCAGATGCAGCAACTTGTCAATTCGTTGTGGCGGACCATCGCCGGCAGCGTCGCCGAGTCGCGCGGCATCGAGCTCGCCGAACTGAACCGCATTGCCGACAACCTCGAAATCGCCCTGCCCGAAGAGGCCCTGGAGAAGCATTTCGTCGACGGTCTGCTCTACGAGGACCAGATGGACGACGTCTTTGCATCGCTGGGCGTCGAGCCCGACAAAAACGGCGACTTCCGCTTCGTTTCGCTGGGCGACTACGCGTCGCAGCTTCCGGCTTCCGGCAAGCTCTCCGCCCCGCAGATCGCCATCGTCTATGCCGAGGGCCAGATTGTCGACGGCGAGGCCTCGGAGGGTTCGATCGGCGGCAACTCGCTGGCCCGCGAACTGGCCGAAGTGCGCGAGGACGACGATGTCAAGGCCGTCGTGCTGCGTGTCAACTCGCCCGGCGGCAGCGCCCTGGCTTCCGACATCATATGGCGTGAAATGGAGCTGCTGAAAGCCGAGAAGCCCGTCATCGTGTCGATGGGTTCCTATGCGGCCAGCGGCGGTTACTATATCTCGGCTCCGGCCGACGTCATCGTTGCCGACAAGACGACGCTCACCGGTTCGATAGGCGTCTTCGGCATGTATCTCGACTACGGCGCGGCGCTGAAGAACAAGCTCGGTATCACCGTCGACGGCGTGCAGTCCAACACCTCGGCCAGCATCGGCGCTTTCAAGCCGCTCACTCCGGCCGAACGCGCCTATATCATGCGCGGTGTCGACAAGGTTTACGACACCTTCACCTCCTACGTTGCCCAGGGCCGCAATCTGTCCATCGAAAAGGTGCTCGACATCGCCGGCGGCCGCGTATGGTCGGGCGAGGATGCCCTCGGCATCGGTCTGATCGACACCTGCGGCGGTCTGAAAACGGCCATCGCCGTTGCGGCCGACAAGGCCGAACTGGGCGAGGAATACCGCGTCGTGGAGAAAATCGAGCAGCCTACGGGCTTCGCCGCCATCATTGCGGCGCTCGACGCCCGGGTGCGTGCCGCGGTCGCTGTTCCCGAACCGGTCGTTTCGGCCGAAGACTACCGCCGCATCCGCGAGGCTTTGGGTCAGCAGGGCATCCTGATGTATTCGCCTTTCCGCGTCGAATTGCAATAGGCCGCTTGCGGGCGACCCCGGAACCGGGGGATTGCTTGCGGCCGAACGGATTTGCGGGGTGCTTCCGGAGGGAGGTGCCCCGCAAGTTTTAGGTGGGGTACGCCCCCGTAAGTTTTCAGCGGGGTGCAGTGCCGGGCAATGACCGTTCGTTTTTCGTTGCCCGGCTGGGGCGGTCGCGCAAAGCGCGAGCCGGGCAACGGACGGAACGAGAGACGGAACACCGGCAAAAAGCAAGCGAGCTTGCTTTTGCCCTCGGCTTAAT
>JAIDUZ010000024.1:23547-56367 GCA_029059935.1 Alistipes sp.
CGTACTTTGGCTTCGCCGAAGATACTTCGTCTCGGCAAAATGCAAATAAATTTGCTTTTGCCCTCGACTTAATCGTACTTTGGCTTCGCCGAAGATACTTCGTCTCGGCAAAATGCAAATAAATTTGCTTTTGCCCTCGACTTAATCGTATCTTTGTCCTATGGCAACTATCAGACTGACCAAAGAATTCTCGTTCGAAGCGGCCCACGCACTCGACGGCTACGACGGTCCCTGCCGCGAGATACACGGCCACTCCTACCGGCTGTTCGTCACGGTCAAGGGCCGGCCCTCCGCCGAGGAGGGCGACCCCAAGTGCGGCATGGTGATGGATTTCGGCCTTTTGAAACGCATCGTCGGCGAAGAGATCATTGCGCGGCTCGACCATGCGCTCATCCTGCGTGCCGTGCCGGCCAACCGAGCGCTGCGCGAGACCCTTGCCCGGCAGTTCTCCAACGTGGTGGAAGTCGACTATCAGCCCACGTGCGAGAACATGCTCGATGACTTCGCCCGCCGCATCGCCGTCCGCCTGCCGCGGGGTGTCGAACTTTGGTCGCTGCGTCTCCACGAGACGGCCACCTCCTTCGCCGAATGGTTCGCCGAAGACAACCCCGGGGCGGGCCGGTAACTTCCGCCGCCACGCTTTCCGTTTTTCCGAAAAAACATGAAAAAACTCTTTCTGGTCGACGCCTATGCGTTGATGTTCAAGTACTACTACGCGTTCCTGGGCCGCCCCATGCGCAGCCGTACGGGCATGAACACCTCGGTGGTGTTCGGGTTCGTGAAGTTCCTGCGCGACATTCTCAAACGCGAACACCCCGACCTGCTGGGCGTGGCGTTCGACCCCAAGGGGGGCAGCTTCCGCCGCGAAATCTTCACCGACTACAAGGCCAACCGCGCCGAGACCCCCGAAGACATCATCCTCTCGGTGCCCTATGTCAAACGGGTGCTGGAGGCGATGTGCATCCCCATTCTGGAGGTCGCCGGCTACGAGGCCGACGACGTCATCGGCACCCTCTCGCAGAAGGGCGCCGACGCGGGCTACGAAGTCTTCATGGTGACACCCGACAAGGACTACGGCCAGCTTGTGCGCGACAACTGCAAGATATACAAGCAGAAAGGCACCGACGGCATCGAAATCGTCGACCGCGAAGCCATCCGTGAGAAGTACGGTATCGACGACCCGGTGCTCGTGCGCGACATTTTGGCCCTGTGGGGCGATGCCTCGGACAACATCCCGGGCGTTCCCGGCATCGGCGAGAAGAGCGCCTGCAAGCTGGTGCAGGAGTGGGGCCCGGTGGAGAACATCCTCGACAACGTGGACAAGATTGCCGGCAAGCAGGGTGAGAAAATCGCTGCCTGGGCCGACAACCTGCGCTTGGCCAAGCGTCTGACGACCATCTGTCTGGACGTTCCCATCGAGTTCCGCGAGGAGGAACTGACCATGTGCGAACCCCACATCGACGACCTGCGGGCCCTCTTCGCCGAGCTCGATTTCAAGGTCTTCATGAACGACCTGGCCAACCTTGCGCCGGCCGACCCGCTCTCCGATGCTCCGCGGCAGGAGGCGCAGCGGCAGCTGGCCGAAATGGCGCGCGCCAAGTCGGCGGCGGCCAAGAAAGCGGCTCTGGCAGGTCAGGGCGACCTGTTCGGAGGCCCGACGGAGCCTGCTCCGACGACGGTGGAGGTGCTTGTGCCGGTCGAACCCGAGATGCCGCAGCTGCACACGGCGCTCGACACGCCGCACGACTACAGGCTCGTCGAGACGGCCGACCACCTGCGCGAAGTGGTGGCCGAAGTGGCGGAATATCCTGAATTCTGCTTCGACACCGAGACCACGGGACTCGACGTCTTCACCGACCGCATCGTGGGCCTGTCGCTGGCGGTCAAACCTCACGAAGCGTGGTATGTGTCGTTCAAAGAGGAGCTTACGGAGGAGTTCGCCGCCATTGTCAAACCGCTGTTCGAGGACGAAAAGATAGCCAAGATAGGCCAGAACATCAAGTTCGACTGGATGGTGCTGCGGCGCCTGGGCATCACGGTGCGCGGCCGCAAGTACGACACCATGATTCTCCACTACCTGCTCGACCCCGAGTCGCGCCACGGCATGAACGCCCTGGCGGAGCGCTATCTGGACTACCGGCCCATCGAGATAGAGACCCTTATCGGCAAGGGCTCCAAGCAGCTGACGATGGACCTGGTGAACATCGAGCGCGTCAAGGAGTATGCTGCCGAAGATGCCGACGTGACACTGCAACTCAAGCACAAGCTCTACCCGATGATCGAGCAGACGGGGCTGCAGCACCTCTATTTCGAGGTCGAGGAACCGATGATCGAGGTGCTGGCCGAAATCGAGATGGCCGGCGTGCGCATCGACACCCCGGCGCTGGAAGAGTTCGGCACGGAGCTGAGCCGGCGCCTGGCCGAGCTGGAGAACGAAATCCGTGTCGAGGCGGGCGAAGCGTCGCTCAACATCAATTCGGCTCGCCAGCTGGGCGAGGTGCTCTTCGGCAAGATGCGCATCGCCGAGAAACCCAAGATGACGCGCACCAAGCAGTTCTGCACCGACGAGGAGTATTTGCAGACCTTCGCCCGCAAGCACCGCATCGTCGACCTGATTCTGGAATACCGCGGGGTCAAGAAGCTGCTTTCGACCTATGTCGAGGCGCTGCCCCAGCTGGTCAACCGGGTCACGGGGCGCATCCACACGTCGTTCAACCAGGCCGTGACGGCCACCGGGCGTCTCTCGTCGGCCAATCCCAACCTGCAAAACATCCCCGTCCGCGAAGAGATGGGCCGCCGCATCCGCAAGGCCTTCATTCCGTCGGACGACGACCATGTGCTGCTGTCGGCCGACTACAGCCAGGTAGAGCTGCGTCTGATGGCCCATCTGTCGGACGACGAATCGCTGATTTCGGCGTTCGAGCACGGCGAAGACATCCATGCCGCCACGGCGGCACGTCTCTTCGGCAAGCCGCTCGACGAGGTGACCTCCGAGGAGCGCCGCCGCGCCAAGACGGCCAACTTCGGCATCATCTACGGCATCTCGGCCTTCGGGCTGGGTCAGCGGCTCGAAATTCCCCGCAAGGAAGCCAAGGAGCTGATAGACGGATACTTCGTGTCGTATCCCAAGGTGCACGACTACATGGAGCGCGTGGTCGAAAAAGCCAAGGAGGAGGGGTTCGTCTCCACCATCTTCGGGCGCCGGCGCTACCTCAACGACATTGCGTCGCACAACGCCGTGGCCCGCGGTCTGGCCGAGCGCAACGCCGTCAATGCGCCCATCCAGGGCTCGGCGGCCGACATCATGAAAATAGCCATGATCGAAGTGCACCGCCGGTTCGCCGCCGAAGGCATCCGTTCGCGCGTCATCTTGCAGGTGCACGACGAACTGGTCGTCGACACGCTGCGCTCCGAACAGGAACAGGTAGCGCGCATCGTCACCGAGAGCATGGAGCATGCCGCCGACCTCAAGGTGCGGCTGCTGGTCGACTGCGGCATCGGCGACAACTGGCTCGAAGCACACTGAGAATAAAGTGAAAAATGAAAGGTGAAAAACGAAAGGGATTTTTACAAGCATCATCTGTGTTTCTCCATATCGATACTCCTTGCGGCGGGTTTTGCCGGCCGATGCCGAAAGAGTCTTTATGACAGCCGGCGGCAGTCTCTGCCTTTCCCTGCCCGCAAAGTTGCTTGGGCTTTGCTTTCTCCCGGCGAAATCTGTTTGCGTCGATTTCCGTCCTCGCCTGCCCGCAAAATCCACCTTTAACTTTTCACCTTTCACCTTTCACCTCCGAATGACATGCCCCGACAACTGACCCTCGTACTTACGCCCCGCCAGGCGGCCGACCCGAAGACCTATACGTCGCTCGCGGCCCGGCGCATGGGTGTCGCCGAGCGCGACATCGCCCTGGTGCGGGTCGTCAAACGCTCGATCGACGCGCGGCGGGGTGCTCCCAAAGTCAACCTTGCGCTCGAAATCTATGTCGACGGCGAGCCCGAACCGGCTCCCGTACATTTCGACTACCCGTCGGTCGCGGGCCGCACGCCCGTGGTCATCGTGGGGGCCGGGCCTGCGGGGCTCTTCGCCGCGCTGCGGCTTATCGAGCTGGGGTTGAGGCCCATTCTGCTGGAACGGGGCCGCGATGTCTCGGCCCGCAAGGTCGACATTGCGCAAATCAACCGCAACGGCCGTGTCGACCCCGATTCCAACTACGCCTTCGGCGAGGGCGGCGCCGGCACTTTCTCCGACGGCAAGCTCTTCACCCGCAGCAAGAAACGCGGCGACTACAACAAGGCGCTGCAAACCTTGGTGTTCCACGGCGCCACGCCCGAAATCCTCTACGAGGCCCATCCCCACATCGGCACCGACAAACTCCCCGGCATCATCCGCAACATTCGCCGCACCATTGTCGAAGCCGGCGGTGAAGTGCTCTTCGGACGGAGGGTCACCGACCTGGAAATCAAGGACGACCGCATCTGCGGCGTGCGGTGCGGCGATGAACGGATAGAGGGTGCCGCCGTGGTGCTGGCCACGGGCCATTCGGCCCGCGACATCTACGAGCTGCTGCACCGCTGCGGCGTGGAGATCGAGGCCAAACCGTTCGCCATGGGGGTGCGCATCGAGCATCCGCAGGCGCTCATCGACTCGATACAATATCGGTGCGAGCGGCGCGGCGAGTACCTGCCTGCGGCGGCCTATTCGCTTGTCAGTCAGGAGCAAGGCCGTGGCGTCTACTCGTTCTGCATGTGCCCCGGCGGCTTCATCGTGCCGGCCATGACCGATGCCGCGCAGTCGGTGGTCAACGGCATGTCGCCCAGCGGCCGCACTTCGCCCTATGCCAATTCGGGCATCGTGACCGAGGTGCGGCTCGCCGATTTCGAACATCTGCGCGCCGAGTGGGGCGAGCTGGCCGGGCTGAAGTTCCAGCAGCGGTTCGAGGAGCTCGCGCGGCAGAACGGCGGCGAGCATCAGATTGCCCCGGCGCAACGCGTCGCCGACTTCGTGGCCGGGCGGGCCAGCGCATCGCTTCCCGCCACCTCCTACATTCCGGGCATCGTCCCCTCGCGGCTCGACCGCTGGATGCCGGCGTTCATCGCCGACGGTCTGCGTGCCGGCATCGCCACGTTCGGGCGCCGCATGCGGGGCTTCGTCACGTCGGATGCCGTGGTCGTGGGCGTAGAGTCGCGCACGTCGTCGCCCGTGCGTGTGCCCCGCGACCCGCACACCCTCATGCATCCGCGCGTCGCCGGACTCTTCCCCTCGGGCGAGGGGGCCGGTTATGCCGGCGGCATCATTTCCGCAGCTCTCGACGGCGAACGCATCGCCGAAGCCATAAGAAACTACATTCGCTAAGCCTATGCAACCCAAAGTAAGCATCATTGTTCCGGTCTACAATGTTGAGGACTATATTGATGCCTGTCTTGATTCGGTCGAGCGGCAGACGTTCGCCGATTTCGAAGCCATCGTCATCGACGACGGTTCGACCGACGGCTCCTGGGAAGCCGTTCGCCGCCATGCCGCCACCGATTCGCGGCTGGTGACGATACGCACCGAGAACCGGGGCGTGGCGCGTGCGCGCGAACGGGCGCTGAGCGAAGCTCGCGGCACATGGATCGCATTTCTCGACGGCGACGACGTGTGGGAACCCGACATGCTGGAGCGGCTCGTGGCGTCGTCGGACGGTTACGATATTGTCTGCTGCGACTACAAACGCATCTCTCCGGCGGGCGAAATCCCCGTTCGTACGCGGCACAGGCAAGATTTCTCGGGCGAAGATTTTCTGATACGTCTGCTTGCCATGACCGATTCGGTGGCGCTTTGGGCCCGGCTTTACCGGCGCGAACTGTTCGAGGGCTTGCGCCACTATCCCATGCGGCAGGGACAGGATTTGCTGCTCAACCTGCAAATCGGTTGCCGACGGCCGCGCGTGCATCATATCGATTATGTCGGTTACGGTTATGTGCAGCGCGCCGGCTCCTCGATTCGCCGCAAGCCCGATTTCGATTATTGCTGCGAATTCGCGACCCGGGTTTCGGAGATTCTCACGGCGCCGGAGGCCGGATTGGGCGAACGTGCCGAATTCATGCGGCTGCTCAATGCCGTTTGGTGGTATGCGGGTTATGTTTCGCGGAGCAGCAATCCCTGGAAAGGCGACACGCCTTTCGCCGCATGGGTCCGCGAAGGCATTGTTCGCTGGCACAAGGAATTGCTGCATCACTGCGATTCTTCCGCATTGCGGATGATACGCATGGATGCCTGTCGGACGTTGAGGCCCGCCATCTTTGCCGTAGCTCTTGTGCGCCGCTGGTCGTCGAGCCTCGGACGACGGATGAAGCGGATTCGATAAAACACGGTTGCCTTGGAACAGAAACACATGATATTTCAGATTTTCGCCTCTGCGACGTGGGGCGGCGGCGAACAGTTCGTCGCCGATCTTTCGCGCCGCTTGCTGGCCGACGGTCGGAAAGTCGTGCTCGTGGCGCGTCGCAGCCGGGCCATCGCCGAGCATACGGCCGACATCGGTGCGCCGCTCTGCCGGCTGCCGCTCAAAGGAATCCCCGATTGGGTGTCGGCCCTGCAGCTGGCCCGCCTGCTGGTGCGCTACCGGCCCGAAACCGTGCATGTGCATCATTTCAAGGATGCTTTCACGGTGCTCTATGCGCGGGGGCTTGCCCGACTCTTCGGCGTCCGGCCGCGCATCGTGCTGACGCGCCATCTGGTCCGGCCCGGCAAGGGTGGCTGGCTCCATCGGTGGATGTACCGGCGGCTCGACCGGGTGGCGTTCGTCTCGGAGTTGGCCCGCCGCGAGTTCTTCTCGTCGGGGCCTGCGCTCGATCGCAGCCGTACGGTCGTGATTCCCAACAGTTCGCCTGCAGCCCGTACGGAGGGTGAGGCCCCCGATCTGCGGGCGGTTTACGGCATTGCGTCCGACGTGCCGGTTCTGGTTTTCTGCGGACGGCTGGCCCCGGAAAAAGGGTGCGACGTGCTGCTTCGGGCCTGCGCCCGGATGGGGGAGGGTCGGCGTTTCGCGCTGTTCTTCGCCGGTGCGGCCGCCGATGAAGAGTATCTTGCAGCGCTCCGTGCGCAGTCGGTCGCGCTGCCGGACGGAATGCGGGTCGAATTTCTCGGTTTTGTCCGGCAGGTCGGTGCGCTGCTCGCCCAAGCCGACATCTGCGTGCAGCCCTCCGTGGTGGCCGAAGCGGGCAGTCTGACCGTCATCGAAGCGATGCAGGCGGGCTGTGCCGCAGTGGCGTCGGACAACGGTTCGCAACCCGAGTACGTCGAGGCAGGGCGCACCGGACTGCTTGTGCCGCCCGGCGACGAAGCGGCGCTTGCCGAAGCCCTGACGCGGCTTATGGACGATGCCTCGCTGCGCCGGGCGATGGGCGAGGCGGCCCGCCGCCGCTTCGATGAAGAGTTCTCCTACGAACGTTTCTATGCCAAATATCTTGCGCTCTATGATGAATGAACCTTTGGTAATCGCCTACGATGCCAAACGCATAACGCATAACGCCACGGGTCTGGGCAACTACGGGCGCATGATGGTGGAGGCGCTGGTCCGCTTTGCGCCGCAGAACCGCTATGTGCTCTGCTCGCCCGATCCCGGTCGTGCCGACCTGCGCGAACGTCTGCCTCGGGCGGAGCAAATCGAATTTCTCTTTCCGAATCCGCCGCGCCGCGGGTTGGGCAAATCGTGGTGGCGTACGTTCGGCGTCCGGCGCGAACTGCCTCCGGAAACGGCGCTTTTCCACGGTCTGGCGGCCGAACTTCCGTTCGGACTGCGCAAGGCGGGTGTGAAGTCGGTGGTGACCGTCCACGACCTGATTTTCCTGCGCTATCCGGCCTATTACAAGTGGATCGACCGCAAGATTTATACTTACAAATACAAAAAAGCCTGCCGCGATGCCGACCGCATCATCGCCATCAGCGAAGCGACCAAACGCGACATCGTGAAGTTCTTCGGCATTGCACCTGAAAAAATCGATGTGGTCTACCAAGGCTGCGACGAGCAATTCAGGCGCGAAGTGCCGGAAGCTGCCATGCGGGCCGTGCGGGCGAAATATGCGCTGCCGGACCGTTACATCCTTTCGGTCGGCAGCATCGAAGAGCGCAAGAATCTGCTGCTTGTCGTGCAGGCGGCGGCCCGGATGGCGGAACCGCCCCATATTGTGGCTGTGGGCCGGCGCACGCCCTATACGGCGCTCGTGGAACGCTGTGCGGCCCGGTACGGGCTTTCGGAGCGGCTGCACATCCATGACCGGGTGGAATTCGCCGACCTGTCGGCCGTCTACCGCATGGCCGACGCGTTCGTCTATCCTTCGCGTTTCGAAGGGTTCGGCATCCCGATGATCGAGGCGGCCTGCTGCGGCGTGCCGACCGTAGGAGCCACAGGCTCGTGTCTCGAAGAGGCGGGCGGTCCCGGGGCGGCCTATGTCGACCCCGACGATCCGCAGGCGCTGGCCGACCGGCTGACGGAAATCCTCTCCGACGAACCGCTGCGCCGGCGCATGGCCGACGCGGGGCGCGAATACGTCGCCCGTTTCGAACCCGAACGAATCACGGCCGACCTGCTGCGGGTTTACCGGCGCGTGCTGACCTCCGAATAATCGAAAGCCCATCTGTATACTTCTCGGTACATCCATGTATGTAAACGTCATCTGAACCCATGAAAATTACAGCCATACCCGGAAAAATCTGCCGCGAACTGGCCCATGCCTGCGAAGGGCTGGGCCGGCTGGTCATGCGGCCGCTCTTCGCCGCATGCGGCAAAAATGCGGTGTTCTTCCCCGTGTCGTCCCATTTCAGCTACAAGCATGTCTCGCTCGGCGACAATGTTTACATAGGTCCCGGAGCCTTCATGCTGGCCCATCTGAGCCGCATCCGCATCGGCAGCAACACGGCCCTCGGACCCCGTGTCACCATCATCGGCGGCGACCACCGTTTCGACCAGGTGGGGCGTACGATCAACGGATTTCCGCCGCCCGACAAGCTGCCCGAAAACGACCTCGACGTGGAGATAGGCGACGATGTGTGGATCGGCTGCAATGTGACGATTCTCAAAGGAGTGACCGTCGCGCGCGGTACGGTGGTGGCGGCCGGGGCGGTGGTGACGAAGAATTTTCCTCCCTATTCGATACTTGGCGGTGTGCCCGCGCGGGTTATCGGCCGCCGTTTCACCGACGAACAGATTGCCGAGCACGAACGGATTCAGAACGATGGCAAATAGCTGGTTTGCAGCATAATGCTCTTTTTGGCAAAACAGCCTTGGATCAGGTTATATTAAATTTTATCAAAAAAATTTGAAAATTTTTTAATAAAAACTTGCGCGGTCTCTTTTTTTGCCTTATCTTTGCAATGAAGTTTTAAGGTTCATTTAGGTTAGTAGTTTTAGGTTGGTTGAGGAAATCGGCAGGTTGTAACGGAACGGTCCGTTACTAAGACTTCGGAGACGGTGCTCGTCCCGGAAGTCGAATACCTCCGATTCACCCTCGTTTTCCGAAGGGGTGGTTCCCGACGGAAAAAAGGTCCGAGTCTCGTGAGACTCAGGACCTTTTTTTATTGCCGGTGCCTGCCGGGCGACCGGATTTTTCAGAGAGCGGCGGCCGTTCACAGCGCTTCCGCCTCTTCGCGCGGGATTTTCACCTCCACGGCGCCGGTGGCATAGCAGGCGATTTCGTAGGGATTATAGACGAAAACGTAGTACTCGGGCGTGACCTTGAAGTTGTCCGTCACGAAGAAATATTCGGGGAAAAATCCGTTTTCGGCCAGCCCCTCGTCATCCGAGACTTCGTATTGCTCGTAGAGTTTCTTGCGGATCAATCGGCCCAGCGCCTCCATCTTGTCTTCGCCGAAGAAGTCGCCGGCCGTGAACTCGAAGCCGCTGGCGAGCGAATAGAGGTGGTATTCGGTCGAGTAGTTGCCGTGGGCGCCGCCCATGTAGTCCGACCGGTAGATCGAGTAGCAGAGCAGGGTGTCGATGACGTAGCCTTCGCTTTCGGCCGAAGTCTCGTATTCCATGTTGTGGACCGACGTCTGGCTCGACTCGCCGATTCGCAGTTCATCGGCGAGCTGGGCGAGCCTTTCGGACATCCCCGCCTCGGCCGAACCCTCGAAATCCTCCAGCTGGAAGAAGTAGTTGGTATTGCTCTGCTCGATGATGCCCAGCGCTTCGGATTTGTTCGAGTTGGCAATCGAAGCGAACCGGTATTCCACCCGGCAGGTGCCCAGCGGATGGTTCAGCAGCGTGTCCAGGGTCAGCTGTTCGAAGCGGGGTTTGGCGGGGCGGTGGCAGGCCGTGAGGGCCAGGGCTGCGAGGACCGTCAGCAGAATGCGGGATGTTTTCATGGCGCGAATGTGTATGTGTGCGTGCATCGTATGCTTGTTGTCGTTCGGGTTTGCGGCATCCCGCGGAGTCTTGCTGCCGGCGCTCGACGCGTTGTCGTTGTCCGGGACCGCGGATTCCGCCGGTCGCTCTTCCGGCGCGTCGTACGGTCGGGAAGCCGGGCCGGTCGGAAACCTTCGGGGGACCGTTCGTCGGATTGCCGTGTCCGGAAACGGGATGTTTCTTATGTAAATATAGGCAAAAAGCGGGGAAAAAGCGCCGTGTGCAGAATTTTTTTTGCAGTTTTAGCCGATTTTTTTTGCACTTTCCCGAAAACTGCCCTATCTTTGCACCTACAATTCTGCGGTGGATTCATCTAAGGGTTAGGATACATGCCTCTCACGCATGACATAGGGGTTCGAATCCCCTATCCACTACAATCGATCCGGTCATATGTTCATGGCCGGATTTTTTGTTTGGGGGAGCGGGCGCGAGGCGGCGGGATGAGAATCCCGGGGTCGGACGAACGGAGCAGCGAGGACAGAGCGAACGGAGTTGGTTTTGCCAAGTCGCGAAGTCCGAAGACAAGCACCGCGCCGTCAATCCCCTATCCGCTACCAGGCAGCCGGCGGCCATACGGAAGTATGTCCGTCGTTTTTTTGAGCGATGCGGTACCGGACTCCGGATGACGGACAACGAAAAAACGAGGAGAGCGACTCTCCTCGTTTTCCGTTGTCCTTTATGCTTGGACTACTTTTCGAATCCCTTGCCGATGGCCAGGAAATCGTCGGCCTTGAGGGCGGCACCGCCGATCAGACCGCCGTCGACGTCCTCCTTGGCGAAGATTTCGGCTGCGTTCGAGGGTTTGCACGAACCGCCGTAGAGGATGGCGCACTCGTCGGCTGCGGCGCCGAACTTGGCGGCCAGCACCTGGCGGATATGGGCGTGAATCTCCTGTGCCTGGTCGGCCGTGGCGGTCTTGCCCGTACCGATGGCCCACACGGGCTCGTAGGCGATGACGAGGTTCTTGAACTGCTCGGCCGAGAGGTTGTAGACGACCTCTTCGATCTGCTGTTTCACCACGTCGAAATGCTTGCCGGCCTCGCGCTCGTCGAGGTTCTCGCCCACGCAGTAGATGGGCGTCAGGTTGTTGGCATAGGCCTGCTCCATCTTCTTGTTGAGCGTCTCGGAGGTCTCGCCGTAGTACTGGCGGCGCTCCGAGTGGCCCAGGATGACATACTTGCAGCCCAGCGCCGCAATCATCGAGGCGGCCACTTCGCCCGTGTAGGCACCCTTGGCTTCGGCGGCGCAGTTCTGCGCGCCCAGCGCGATGTCGGAACCCTTGAGCGCTTCGGCTACCGCCGACAGGTGGGTGAACGGCGGGCAGACGATGAAGTCGACGCACTTGCACACTTCGCCGCGTCCTGCGACGACGCCCTTTGCCAGTTCCACGCCCTCGGCCGGAAGGGTGTTCATCTTCCAGTTGCCGGCTACGATTTTCTTTCTCATGTTCGGTTTGTTTTTATAAATTATGTTGTATACGATTGCAATCGACAGCGCCCATGCGAGCAGGAGGAACAGTCTCAGCAGAAACCGTTTGCCGGAAGACCCTGCATCGGTCCCGAGCGGAAGGAGCAGCCCCGCGAAAAGGGGTACGGCATAGGTCCATAACAGCATCCGGTTCCGGCGCCTTGGTGTCATTTTGGGCAGCACCCGCTGCAACGACCGCCACCAGCCGAAAAGCATGGCAGCCGCAACAAGCGCCATCCACACCGGGCCGGGCGTCATGCCGTGGGAGGTGAACATCGGCTACTCCTCGCACCACTTCCTGACCTCCTCCATCGAGGGGGCTTTCAGGCCGAGTTTGTTCTTCTTGTTGAAGCCGCAGAGGTCGTTGAAGAACTTGCCGGGGGCGAGCTTTTTCAACGAATCGACGGTCAGATAGCCCATCTTCTGGATGACCGGCACCCACTCTTCGGGCACGCCGATTTCGACGTATTTTTCGGCCGGGTCGTTCACGACTTTCTTTTCGGGGCGCATCTGCGGGAAGAAGAGCACGTCCTGAATCGACGTCTGACCCGTCATGAACATCGTCAGACGGTCGATGCCGATACCCATGCCCGAGCACGAGGGCATGCCGTATTCGAGTGCGCGCACGAAATCCATGTCGATGAACATCGCTTCGTCGTCGCCCTTTTCCGAGAGGCGCAGCTGCTCCTGGAAACGCTCCAGCTGGTCGATGGGGTCGTTGAGCTCCGAGTAGGCGTTGCAGAGCTCCTTGCCGTTGACGAAGAGTTCGAAACGCTCGGTCAAGTCGGGATTTTCGCGGTGGCGCTTGCACAAGGGCGACATCTCGATGGGGTAGTCGGTCACGAACGTGGGCTGAATCAGCTCCTCCTCGCAGTACTGGCCGAAAATGGCGTCGATGAGCTTGCCTTTGCCCATCGTTTCGTCGGTCTCGACGTGGAGCCGTTTGCAGGCTTCGCGCAGCTGCTCCTCGCTCTGGCCCGTGATGTCGTAGTCCGTCTTTTCGCGGATGAGGTCGGTCATGGTCACGCGGCGGAACGGAGCCTTGAACGACACGGCCTTGCCGTCGATGGTGAGTTCCGTGGTGCCGTTGGTGGCCAGGGCCACGCGATCGAGCATCTGCTCGGTGAACTCCATCATCCACAGATAGTCTTTGTAGGCCACGTAGATCTCCATGCACGTGAACTCGGGGTTGTGCGTGCGGTCCATGCCCTCGTTGCGGAAGTTCTTGCCGAACTCGTAGACGCCGTCGAAGCCGCCGACGATGAGTTTTTTGAGGTAGAGCTCCGTGGCGATGCGCAGGTAGAGGTCGATGTCCAGCGAGTTGTGGTGCGTGATGAACGGCCGGGCCGAGGCACCGCCCGGAATGGGTTGGAGGATGGGCGTTTCGACCTCGATGTAGCCGCGCTCGTTGAAGAAGTCGCGCATGGTGGCCATGATTTTCGACCGCTTGACGAACGTCTCCTTGACCTGCGGATTGACTATGAGGTCGAGGTAGCGCTGGCGGTAGCGGATTTCGGGGTCGGTGAAGGCGTCGAACGTCTTGCCGTCCTTCTCCTTGACCACCGGCAGCGGCCGCACCGACTTCGACAGCACGGTGAACTTGCGGCAGTGGACCGACAGCTCGCCCGTGTTGGTATGGAACGCGAAGCCATCGACGCCCACGAAGTCGCCGATGTCCAGCAGCTTCTTGAAGACGGTGTTGTAGAGCGTCGGGTCGCCTTCGGGGCAGATGTCGTCGCGGCGGATGTAGACCTGGATGCGGCCCGTGTGGTCCTGCAACTCGAAGAACGAGGCACTGCCCATGATGCGGCGCGACATGATGCGGCCTGCGATGCGCACCTGCTGGAAGTTGGCTTTCGCCTCATCGTAGTTGTCGGCGATTTCGCGCGCCGTGGCCGTCACTTCGTAGCGGGCGGCGGGGTAGGGTTCGATGCCCAGTTCGCGCAACGCCGCAAGCGACTGCCGTCTGAGCTGTTCCTGTTCGCTGAGTTCGATGCTACTCATGTTATTTTGTATTTTCGTGTTGGCGGTTTATCCTTGCAAAAGTAGTGAAAAAAGGTTGGATACGCAATTATGGGCGTTTGTCCGCACTCTGTTTCTTACAGGTTTTCTCGCCTCGGCAAAAACCCTGTGATTTTCCGAAATGCCAGCCAGGCGCCCCATCCGAGCAGCTGCCCGACCAGCGTGCCCCAGAAGAGGTCCATGGGGAAGTGCTTGGCCAGGTAGATGCGCGAGTAGCAGATGAGCAGCGTGCAGGCGACCATCAGGTAGGCGAACCACCGGCGGCGGATGGCCGAAACCGATAGTGCGGCCAGCGCCACCACCGTGGCGGCATGGGCCGAGACGGTGCCGTAGCGTCCGCTCACGGCACCGGCGGGAACGTGCACCGCCCAGTCGCCCGGCAGGCCGGCGCGGCGTATGGTCATCAGCGAGTCGGGCGTGATGGCCAGCCCTTCCAGTTCGGGGGTGAACATCGGGCGCCAGCGCGGCTGGAAATCGGGCAGCAGGCCGCCCAGCAGGCCGTTATGCTTGAAGATGCCCGACACCATGTCGGAGAGTCCCAGTGCGGCGGCCATCAGCACGATGAACAGCAGCATGCTGCGCCATCCGTAGCGGCGCTGCACGAGCCACAGAATCAGCGCATAGAGCGGCAGCCACATGACCGTACCCGAGACGGTGAGCATGGCCCGGTCGAGAAAGGGGCCGCCGTCGAAGTTGAGGGCCAGGAAGAGGGAGTGGTCGAAGTCGTACACTTTGAGTGGAAATTAATGGTTAATAATGAATAGTGAATAATTTCGGCGGACATTATTCCTTATTAAATATTCATTATTCATTGTTCAGAACTGGAAGTAGATGAACGGCTGGATGTCGCTCGACTTGATTTGCATGACGCTCCAAATCATGACGGCCATCAACAGCACCTGCAAGAGCATGGGAGCCTGGGCGACGCCGTGCCGGACCCGGTCGTCGATGCGCGCCGGGACGAAGTGGAGCGCATAGCCGGCGGCGATGAAGGCGAAGACCGCGGCGTAGCCCGCCAGCACCTGGGGGATGACCGGCGCATTGAAGTCGAAGAAAATCTGGTGGAGCATCAGCGTGACGGTCTGCATGGATTCGGCGCGGAACATCAGCCAGCTGAAGCATACCAGGTTGAACGTAAGGAAGATGCCCGCGATGCGCCAGCCGCGCTTCATGTCGCTGCCCGTGGCCTTGGCGCCCGGAACGACGGCGAGCCACAGCTTGTGCAGCGCCAGGGCAGCGCCGTGGAGCGCGCCCCACAGCACGAAACGCAGGGCGGCGCCGTGCCACAGACCGCCCAGCACCATCGTAATCAACAGGTTGAAGTAGGTGCGCACGCGGCCCTTGCGGTTGCCTCCCAGCGAGATGTAGAGGTAGTCGCGCAGCCACGACGAGAGCGAGATATGCCACCGGCGCCAGAATTCGGTGATGGTGGCCGACTTGTAGGGGGCGTCGAAATTCTTCGGGAAGCGGAAGCCCAGGAGCAGCGCGATGCCGATGGCCATGTCGGAGTAGCCCGAGAAGTCGCAGTAGATTTGCAGGGCGTAGCCGTAGATGCCCGTGAGGCATTCGAACCCCGTGTAGAGCAGCGGCTCGTCGAAGACGCGGTCGACGAAGTTGAGCGAAATGAAGTCCGAGATGACGGCTTTCTTGAAGAGACCCGTCAGAATGAGGAAGACTCCCGTGCCGAACATTTCGCGCGTGACGACGACGGGGTTGCTGCGGATTTGCGGGATGAAGTCGCGCGCCCGGACGATGGGTCCGGCCACGAGCTGGGGGAAGAACGAGAGGTAGAAAAGGTAGTCGGTCCACTTTTCCAGCGGCTTCAGCTGCCCGCGCCAGATGTCGATGGTGTAGCTCATCGACTGGAAGACGAAGAACGAGATGCCCACCGGCAGGAAGATGTTCTGGAATTCGAGAAAACCCTGCCCGAAGAGGCGGTTGGCCATGTCGACCAGGAAGTTGGTGTACTTGAAGTAGCCCAGCATGCCGAGGTTGACGGCCACGCTGAGCAGCACGAGCAGCCGCCGGACCCATTGCCGGTGCGAGGCGTGGATGCCCCGGGCTATCAGGTAGTCGCTCGTTGCGGCGAAAATCAGCAGCAGGAAGTAGATGCCGCTCGACTTATAGTAGAAGTAGAGCGAGAAGGCGATGACATAGAGGATGCGGGCCGTGGGCGTGCGGCGCAGGGCGGCATAGAAGAGCAGGAATCCCGTGAAGAGGAACAGAAAAAGCCCGCTGCTGAAAATCAGCGGCGACGAGGCGTCGTAAGTCAGCAGGCCGGCGATTCGGGCCGTTATTCCGTCCGCTGCGGGCATCATGGCATCATCGGTTTGAGGTGGATGGGCGCGAGGAGCAGCGGGTCGTGCAGCGGCTTCGGTTGCAGCGAGTCGGAGAATATGGGGTCGAAGCGGACCCGGCGCCGGCGAAGTTCGTGGGCGCCGCGGATGCGGTCGTTGAGCGCATCGAAGAGGGCGCGGCCGATGCGCCTGCCGCCCGAGTAGTTGATGTGGGTGTAGTCCTTGCCGGCCCAGCCGCTGCGCACGAAGTGGCCCATGCCGCCCAGGAGCTGCATGGCGTCGGCCGTGGGCCAGAAGGCCGCCTGCACGTTCTGAGCCGCCAGGCGCTGGTAGGCGGTCATGTAGGGCACGGCCGCCATCGGCGCGAAGCCCGTGTCGGTGCGCACCGAACGGTCGCTGACTCCCATGACGAGGACCGCGGCGCCGGGGAAGCATTCGCGCACGAAGGTCACCATCTTCTCTATCTGCGCCGCGTAGTTGGTGTAGTTGTAGACGCCGTTCTGCATGATGTTGAGTCCGTATTGCAGAATCACCAGGTCGTAGTCGAGCATGGCGTCGACCTGGGCGTCGATTGCGGGGTTGGTCCAGAACATGGCCTGGCCGTTGTTGCTGCGGATGGAGTAGTTGTCGACCGAGATGCCCTCGCTCTCGAACACGGCGCCGTAGCCGATGAATCCGCGGGCTCCCGACGCCACGCGGATGGCGAGCGAACCGATGCGGGGTGCGTGCACGGCAATCTGGCGCACCGAGGGGTCGCCCTCGACCGTGAATTCGCGGCGGAGCGAGTCGTTGACCGTCACTTCGAGCCGGCTGCTGTCGGGCGAGAGGAAGAAGATGCGGCCGCAGGTGCATTCGTCCAGCTTGCGGCGGTAGGTCGTCGTTTCCCAGCGGGTCGAGGCTTCCTGGACGGGCTGGCACACCCAGCCCGAGACGTAGAATTTGTCGCGCAGCGCCTGCGGGGTCTTCTTGCGCTGCATGATGTTGTAGGAGGTCCACCCTTTGGAGGTAGTCTTCACCGTGCGGCGGAACGCCGTGAGCGGCGAGGCCATCGGTGCGAAGCCCGTGCCGCCGCCGCCGTAGGTCTCCTGCAAGCGTTCGCGCAGGTCGGCCGTGAGGATGTCGCCCTCGATGAAGGAGTCGCCCAGCACGGCGATGCGCACCGGACGCTGCGCCAGCAGCACCGTGTCGTAGAAGGCCCGCATGCCGTCGGGCCGCAGCGAATCGTATTCTTCGATGGCGACGATGCGCCGCGTGCAGGTCGTGTCGGGCAGCACCTCGGCGCGCAGCGTGGTGTCGCGCCCGAGCTCCCACTCGAAGAGCGTCTGCACCTGCGGCGGCAGGGTATCGGCCTCGATGATTTCGGCCACTTCGGTCATGTCGACCTGAAAATCGGCTTCGTTGAAGACGGCCGATTCGGGGCTCCGGGCGGGGGCGTCGTCGAAGTCGAAGATGTCCGAAAGGATGTTGGCACGACGGATTTTCACGCCGCCCAGCGTGCGGGGCGGAATGAAACTCACGGCCACGAGCACTCCGATGAGCGCCGCGGCCGCGATCCATCCGTTGGACGTGCAGTTTTCGGACCCCTTGGCCATGCGTCGGTCAGTTGCGTCGGTTGCCCAGAATCAGAATCACATAGTAGAGCAGGGCCGCGATGGCGCTCAGCGCGGCGACCAGGTAGGTGCGGGCCGCCCAGCGCAGGGCTTCGCGGGCCTGGTCGGCCTGCACGCCCGAGAGCGTGCGGCTGGAGGTGAGCCACGTCATGGCACGCTCCGAAGCGTTGTATTCGACGGGCAGGGTCACCACCGAGAAGAGGGCCGAGACGCCCACCATGCCCACGCCTATCCAGCAGAGCAGCTCGTTGTCGGTGGCCACCATCAGCAGCAGCCCGGCGAGAATCACGCCCATGGCCAGTTTCGACGAATAGTAGGAGACGGGCACCAGCTGCGAGCGCAGTTTAAGCGGGCCGTACTCCTGCGCATGCTGGATGGCATGGCCGCATTCGTGCGCCGCTACGGCCGCGGCCGCCACGCTGCGCGACGAGTAGACCGCGTCGCTGAGGTTGACGGTCTTGGTCGCGGGATTGTAGTGGTCGGTGAGCTGTCCCTTTACGTGGGTGACGGTCACGTCGTGTATGCGGTTGTCGCGCAACATCTTCTCGGCGACTTCGGCGCCGGTCAGTCCGCCGGGGAACTCCACCTTCGAATACTTGGCGAAGACCTTCTCCAGTCGTGCATGGACCAGGTGGCCGATGATGCCGATGAGGATGATCAGGAGCCACATGCCTGTCGCCGAGGCCGAGTAGCCCGTTGTCGGAAGTCCTGCGTAGAGCAGGGCGAAGAGCGGTTGGATTGCCATAAATCGTCGGTTTTGTGTCGGTTCGCCGGCGCCTTCGCGTGCTTCGGGCACGAAAAACGGCGTTCGGTGGGGCAAAAATACGAAATTTTATGTTACTTTGCATTGCGATTGCAGCTTTATTGTGCCGCTTTTTGTTGGCGGTGCGCATGGCGGGCCGCGGCCTCGTTCGGCGGGGTCCCGGTTGCGTCTCCCGCTCCGGTCGCGGCTCCGAATTTCCGTAAATTGTCCGACTCTTGAACCTTGCTTTTTTCATAGCCCGCCGCACCGCGCGGCCCCTTCCCGGAGAGCGGCCCGGCGTCATGGAGCGCATCGCCGTCATCTCCGTGGCGCTGAGCGTCGGAGTGATGATTCTGTCGCTGGCCGTCATGATGGGCTTCAAGTGCGAGGTGACGCGCAAGATTACGGGATTCGCCGCCCACGTCTCCCTCACGGACATCCGTAGCATCGATGCCCTCGATTCGCATCCCGTGCGGCGCAGCGGGCAGCTCGAAAATCTGATCCGCAGCACCGAGGGCTTCGTTTCGATGGCTCCCTACGCGCTGCGCGGCGGCATCGTCCGTACCGACGAGGCAGTCGAGGGGGTGGTGCTGAAAGGGGTGGACGGCTTCGGCGGCGCCCGGCGGATTTTCGGCGAATGGCTGCAGGAGGGCGCGCTGCCCCGCATCGGCGATTCGGTCCGCACCAAAGATATTCTCTTGTCGCGCAACCTGGCCCGGCGGCTCGAACTGGGAGTCGGCGACCGCGTGGAGATGTTCTTCGTCGGGCACGGCGACCTGCCGCGCCGCGACCGCTTCAAGGTATCGGGCATCTACTCGTCGGGCATGGACGAGATGGACGACGCCCTCGTGCTGACCGACATGCGCAACGTGCAGCGCCTCTCCGACCGCACGGCCGACGAGATTTCGGGCTACGAGATTCTGACCCGCGACCTCGCGTCGGCCGACGACTTCGCCCGGCGGCTCGACCGGGCGCTTCTCCACGACGAATCCGGAGCGGCCGACAACCTTACGGCCACAAGCGTCGGGACCCGCTATGCCAACATCTTCGACTGGCTGAACGCCCACGACGTCAATACGGCCGTCATCATCGGCATCATGCTTGCGGTGGCGTTCTTCAACATGACCTCCGCCCTGCTGATTCTCGTCATGGAGCGCATCCGCATGATCGGACTGTTGAAATCGTTCGGCATGCGCAACGGCACCCTCCGGAGCATCTTTCTCTACCGTGCCGCTTTCGTGGCCATGCGCGGCATGCTGTGGGGCAACGGCATCGGACTGACACTCTGTCTTTTGCAGCAATGGACGGGCTTCGTCAAGCTCGATGCCGAGGGCTACCTGCTCTCGGAGGTGCCGATCTCCCTGGATTGGGAGTGGCTGCTGCCGCTCAACGGCGGCGTGCTGGCGGCCATCGTGCTGCTGCTGCTGATTCCGGCCGGCATCGTCTCCACCGTCAAACCCAACGAAGTGATCCGATACGAATGACCGTAAAACCCTACAACGCACACGATTCCAAGAAGGAACAGGTGCGCGCCATGTTCGACAACATCGCGCCGCGCTACGACCTGCTGAACCATACGCTTTCGTTCAGCATCGACCGCCTGTGGCGCCGCCGCACGGTAAGCATGGCGGCGGCATGCCGGCCCGCCCGGATTCTCGACGTGGCCACCGGTACGGGCGACCTGGCCGTCGACCTGGCGCGCGGGATTCCGGGCGCCGCCATCACAGGCGTCGACCTTTCGGAGAAGATGCTGGCCGTGGCCCGACGCAAGGTGGAGGCGCGCGGTCTGGCCGCCCGCATCGACCTGAGGCAGGGCGATGCCGAACACCTCGGTTTCGATGCGGCGTCGTTCGATGCCGTCACGGTAGCTTTCGGAGTCCGCAACTTCGGCGACCTCGATGCCGGCCTGCGCGAACTGGCCCGCGTGCTGCGGCCGGGCGGCCGGGTCTTCATCCTGGAGTTCTCGCGTCCCCGCAACCGCGTGTTCCGGGCGCTCTACGAGTTCTACACGTTCCGGATTCTGCCCTTGGTCGGCGGTGCCGTGAGCCGCGACCGGCGGGCCTACGCCTATCTTCCGGCTTCGGTGGGCGGGTTCCCTGCGCCCGATGCGTTTCTCGACAGACTGGCGCGCGCCGGGTTCTCGTCGCTCGGCAAGCGGAGTCTGAGCGGCGGCATCGCGCATATCTACACGGGCGAAATTTAAAAACAGCGTTTCACTCTCCGTTGGGAGAACGAAAGCATCCGAAAATCATGAATCACAGAATCTTTTTGCTTCTGCTCCTTTGCGTGGGCATGGTCTCGTGCCGGCGTGCGGCCGAAAAGGCGCGCGAGGGCATCCGCATCGAAGCCGTCGAGGCGGCGGAGGTGCACGGGATGACGGGTCTGGACCTCGTTTTGCGCGTGCGCAACGATACGGGCTACAAGCTCCGGATAGACAAGGTCGGATTCGACGTCTATTTTGCTTCTTCGCGCGTTGTCGGCGTGAGGTTGCGCAATCCGGTCGTGATACCGCGGCATACGGTCGACAGCCATGCCACGCAGTGGCGCGTGCAGGTTTCCGACCCCCTGGCGCTCTATGCGCTGCTGCGGCGCGTGCGGCAGAACGAACCGGCGGACCTCTCCGTTTCGTTCGTCGTCGAGGGCCGCGGCGGCCCGAAGCGGGTGAATATTTCGCGCGAAAGGATGCCTTTGTCCGAATTTTTGAATACCTTTGGAATCGATTTGCAGGATTTGAAAAACCGTTTCGAACCATGAACCGCTTTCTTCTATCGCTCCTCTTCGCCCTCGCGGCGGCTTTCGGTGCACGGCCGGCGACGGCCCAGTCGCTCGATGCTTTCAAGCAGCGGCTGGCACGCACGCAGCTCGTCGGCGAATCGGAAATGCCGGCTTCGGTAAGCGTGACGGAGTACGGCGATGCCGCCGAAGCCATCGCCGAAGCCGTGCGCAACGTCCGCCATCCGGCTCTCAAGGCCTACCGTGTCTGCATCTATGTCGACAACGGTCCGGAGGCCCGGTCGGGTGCTGCGGCGGCCAAATCGCTCTTCGAAGAGACGTTTCCCGGCACGCCGGTCTACATGTTTTATGAAAATCCCTATTTCCGGGTTACGGTCGGAAACTGCCTGACGCTCGAAGAGGCCATCATCCTCAAGGGGCGTGTTTCAGGAACTTTCCCGAAGGCTTTTCCCAAGAGCGAGCAACTCTCTTTGGGTGATTTCCGGCGATGACGTGCGGTGTTATTTTTGAAAATTTTTTAAATTTTTCTTGCATATTCCGCACGATTACCTAACTTTGCGACGTTATAAAACCACTAATTTCAAACGTTTGAAGTCATGAAAAAGATTTTTTCTTTCGTTGTAGCACTGGCTGCCGTCGCCATGGTAGGCTGCTGCGGTAACGCCAACACGAAGAGCGCCGAGGCTCAGGCAGAAGAGACCGTCGTTGAGGCTCAGGCCGAGGAGAACACTTGCTGCGGCGCGTGCGAGAAGAGCGATTCGACCGCTTGCGACAAGTGCGCCGAGGTTGAAACCGAAGCTGCCGCCGAATAATCCGGACCGGCACGAAAAAAAGAGGGTTCCCATTGCGGGAATCCTCTTTTTTTTAGGTGAAAGGTGAAAAGTAGACGGTGAAAAGTACTCGGTTCGGGAGAGGCCGGAGCGGGTCGAAGCATGTTTGCTTGCCGCCGCTTTTCACCTTTGAGCCCTCGAAGAGGACTTGACGTTGCTCCTGTTCGGCATAGCTTGCAAGCAGACTCTGCCCTCGCTCAATCGCAAAGTTCACCTTCCACCTTTCACTTTTCACCTCAGAACGAAATACCTACCCGTACGCCGAAATTGTTGAGGTTGTCGACCTTGTAGGTCAGCACGCTGCCGCTGTTGGTGGCATAGCTGTAGTAGAGCGCCACGTGGAAGCCGAAGCGGTAGCTGGGATTGGGGAAGATCGAGACGCCGACCTCGGGCGACATGTAGAAACCCCACGAATCGTCGTACTGCTTGAGTATGTAGTAGTAGGACGAAAGTTCCGAGTAGCAGGCGCCCAGCTTCATACCTATGTAGGGTTGCAGCACGCTGTTGTTGCACCAGCTGTAGCGGCCCGTCACACCGAACGGCAGCTGGAAAACGGCGTGTTTCTGATTGGTCGTCAGCGCCGAGCCGTCGTTCAGATAGAGGGTCTGCCGGTCGATGCTCTGCAGGTTGGTGTGGAACGAGATGAACGGACCCACCGCCACGGCCGGCGTGATGCGGTAGCCGCCCTCGAAGTTCATGCCCCAGCCCGAAGCCTTGTCGGCGAACTTGTCGCCCAGAGGCACGTTCATCTGCCAGTCGATGTTGACATAGCCGTTGGGGAAAATCTGCGCCTTGCCCGGCAGGGCGGCGGCCAGCATGAAGGTGCAGAGCGCGATGATCCGAAGATATTTGTTCGATTTCATGGTTTGTTGCGATTTGTCGGTTGAACGGTTATTTGAGATAGGGCGACTGCGCGAAGGCCTGCTCGATGGCTTCGATCGTGCGGCGCTGGTTGAGGACGGCGTTCGATGTCAGCAGACCGCCGATGAAGCTGTCCCAGACGACGGGCAGACGCTTGCCCTCGCTCTGCGGAGCTTCGAGGTTGAGCATCTCGATGAGCAGCGACCCGGCCGTGTAGCCGTAATAGACGCGGTAGGGATAGTGCCAGCCGAGCCAGTCGCCCCAGTAGCCGGGCGCCCAGTAGTAGGGGTAGTCCCACCACCAGTAGGGGTTGTTGTAGCCCACGAAGTAGGTTTCGCGCTCGACATAGCTGAGTTGGAGGCCCAGGTTGGCCGTTTCCTTGTCTTCGGTGCGCGTGAAGCCGGCCTCCTGCATCTTCGCAACGACGGTGTTCACGATCTCCTGGGCGCTTTCGTCCTTCCAGTAGAGGGTTTGCTTGTTGTCGCCGATGATGAGGATGCTGTCGGGCACGTAGAAGGTTTCGAAAGCCGAGAAGTCGGCCTGGGTGTCGTGGTCGGTGTAGACCAGGTAGTCGCGGTGCAGACTCGACGTCGAGGGGTCTTTCTGGCACGAGCAGACCGCAGCCGCAAGCAGCGCGATCGCAAGGTAGTGAATGGTTTTGACGGTCATGGTTTTCAGATTTTTGGTTTGCTGTCGTGTGCGGGGAATCCAAAATTCGTTCCGCAAGCGGCGGCACGCCGATGAAAAACCGGGCACGGCATGAAAAAAGACGCTTCCCCGCAGGAAAGCGTCCGAACGAAAGCGGCGGCGGAACGCTACCGGTACCGGTGCGAAATGAGGGTCATGAACTCCTCGCGCGTGCGATGGTCGGAGAGGAAGATGCCCGTGAAGGCCGACGTGGTGGTGGCCGACTGCTGTTTCTCGATGCCGCGCATCTGCATGCACATGTGGCTGGCTTCGATCACCACGGCCACGCCCATGGGGTCGAGGGCCTCCTGGATGCAGTCGCGGATCTGCACCGTCAGCCGCTCCTGCACTTGCAGGCGCCGGGCGAAGCATTCGACCACGCGGGCGATTTTCGAGAGCCCCGTGATGCGTCCGTCGGGGATGTAGGCCACGTGGGCCTTGCCGTAGAACGGCAGCATGTGGTGCTCGCAGAGCGAGTAGAGCTCGATGTCCTTGACCAGCACCATCTGCTTGTACTCCTCGCGGAACATGGCCGAGCGGATGATTCCGAGCGGGTCTTCGTCGTAGCCTTTCGTGAGGAACGACATGGCCTTGGCCACCCGTTCGGGGGTCTTCACGAGCCCTTCGCGCGCAGGGTCTTCGCCCAGCAGACGCAGGATTTCGCTATAATGATGTTTGAGCGCTTCGACGGTCGCAGGGTCGAAACGCTCCTCCTTCTCGTAGTTTTTCGTCTCCATAGGGCCGCGAAGTTATCTTATTTTTCCAAAGAATGCAAACGTTCGGCCAGGCGGCGTACGGCACGGCCGCGGTGCGAGACGGCGTTTTTCTCCTCGGCCGGCATCTCGGCGAAGGTCTTGTCGCTGCCGTCGGGCACGAAGAGCGGGTCGTAGCCGAAGCCCTCGACGCCGCGTTCGGAGTCGACGATGCGGCCCTCGACGATGCCTTCGAACAGCTGTTCTTCACCGTTCAGAATCAGTGCGATGACCGTGCGGAAGCGGGCGCGGCGGTTGGTCTGCCCGGCCAGGTTTTTCAGCAGCAGCCGGTTGTTGGCCGCGAAGTCGTGGCCGTCGGTGGCATAGCGGGCCGAGCGGACGCCGGGGGCGCCCCCGAGCGCTTCGACTTCGAGCCCCGTGTCGTCGGCGAAGCAGTCGAGTCCGGTGCGTTCGTGCAGATAGCGGGCCTTTTGCAGGGCGTTGCCTTCGAGGGTCTCCTGCGTCTCGGGAATCTCTTCCGTGATGCCGCAGTCGCGCGGCGTCGCCAGGCGGAAACCGTCGCCCAGCACGGCCTGCACCTCGCTCAGCTTGTGGGCGTTGTTGGTGGCGAAAAGAATCTTCATCTTACCAGTACCAATAATATTCGTTGCTGTAGGGACCGCATGCGACCGCTATGCGGTTGCCGGGAAGATATTCGGCCGTGGCTTCCAGCTCGTCGCCGTCGGTCTCGGCCGTCAGCTTCAGCGCGCCCGCTTCGAATCGCTTCGGGCGGGTCGAAACGTATTTCAGCGGTTCGGTCGTTTCGCAGGCGACCTTTTCGAACCCGTAGGGCATGCTCTCTTCGATGCATACGCCCGAGCCTGTGAGCGACAGTTCGCACCAATAGCGGGTGGCGCCGTCTTCCTCCGTGCGGTCGGGATAGGCGGCCGTGAACGAAAACTGTCCGCCGTCGTCGGGCAGCCGGAGGTCGTAGGCGGCTTCGTCGCCGTTTCTGCGGCAGGTTATCGTTGCCTCCGCAGCGGTCGGCCGAAGGCTGGCGTATTGCCAGACGGCGCCGTCCGTCGAGAGCGGCTGCCCGTCGGTGCGGATGACCAGTTCGCCGTCGCGGTCGATGATGCGCCATTCGTTGCCCGAACCGACGATGCGCGAGGTGTAGAAATAGCGGTCGTGGAACGTCTCGCGCTCCTCGTCGGGAGCCGAATAGTAGAGGTTGAAAAGCATGACGCGCGATGCGGTGGCCGCTTCTTCCGTCAGGCAGCGGTTCGCCGTGAGCAGCATGCGGTAGCCGTCGGCCGTGGGATCGAAATATTCGGCTTCTTCGATTTTGCAGCCCGTCAGTGCGACGGCGGCCGCCAGCAGGGTCAGTATCCGTCTCATTTTGCACGCTTGTTTTTGGGGTTGAACCGGTATCCCACGCCCATCATCAGCACGCCCTGCGCCCCGGCTCCGATTTCGGCGAATCCGAAGAGCGAGCGGCCCACGGCGATGCCTATGGGCGTGAGCTGGAAGGCGACCGCCGTCTTGTCGGGTTGGCCGCCTTCGAGGTCGAAGCGTCCGCATCCGAACGTGGCGCCGAGACCTACCGACGAGTACATGCGCACCCAGTGCGTGTTGAACCATGTGAAGCGGGCGACGGGCATGACGGTGATGAAGTGGGCGCGGTTGCGGCCGGCGTGCGACGAATCCCGGTTGCTGTACGACCGGCTGTATTCGCCATAGTAGCCGAGCGTCAGCCCCAGGTCGAACCACCTTTTGAACCGGTAGTCGTAGGCGAGCGACCAGGCTCCGCTCGTGTAGACCGGGCCGCGATGGGTGCGGCCGAACGAGAACGAACGGTCGGCGTCGCATCCGCGCTCGTTGAGATAGGGTATCAGCGGGTAGGCTCCGGCCGTGAGACGCAGTTCGTGCTGCGGCACGAAAGGTTCGCGCTGTCGGCCGGCAGCCGGTTCTTCCTGCGCGGACAGTGCGGCCGGCAAGGCCGACAGCAGCAGGAGCAACAGTGAAAGTTTCTTCATGGGCGTTCGGATTTCGATAGGATTCCGGCGACAAATATAACAGGTTTACCCCCCCCCGCAAGAAATCGGCGTTTTTTCTGCGTTTTTTTCGCGGAACCGGCTCCTGAGGAGGGCCGGAGAGGGCCGGGCGCCGGAATCAGAGCACGGATTCGCGGTGTTCGAGGCGGTCGTCGAGGTCGATTTTGTCGATGATCATCTTCACGAGCGTGTCGATTTCGGAGCCGTCGGTGTAGTCGGCCGGGCATACATGGTTGACGCGGTTGTCCTGGATGAGCGACGCCATCTCCTTGTGGGCCCCTTTCTGTTCGGGGTTGTAGACGGCGATGGAGTGGCCGCCGTAGTTCTTGACCAGACGCATGCAGGGGATGTCGGTGGTGCCGTCGCCGACGTAGATCATGCGGCTGAACGGCACGGGACGCTCGTTCTCGGGGATGTAGCGGTTGACCAGCTTGGAGTCGGAGACCGATTCGACGCCCTTGTTGATTTTGAAGATGAACTGCGTCTTGTTGGTGTAGTTGACCGCCACGGCGGGCCAGTAGGCGATGCCGTCGACGTCGTAGAGGAACGAGCAGGCGTAGATCTTGCGGAATTCGCGGGCGATTTCGGTGCCCTCGATGATCTCTTTCAGCCCCGACGAATTGATGTAGTGCAGGATGCGGATGCCGCGCTCGGCGCCGTAGCGGTTGATGCGCCCGAACCACTCCTCGACGCCCCGGAAGAAGGCGACCTTGCGGCCCGATTCCTGGAACGCTTCGCGGCGCAGCGACATCCCTTTCGACCGGGCACCCTGAATCATGCGGGCCATGTAGGTGAGCACCATGTCGGCGTCCTGCTCCTCGGCCAGCGAGTTGGCTTCGGTCCAGAACTCCTTGTTGCTCTTGCCCACGGCGGGGATGAAGTCGTACTCCTGCATGTTGCCGGGGGCCAGCGTGCCGTCGAAATCGTAGATCAGCGCTATGGTGAAACGGAGGTCTTGGTTCATGGCGGGATGATATTTTACCTCTCAAAAATACGGTTTTTTCATTATCTTTGCAAAAAGCGCAGCAAAAACCTGATTCGCATATGGAATTCAAGCAGATTGTCGCCGAACGGCGTTCGGTGCGCAAGTTCACGGAGCGGGCGGTGCCCCGCGAAGTCGTCGGCCGCATCGTCGGGGCGGCTCTTTCGGCCCCTTCGTCGCGCAACAGCCGTTCGACGCGGTTTCTGATTGTCGACGACCCCGCCGTGACGGTCCGCATGGCCGGCATGCGCGATTATGGCGCCGGGTTTCTGAAAGGAGCGCCGTGTGCCGTGGTCGTGCTGGGCGACACGACGAAAACCGACCTGTGGCGCGAGAACGCCTCCATCGCCGCGACCGTCTTGCAGTTAGCGTGCGTTGACGAGGGGCTGGCTTCGTGCTGGGTGCACATCGACGGCCGGCCCCGGCTGAAAGATGCTCCCGACGGGGAGTCGGCGGCCGATTTCTTGCGCGGGTTCCTGCCCGTTCCCGAAGGTTGCGAACCTTTCTGCGCCATTGCGTTGGGTTACTCCGACTTCACCCCTGCACCCCTGCCCGAGAGCGACGATGCGGTGCGTGTGACCTGGTTGAAGTGAAAGATCAAAAGTGAAAGGTCAAAGGTGAAAAGCGTCTCCGAATGCTTTTCACTTTCCGCATCCGACTGAAAAAGGTGAAAGAGGTTTCAAGTCTCTTTCACCTTTCTTCTTCTATCGCGCAGCAAGCTTCAATTCCGCTTACCTGCACCTTTCACCTTTCACTTTCTACTTTTCACCTTATTTGACCACCGGCTTGATGTCCTTGACCCTCAGTTGGGTGGTGATGTTGCCCCGGTAGTGGTTCTCGACGATCTGGTAGCAGACGTCGATGGGTTTTCCGGCCTTGACCCACTCGTAGTGGGTGGGTTGCTGGAACGCGATGGACTGGATGCGCGTGTTGGGCTTCTGCCGCTGTATCAGGTCCATGCGCAGGTGTTCGCACTCCATGCCCACCAGCCGGGCGTCGCCGTGGCTGCTGACTCCGTAGGTGACGAAGACCGGCGCGGCGTTTCCGGGCCCGAAAGGCTGGAAGCGGTTGAGATGGTCGCGGAACTTGGGCGTGATGTCGGAGAAGAGCAGCTCGCTGTCGATGTCGACCTGCGGCACGAGCATCTGCGGGTCAATGTGCTGCTCGACGAAGTCGTTGAAGCGGCGCGTGAACTCCTCGATGTTCTCGGGGCGCATGGTCAGACCCGCGGCGTACATGTGCCCGCCGAAGTTTTCCAACAGGTCGGAGCACGACTCGACGGCCTGGTAGAGGTCGAAGCCCGGCACGGAACGCGCCGAACCGGTGACGAAGCCGTTGCTCATGGTCAGCACGACGGTGGGCCGGTAGTAACTTTCTATGAGCCGCGAAGCGACGATGCCGACGATGCCCTTCATCCACTTGGGATTGTAGATGACGGTGCTCTTGCGGCTCTTGAGTTCGGGGTTGCTCTCGATGTAGTTGTGGGCCTCCTGCGTGACGGAGCGGTCGATCGACTTGCGGTCCTGGTTGTAGGCGTCGATGACGTTGCCGAACTCCTCGGCCACGCTCTCGTTGCCCTCGATGAGCAGCTCGACGGCGGCATGTCCGCCCGACGGCGAGGCGTTCTCGTCGTTCTCGTCCATGCGCATGCGCCCGGCGGCGTTGATGCGGGGGCCGATTTTGAAGACGATGTCGTCAATGGTGATGTTGTGCTTGTCGAGCCCGCAAATCTTGATGATGGACAACAGACCCTTGGACGGCTCGCGGTTGAGGCTCTTCAGACCGAAGTGGGCCAGAATGCGGTTCTCGCCCACCAGCGGCACGATGTCCGACGCGATGCTCACGACCAGCAGATCGAGCAGGTCGAGAATCTGTTCGAACGCGATGCCGTTTTTCTGGGCATAGGCCTGCACGAGCTTGAAGCCCACGCCGCAGCCCGACAACTCGTCGAACGGATAGGAACAGTCGACCCGCTTGGGGTCCAGAACGGCTACGGCCCGGGGAATCTCCTCGGCCGGGAGGTGATGGTCGCAGATGATGAAATCCACGCCTTTCTCTTTCGCATAGACGACCTTTTCCATGGCCTTGATACCGCAGTCGAGGGCGATGATGAGCCCCACGCCCTTGCGGGCCGCGAGGTCGATGCCCTTGACCGAGATGCCGTAACCTTCGGTGTAACGGTCGGGGATGTAGAAGGTCAGGTTTTTGTGCCCGATCCTGCGCAGAAACTTGTAGACCAGCGCGACGGCCGTGCAGCCGTCGACGTCGTAGTCGCCGTAAACCATGATTTTCTCATTGTTCGCGACGGCCCGCTCCACCCGCTCGACCGCCTTGTCCATGTCCTTCATCAGGAACGGGTCGTGGAGGTCGGCGAGGCTGGGCTTAAAGAATTTCTCCGCCTTTTCTACGGTGTCTATGCCTCTCTGTACGAGCAGATTCGCCAGCACGGGCGAGAGCTTCAGCGCAGCCGCCAGCGCGGCCACCGCTTCGGCATCGCCTTGCGGTTTCACTACCCATCGTTTTTCTATGGGCATACGAACTATTATTTATATATTCTAACATTTTGCTTTCTCTTTTTACCGGCGGAAGCGGAAAGGCCGAATCTCGCAGCGGTCGCCCTTTGCGAAGCATCTTTCTTCGCGGGACCCGCTTGCCTTTCAGTTTTCGTATTCCACCTTTATGCCGAGCTGTTCCTCCAGTTCCCGGAGAACCAGCCGTTTCACTTCGTCCATCGCTGCGTCGCGCCCCGTCTCGCGGGCGATCGATGTCACGCCGCGGTCGCTGAATCCGCAGGGGTTGATGCGCGAGAACCACCCCAGGTCGGTCGTGACGTTCAGCGCGAAGCCGTGCATGGTAACATAACGCGAAGAGCGGACGCCTATTGCGCAAATTTTGCGGAGCGGGTCTCTTTTTTCCGCCTCTTCGTTTTTCGTTCCCTCTTTTTCCGTTCCCGGACTTTTGGGCGACAGCGTATCTCTCGTTGTCTGCGGGCTTTCCGGTCTCCCGGATTCCTTGTTCCCGGCGCCCGTTTCCATCGTCGCTTCTTCTCCGAGCCATACCCCCGAAGCTCCGGCGATGCGGCCCGCTGCGATGCCGTAGCGGGCAACGGTGCGGATGACGGTTTCTTCGAGCCGGTCGATGTAATCCCGTAGGCCGATTCCCAGCCGTTCGAGGTCGAGGATGGGGTAGCAGACCAGCTGTCCCGGACCGTGGAACGTGATGTCGCCGCCGCGATCTATGTGAAAGAACCGTGCTCCGAGCCGTTCCAGCGCCGGGCGGTCGACCAGCAGGTTTTCCGCATGGCCGCTCTTGCCCAGGGTGTAGACCGGCGGATGTTCCACCAGCAGGATGGTGCCTGCCGCTTCATCTTTGCTCCCGGACCCTGCCGGATTCGCATTCCGCAGCCCCGTTTTTGCGGCTACAAGGCTGTCGAAAAGCGACCGCTGCAACTCCCAGCAGGCTGCGTAGTCCATCTTTCCGAGGTCGCGGCACAGGACTTTCATTGCTGCGGGCCTTTCGTGCTGCGGAGCGCTTCTTCGGCCATGTAGGACGACCGCACTAAGGGTGCGCTCGCGCAGTAGTCGAAGCCCATCTCCAGAGCCCGGAGCCGGTACCGTTCGAATTGTTCGGGAGCGACATATTCCGCAACGGGGTAGTGCTCCAGGGTAGGCCGAAGGTACTGGCCGAGTGTCACAATCCCGACGCCCGCTTCGCGCAGGTCGCCCAGGGTCTGCAATACTTCGTCATCGCTCTCGCCCAGACCGACCATCAGGCCGCTTTTCGTGGCGGCGCCCCGGCTGCTCAGGTAACGCAGGGTTTCCAGGCTGGTGCGGTACCGCGCCCGGGAACGCACCTCGGGGGTCAGTCGTTCGACGGTTTCGATGTTGTGCCCGATGATGTCGGGCTTCGATGCGACGACCACGTCCAGCAGGTCGGGCCGTGCGTCGAAATCGGGAATAAGGAGCTCGATTGCGGTGTCGGGATTCCGTCGCCGGATTGCCTCCACGGTCGCGGCCCAATGGCGGGCGCCGCCGTCGGGCAGATCGTCGCGCGTGACGGAAGTTATGACAACATACCTCAGCTGCATCAGAGCGACGCTCTCGGCGACTCTCCGCGGTTCGTCGGCATCCGGAGCCAGGGGCCTGCCCGTCTGTGTGGCGCAGAAACGGCAGCCGCGGGTGCAGATGTCGCCCAGAATCATGAACGTAGCGGTCCGCCGGCTCCAGCATTCGGCCTGGTTGGGACAACGGCCGCTGCTGCAAATGGTGTGCAACTTGTGTTTTTCGACAATCCGCCGCACATCGGCATAGTCGGCCGTGCGGTGCAGCCGGATTTTCAGCCATCCGGGTTTTCCGAGTACGTCTACCTTGTCATGCAACTTCGGCATTCAAGTTCATTATTTTCCAATTGATGCAAAAATAGGTAAAATAATCGAGATTTCTTCGTGTTTCCGTATATTTATATGTCAGATCGTCGCCTGCCGCCCTCCTGCACCCTTCGGAGACGGGATAATCGTCCGGCCCGCTCTTCGCCGGACGTCATTGCGAGGAGCGTAGCGATGCGGCAATCTGAATACACGTTGTAATAAGCAGAAGCAGGCAAGTATAGATAGTCAAATTTACCCCATGCGGGCCGGAGCCCCCCCCGGCGGAGGCCCGCAAACATCCGACTGTCACCCCGCAGGTCTTGCAGGTTCCCGCCTGAAAGCCCCGCCTTGTCATTCTGAGGAGCAATGCGACGAAGAATCTGTAGCATGAATAGTGGTACTTCCCACCCGAATTCCATAGGTCTAAAGCATCCTTTTTTGATACTTCTTTTTCGTTTTCGGTTTTTCACTTCTATCTTCGCTTCTGCAACTTCACTTGGCCCGGAGTGACGGCGGCCACGGCTTCCGTCAGTGCGGTCGGTAGATTCAGCAATCCGCTAACAGCTTGTTTAAGAGGCGGGGATTATAAAAGGAATCGGTTGTTTTGTTGCTTGCAGAGACTTAGTGCAGTCGTTCGGGCCGAAGCCAGCGGGGCGAGTGTTGCGAGCCTCCGCAGGGCGGGGCTTCGGCTCGCCCGCCTAAGAGGCGGGATTTGTAAATTTCGCCATTCCGATTCGAAGCCGATGCGGCCGCCACGAGCCAGCAAAACAAAGATTCTCTTTCCGAACCCGCGTTGCTGTCAGCTGACTATTCCAGTCTGCCGCAGAGCCGAGAACAATTCAAAATGCAAAATTCAGAATTCACAATTAATCCGTTTCTGCAAGGGCGGCTCGAAGAGCCGTGCGGGCCGGAGCCCCCCCCCGGCGGAGGCCCGCAAGCGTGCCCCGCAGGCTGCGACCGAAAACCCAGTCTTGTCATTCTGAGGCAAAGCCGAAGAATCTATATAACAAGCAAGAAACAGATTCTTCGTCGCTACGCTCCTCAGAATGACGTCCGACTAAGAGCCGAGGGTTATGATATTGCAAGTCGCAG